>NZ_CP095855.1:1350000-1687500 GCF_023100805.1 Chitinophaga filiformis
TATATCAACGTTACGATCACTTATAAGATCGGCGGACTGAATGAGGAAATGGAGAAGTGGGAACGTGATATTTCCAATACAATACAGAAACTGAATCATTCGCTGAGCGGTATTAATTTCAACCGTCTTCCGGATACATATATCCAGCTGGTGAAAAGGCCTGTTGCCTCCGGCTCTGAAGCCAGGGAATTTAAGGGGCGTTTGCTGGACGCTTTACCGCAGGCAGCCAACTGGCAGCAGAGTAGCTTTGAAGAGAAAGCACTGCATTTCCGTGAGAAGGTACAACCGCTTATCGCCGCATTGGATGAGAGCGAGGCTTACCGTGCCCGCGTACTGGATGCCCGTAACTGGTTTGAGTTCTGGGCAGATGAGCGCTTTAGGGAAACGAATGAGTCCAAGAAGATATACCGACAGATGGGGCAGTTGTCCGGTGGTGAGAAAGCACAGCTGACCTACACTATTCTATGTAGCGCTATTGCTTACCAGTTCGGTATCACCCGCGAAGGGAAGAATGCGCGTAGCCTGCGCTTCATCGCAGTGGATGAAAGCTTTAGTAACCAGGATGAGGAAAAGGCAACTTACCTGATGGAGCTTTGTAAGCAGTTGCATCTGCAATTGCTGGTGGTAACGCCGAGCGACAAGATTCAGATCGTACAGCATTTCATTGCTCATGTACACCTGGTACAACGTGTGAACGGGCGTCATAGTGTGTTGTATAATATGACGGTGAAAGAGTTGCAGGATAAAATGGAAGATACCGGGGTGGTAGTCTGATATGTGCTCGCTATAAACATTAACTCCGTCAGCCATCCTTATTTAAAGGATTGCTGACGGAGTTTTTTTATTCGCATTAATAACTCATTTCCACAATCTTCTCAACATCATCTGGTGTTAATGCCTTTCTTTCACCTAAGCCGTTCCAGCCTCTTTCCGTGAACCTTTGAGAGATGATCTGAGCTGTTCCTTCATATGACCCGGTGTACTCAGACAGTCTTGTGCTGATATCGAGGGAGTGAAAGAATTCTTCTGTCATCTTTATGCCGGCAGTAGCCTGTTCTTCCAGGCTCATCGCTGTTACATTCCAGACACGTTCAGCATATTGGGCCAGCTTCTCTTTTTTGCCATTAAAGTTGTAGCGGTAATGAGAAGGTGCAATAATAGCCAGGGTTCTGGCATGATCTATTCCGAACATAGCGGTCAATTCATGCCCCATGGCATGTATCGCCCAATCGGTAGGTACTCCTTTCTGTATCAGGCCATTGAGGGCCATGGTACAGCTCCACATAAAATTGGCGGCAGCCTCATAATCAGCAGGATCTCTTATGATCCTGGGTGCCACCTCTATGAGCGTCTGCATGATACTTTCTGCGATCCTGTCCTGAAGCATAGCGCCGGCAGGGTAGGTCATGTACTGTTCCAGCACGTGTGTGAAAGCATCCGTAATACCATTGGCCAGCTGACGTTTCGGAATGGAGGCTACTACCTGTGGGTCGAGAATGGAGAATTGCGGAAATAGCCCCGGGCCTCCCATGGAGAATTTCTCCTGCGTCTCCTTCCTGCTGATCACGGCCCCGGAGTTCATTTCTGAACCTGTAGCCGGTAATGTAAGGACAGTACCAAATGGCAGTCCTTTTTTAGTGGAGATTCTTTGGGATAGTATATCCCATGGGCTGTCGCCTTCATAAAGGGCGGCAGATGAGAGGAATTTGACACCGTCAATAACAGAGCCGCCACCGACAGCCAGCATAAAGTCGATCTTTTCTTCTTTGATCACTTTGAGGGCTTTCAGTAATACCTCATATTCCGGATTGGCAGGAATACCGCTGAATTCCAGTACGGTAAATCCCTGTAAGGCATCTTTTACCTGATCATAAATACCATTCTGTTTAATACTGCCACCGCCATAAAGCATCAGTAGCTTTGCCCCGGCTGGAATTTCCTTGGGGAGATTGGCAATCTGTCCTTTGCCGAATAAGATCTTCGTTGGGTTCCTGAATTCAAAATTTAACATGTGGACGCTGTTTGTTAAGGTGTGTATATTGCTCTTCCTGATACAAAGTAAATGTAAAACTGTGTGCATTATGATTAACATGCTACTATAATAAATAGTTGCAGATAGCTGGAAAAATCAGGGGTGCGTATGACATAATGGCGAAAATGCATGTTTGACAAGGTCAATTATGTATGTGGCGTTAACGGGAGCATGTGTTATTATTGTTTGGTTATTAAGTTTATAAAATATTGACTTAATCAATTATGTATATAGAGACGTATTTGTTGATACTCGTCTTACAGAGATGCAGTTTTGGCAGTGTAAATACATGAATGATGTCCTGATTTTAGCAAAACTTTAGATTTAACAGTTCTATCTTGTGCATGAAAACAGGATATAAGGACTATGATCAGAGCATATAAACTATATACAGGCGAAGACGGGCATTCTCATTTTGCAGTGGGTACAGTAACACACCGGGACGTGAATGAAGCAGATTCTATCATGTTCAACGAAACAGCACCCCATTCTACCTATGACTGGCATCCTGCACCGACTACTCAATATGTCATTACCCTATCCGGAACGTTGTTGTTTGAGACATACCTGGGGGAACAATTTACCCTAAGACCGGGAGAAATACTGATCGCTATGGATACCTATGGCACCGGGCATAAATGGGAGTTGATCGATGATGATCCCTGGAGAAGGGTGTATGTGACTTTTAAGGAAGGGGTGGATATCAATTTTGTGCCTGACGGCGAATGATATTAACGACTAAATAAGTGCCTTAATTTTAATCTGGCAAGTATTAGAAAGGAACGGCGATGGTAGGGAAGTATAATGGTTTCACCTGTGAACACATCTTGAACTTCTGATAGAGTAATACACAGTTCACTTGTATTTGAGAAGTTGTTTACAGGAACAGTGTATTCTGCGGTTTCATACCCTATCCCTGATGCCTGAACGCATATTTCTCCATGTGTTTTCCTTACATTTAATTTGAAGCTCCCATCACTTTCTGTAATCATGCCTGTCTTGGTTCCTTTGATCACTACTGATATGCCTGTAAGTGGGTTATTTTTTATGTCTAAAATTATTCCTCTGATCAGATAAGACGAATCGCTTTTTTCAACAGGAGTTTTTTCGATGTGGATCACGGGACTACCCGACTCCTGTAACTGAATGGTCTCGTGCGTTGTTTGGGCAAAACCTTTCGTAGAAGTGAAAATGAATGTCGTCAATGGAGCTAATAGAAGGGCCGGCAGAAATCTTCTCCTGATAGGTTGAGTTGCTTCAAGTGAGCGGTTGAGCTGAGATGCGTAATAATGCCCACAGCTTTTACCAGGATGCGCTTTATGGTACTGAAGTATTTGCTCATCGCTCATTTGTGTAAAGTCTACTACAACCTTTTGGCAGCTTTGACAAAACTTGCCTTTCTGCACAGGCAGCATATTGTTCCATGATTCATTACATGGCCTAGGTATGGATATTCCTGGTGAGGTATTTTTCATACGAGCACTAACAATTTAGAAGATAGAATGTTTATTGGTCAATATTCTTTCTTCTATCAATGGGCATACTGAGCTCTTTGCTTAATTGTTCAGCATGAAAGCGTCCGCAAACTTCTTCACGTCTGTTCCTGGGGTATGAAATGATCTGCTGATCACTCATATTCGAGAAGTCAGTTACCGCCTTCTCGCAGTTTTAACAGAATCTGCCTTGCTCAGTAGGCGTCATGTCTGCCCATGTCTCATGGCAGGGTTGAGGAACAGATAATATGAGCGGCGCTTTTTTCATATTGGAATAATTATCCTTGTGACAGATGTTCAGTAAATTCTTACGGTGAAGATCAATGGAATAGATGTCTTACTTTGTATCTCAGCCGCTCCCATAATGTTATTCTTCTGAATTCTATTCCTCCTTTGTACTGTGGATGCATAGTAATACACAACATCGGTTCATGACTCGTATTAGGAATCCCCGCCAGAGGTAGAATAACTTCCTGTGTATAAAAACCGGGATATGATATGACCAACATGATAGTTTTCTCCTTGTAATCTGATGGGATCTCTAAGTCGAATCTTCCCGTAGTATCTGTACTAGTGCCTATTGTTGTTGTGTCTAATCTTACGCTGGTATACCAAATGGGATCACCTGCTTCATCAGTTATAATGCCTGTGATATGCGGTAAGGTATCTGGCTGCTGTTGGGGCTTTACTGCCACATCAGATTTTTCAGGCATTGTCTGCACTTGTGTCGCTTTACCATTGGCTTCTACAGATGGAATACTTACAGATAGTGCTGTTAACATTGAGCAATAGATACAAAGGGACGCTTACGTGTGTTATCAGATGAAATGAGTTGCCTGTTCAATTGCCCTTCCCGAAAGCTACCACAGATATTACCTTTGCTTATGTTGATGAAAGAGATGATTTCGTGATCACTCATGTTTGAAAAATCAATTACCGTCTTCTGACAGCTTTGACAGAACCTGCCTTTGTCTGTCGGTGTCATTGCGTCCCATGATTCATGGCAGGGTGTAGGGATCGATAGTATCAGCGGAGTTGTTTTCATGGTTCGTCAAAGCTAAAGAATGGGTTTCAAAATACATCCTCAACGAAAAAGTTGGCCTGCTTTATATCTAAAACGTTGCCAAAAGTTAGGTTTTGATGTCAGCGAGGCTGCTTCTACCCTGGCAACTGCTCCCATGAATAAGGTTGGCGTTGGGCCTTTACGGATTTGCATTGGAAATTCTATATATGCTACATCATGGCCTGAAATAATGAAGTCCTTTGGAACATACTCACTGTGGTGTACTTCCAGCGTAAGCGGTTTGTCTTTGTAGTTCCCGGGAATTTGCAGCTCGAACTTCCCGGTGCTGTCTGTTAATGCATATACTTCTTGCCCCTTAAGTATGATGATTACTCCTGGAAGAGCAGATTTACTCGCACTGTCTATGACAATACCTTTTATAGGCAGCAAGGTATCCCTATGTTGAGGTGTTATATCAGCTCGCTCAGGAGTTAACTGTATTTTCTCCGGGTTGCTTTTAGCCATGACTGATGGAATGGACACAGTCAATGCTGCAACCATGGCCGCTATTGGTGCTAAGACATTCTTTCTTTTATTGGCGGGCATGGCGAGCTCTCTGCTTAATTGTTCGGTGTGAAAGCGCCCGCAAATTTCTCCCTGCCTGTTCTTCAGGTAAGAGATGATCTGTTGATCACTCATGTTTGAAAAATCAGTTACTGTCTTCTGACAGTTTTGACAGAACCTGCCTTTGGCTGTCGGTGTCATTGCATCCCAGGATTCATGGCAGGGTGTAGGGATGGATATGATAATGGAAGATGGCTTTTTCATGTGATAGTTGTGAATTGTGAATAATTATTAACTGAGAATAGCTCTCACTGTACCAGTGAATTTCTTCCATATGGAGAGCTCCTGTTTGTTATCAGTAATAAAGTGAATACCATATCCCCCCAATACGGTGGTGTCCTCTTTCAGCATTATATCAAGTGGTTTACTATTCTTCCGTAGTACTACCTTAACATGTTTCTTTGCATAACCGATAAAGCTGACCTCAAGTATCAGCACCTTTTCCTTGAAATCAGGAGGTATCCTTAGTTTGAAATTTCCTTCCTCATCAGTTACTGCCCCGACATTCCGATCTTTTATTTTTATAGTTGCACCCGGCAGCGGCAAGTGGTCCTTATCTGTTTTTATTACGCCTGAAATAAAGCCTACCGGATTCTCTGATGTAATGTCATATGTGGCCCGCTTTTGCTTACCATCTGCGGTTTGTTCTGTTTTAGCTGTGAAGACTGCGGCTTTTACAGAAGGTATCGCTATGCTCAGCGCAGCAACAACAGCAGCGATAGATACATAAGGTTTGTGGCGCTTTTCAGGAACCGGCGCATAAATCGCTCTGTTTAACTGGTCGGCAGTAAAACGCCCACAGGCACTGGCCTTTTTGCTCTTCAATAACTCAATGAGCTGAGCGTCGCTCAACGCAGAGAAGTCTGTCACTGTTTGCTGGCAATGCTGACAAAATCGTCCTTTGTCGACAGGATTCATCTCATTCCATAATTCGTGGCAGGGAGTGGTAATTGACAAAGTATAGGATGATTTCATTTATCTTAATTTTAGGAACACAACAACGATTATCTGGTGCTTAGTTTACAAAGAATATTTGATCAGTGCTGGCTTGTTGATAAGATCTTGATTGATTCTATGAACGTTCTCCTGTTTGACAGGCATTACGGGAGGACATCCGATATGTCGTTGATCAACGGCCATACATATTTCGATATGATCATTCTGCTGAAATTGAGATAATCTATGGACTTGCGTGATGAAGCCAACAAGTGATATTCTTAATGACAGGGAATCTTTTATGTATGAGGGTGGTATTTTTAATGTAAATTCTCCTTCGATCCCTGTTGCTGTACCAAGCGCTTCACTTGTTGGAAACAACCGTAATGTCGCGCCTGGGAGGGGAACACCTGTAGTATCCAAAACAACTCCGCATATAAATCTTACAGTGTTTGCAGGGCGAACTAAAGAAAAGGGATTGGTGGTGCTATCAACCGGAGTAGGCGGCGCCATCACAAGAGAGACAGCTAACGACACCCGTTGGGCAATGGCTTCCGGCATGAAGAAAGATAGTGCTGAGACAATAGCAGTGACAAATATGAAAAGCCCCTTTTTACCGGGAGCCCGCTCCCCCGAAAGGTATTGAGAAATGTTCTGGGTAAAGGATCGGTATCGTTTCATAGCTATAGGATGCGTTAAATGTACAAATTGCATAAAGCAATAATAAAAAAGCCCGGATATTTCTTCCAGGTTCCAATATCACCGCGTTACATTCCTTAGAAACCTATCCACCGCATAAGTGGACAGCTGCCCTCCCGGACCTTTCAGGTTGTAGTCAAATCCATGCGTAGCCCAGGGCAGGGACAGGAAAAAATGTTTAACGCCCTTGACAGTCAATTTTTTATTGAGCCGGATACTGTGCTCATAGGCCACAAGTACATCGTTCTCTCCGTGTATAATGAGCGTGGGCACTGTATGTTGATCTGCAAATTCAATTGGTGAGCTGGCGGCATAATTATCCGGAACGGCGTTATAAGCACCTCCGAGGTAATTCTCCAGGACTTTGCGGGAATCCATCACCAGGGGATTGGCGGGCAATGAATATCCCCATACCATATCTGCAGGGCCATAGAAGTCTATGACGCCTTTCAGGCCCGGTACCTTTTGACGGTACGCTGCCAGTAATGCGATCTGCGCGCCGGCAGAGCGGCCCAGCAACACGAAGTTGCTGGTATCTATCTGAAGAACTGCTGCATGTTCGCGGAGGTAATCCATCGCGGCATATACGTCCTCTATTTGTGTAGGGCAGCGAAATGCCGGCGCCAGCCTGTAGTTGACGGAGGCTACATGGTAGCCGGCGTGCGCCATATAATTATTCAGTTCAGGTAGTTGTTTGCTATCGCCACTGCTCCAGGAGCCCCCATGCACTACGATCACGCATGGCCGCAGGCCTGGTTGCTGTGCGGGATAAAAGTCCAGTGTGGAGGAAGGCAGATCATCCTTACGGTAGGGGAGGGTCTTTGAAGGGACCGGCTGTTGAGGATAGTCTTTCAGCATGGTCAGCAGGCTGAATGGCTGTATGCCGCTGGCATGCTCATTTTCTCCCAGGGCGGCATCCATTTCCGCAGGCAACTGCCTTGCCACTATATATGCTCTGAAAATGGGAGAAAGGAGTATAAAAAGGGTAATAATTCCCAGCAGGGTACCTGCCAGCTGATATTTCCCGGTTATGAACCCCGCCACCAACAGTACAAAGGTGAGCGTGATAAATACCCAGGCAAATTCGGCTACACCAATTGCCAGCAACCATAAGTGATAGGTAGGCGCTCTGAAGACGGCTAAAAGAGATACCAGGAAGGTGATAAAAATTAATGTCAAGCGGATCATATTCAATTTTTGCTGAACTGGTGACGCTGCCTGCTATTCCTCCCGGAACAGCCGTATGTGGGCGGCGACTTTGTCAGGTACTGTTTTGCGTAAAGATACGAATGATGCGTTTTCAGGGCGTCCGGCCATCCATCCAAAACTGCTTTGACTTCTGGGACAATCGCAGTAAATTGAGGGAATCGTATCAAAAAATGTGTGTATATGGCTGAAAGAAAAACGAATTCATCAAACTTCCAGAACCAGTCTTACCTGGAGAATAAATGTCCGCTGAATGAGCTGCTGTTTACAATGAGCCGCCGGTGGACCACAGATGTCCTCTTTTGCATAGAGGAAGGTAATAACCGTTTTTCCGGTATCCGCGAAGAGCTGGCGTATATTACCGATCATATTTTATCAGACAGGCTGAAAACGCTGGAGAAAAGTGGATTGATCACCCGTCATCAGTTTCCAGGCATGCCTCCTAAAGTGACCTATGCACTGACGGAACATGGGGTAGAATTGTGTAATCTGCTGAGTAAACTATGCGATTTTTCAAGTCTGATCTATGAAGACAAAGCTGTCTCTGCCTGAGGAGCAGGCTTCCACGTTATGAAGAACTACGGGATTTAAGTAATCTTTCGTTACTTTAGGCTAACTAAATATCCCAAATGAAAAAAGTTAGCCTGTATCTAAGCCTCTTGCTGGCATCCCTGCATGCCGGCGCTCAATCTACTGATAAACAGCAGCAACAGCGTTTTGCCGGTATAGATAAGATCGTGGAGAAAGTATTACAGGACTGGCATGCCGCGGGCGTAGCCATTGCCGTCGTAGAGAAAGATAAGATCATCTACTCCAAAGGGTATGGTTACCGGGACTATGAGAAAAAGCTGCCTGTTACGCCCAACACTGTTTTTGCCATTGGCTCCTGCACCAAGGCCTTTACTTCCGGCCTGCTCGGGATATTAAGGCAGGAAGGTAAGCTGGACTTTGAAACCCCTGTACGTCAGTATCTCCCCGAGCTTGTATTTAACAACGATGATCTGAACGCACATGTCACCCTGCGTGATATGATGAGCCACCGTACAGGATTGTCGCGCTATGACATATCCTGGTACCTGTTAGCCCCTTCCACGCGGGATTCTCTTTTGCAACGCATCCGGTATATGGTGCCCAATGAACCCTTACGCTACAAATGGCAGTACAACAATTTCATGTTCATGGCCCAGGGCGTTGTAGCTGAAAAGCTGACCGGCAAAAGCTGGGAGGAAAATATCAAGACACGCTTCTTTGATAGTCTTGGTATGTACCACAGCTCTACCTCCCTGGAAGGTTTCAAAGTGGAAGATGCCTCCCTGGGGTATGATGTCGAAAAAGACAGCGTGATTAAGAAGGTCCCGTACAAGAATATCACTGTAATAGGTCCTGCCGGCAGTATCAACAGTTGTGTGAATGACATGGCGAAATGGGTGATGGCCTGGATCAATGGTGGTAAACTGAACGGAAAGCAGGTATTGCCTGCTGCATATGTAACAGAGGCCACCAGCGCGCAGATGACGATTGGCGGGGGGAGACCTGGTCAGGAGTTTCCCGATATATATGGCGGTACTTATGGCCTGGGCTGGATGTTATCTACTTATCGCGGCCACTACCAGGTGGAGCATGGCGGTAACATAGATGGATTTTCCGCCAGCACCTGCTTTTACCCATCCGATAGCATCGGTATTATCATCCTGAGCAATCAAACCGGTTCACACGTACCGGTCCTGCTGAGGAATATATTTTCAGACAGGCTGTTGGGCACGAAATATTTCGCCTGGAGTGATACTGCTGTAAAGAAGCTGAACGAGATGAGAGTGAAGGAAAAAGATCAGAAGAAGAAAGATACTGCTGTTGCGAAGGTGAAGGGTGCAGATGTGATCCGGAAAGATCTGAAGGATTATACGGGTATCTATACCAGTAACGCTTTCGGCCGGTTTGAAGTGATTATGGAGAATGACTCATTGTTTGCGTTACTGCCAGATAGCAAGGAATATCTTAAACACGTATCGTACGATATCTTCCAGACATATACTGTAGATAAGGAAACAGGGATAGACAGTACGGCAGGCGGTACAAAAGTCAAGTTCAATACAGATATCAATGGTGATATTACCAGCGCAGAAGCGGATCTGGGCGTGAAAGATCCTGTGATATTCAACAGGACCCCTAAAGCCCTGCCGCTTAATAACACCACATTGCAGAAGTACATCGGTGTATATTTATTCGGTGGCATGGAGGCGAGGGTTCACATCAAAGGAGATAATCAGCTGATGCTGGATGTACCCGGACAAACAGACTATACTCTGGTGCCTGTTGATAAAGATAAATTCAGCCTAAAGGATGTGAATGGCTTTACGATAGAATTCAATGTAAATGAGAAAGGCGAGGTAACGGGATTGACATCGGTACAGCCAAATGGAAGGTTCAAAGCAGAAAGGAAGAAATGATAAGTGAAGTGATTATAAATAGAAATGCCGCGGATAGATCCGCGGCATTTCTATTTATAATCACTTCACTTATTTTTTCGCTTTCAGCCTGAATTCAATGTTCACTGCGGAATTGATCAGTTTATCCTGCATGGACTTGTCTGCCCTGTAGGTCATACCCCAGAGGGTCCTGTCGATATTGAAATTGGCCATGGCGCTTATCTCGTTCTTTTCAAATCTGATGATAGCCGGGAAGGAGATATTTTTAGTGATATTCTTAATAGTCAGATTACCTTGTATGGTATAATTTGCGTTCTTCATTAATACTTCATTACCTACAGAAGGAGAAAAATCAGACACACTGGTGATCTCGAAGGTAGCTACAGGGAATGTGTTCACATCGAAGAACAGTGGGCCTTTTAACTCGTTTTCCAGTTTGCGTTTGAGTGTAGTATCTGTTTTGGACAGGTCTATATTTTCGAGGGAATTCATTTTAATAATGATATTTCCGCCCGTAATAGCGGTGTCTTTTACTAACAGTTTTCCTTCCTGTATCTTAAAAAGGCCAACATGTTTCCCCGTTGGTTTGGTACCGATCCACTGTATTTCACTGTTAACGGTATCTACCAGGTATGGGCTTCCTACGCTCTCTTTTACCGGATGAGCTTCTGTAATAGTTGCTTTATCAGCTTTGGGCGCCTGTTCGCAGGCAGCCACAAAAATGATCAGCATGATGGAAAGTATATATTTCATAAACAAATTATTCGGTCAGCTACCGGCCACCTCCCGGTTCCCTACCCATACGAATCTTCTCAGGATGAATTCCGGATTGGTGAAGCTCGCATTTCCCGCAGGATTACCTCCCGTCACATGAAAATCAGAGAACGCCGCGTGTTGATTTACCCAGATGAATCCGGTAAAGTTAAATGATACCGGTGTAAATACACTATTCATCTCTTCAGTTATCTTTTCTTTAACTTCCGGGCTGGTTGTATAGGCAGCGCAGGTAATGGCTCCGTGCTGCTGCGCCATCTGCCGGGCCAGCTGTATAGATTCATTGGTATCTTTCGTTTTTATCAGCAACAAAACCGGGCCAAATAATTCCTGCTCGAAGATGTGCTTATCTTCACTACCCACTTCCAGTATCGCAGGTGTGCAACCACGTGCACGGGTAAACTCTTCATTTACCAGCGGCTGACCTTCCAGGATGACTTTTGCGCCCAGTTTGCCGGCATTATGAGCCCGTTCCAGTGTGTTTTCGTTCTGTAAGGCCCCAAGTGTACCTGCACCCATTTTAGGGTTGTTTACGAGGCTTACAACAGCATCTCTGAACTTTTGTACCACTTCGTCAAAGGAAAGTTTCCCTGCAGCAGTAGTAATACCCTGTGCGGGGATGAAAAAATTCTGCGGAGCGGTACACATTTGCCCCGAATAAAGGGATACTGAAAATGCCAGGTTCTGCATTACAGCATCGACATCTGCCACACTATCCAGTATAACGGAGTTGACCCCGGCCTTTTCTGTAAAAACGGTCTTGTCGGGCAGTGATTCCACATAATTTCCAAACTGGCTGCTGCCGGTATAGTCTATCAGCTGAATGCCGGGATGTTCACACAGCGTTTTCGTGATGGGGGCTGCGGAAGTATCTGATGCCAGCTGGCAGAGATTAGGGCTAAAGCCTTTTTCCTGCAATACCTGCTGGATAGCGCTTACCACTATGGCGATAGGCAGGATGGCTTTGGGATGTGGCTTTACGATCACAGGGTTACCTGTTACCAGGTCGGCATAAATGCCTGGCAGTGAGTTCCACACCGGGAATGTGGAACAGCCGATCACCAGTCCTACGCCCTTGGGAATAGCCCGGAAATTCTTTTTCAGTTGCAGGGATGTCTTACCCATGGGTTTTTCCCAGATCAGGGAAGCGGGATAACGGTTGCCTTCATAGTAACCCATAGCGATCGCTTCCAGCGCCCTGTCATTGGCATGGGGGCCGGATGCCTGGAAACTCATCATGAAACTCTGGCCGGTAGTATGCATAGTGGCATATGCAATATCAAAGAAGCGTTCCTTGATGCTTTCCAGGGTTTCTACCAATATATCAGCACGTACGTCTACCTGTGTATTACGCCATTGCGGAGCTGCACTTATCGCCCTGCCTACCAGTTCGTCGGCGGTAAAAAGGGGATAGGTGATGCCCAGGGCCTCCCGGGTAAAAGGAGAAACTTCTTCTCCTGCCCAGGTAGTTTCTCCCGTTTGCAGCAATTGCTTATAGGGCTTCTGCAGCAGGTCTTTATACCGGGCTTCGCCCTGTTCTGCTGCATTTTCGCCATAGGCTTTGGGGTGCTCCGGGTACTGCGAATAGAATGCCCGTTCATGATTCGCCTTAACGGCGCTTTCAATTGTGTTTTGGTGCTTGATGTTAAACATATGTGGAATTTGTGAATTGATTACCTGCTAATGGTCCAATCACCTTGCCAATGAAAACTTGTTGTCATTGTAATATTCGTCCGGTCTCAGTTTCAATGGGTGATTACGTTGATATTGTAGAAAAGTGTCATATTCTGCCTTGTGCATGGTGGTCCAGGCTCTGTAGGCCGGCTGATTGGCTACGGGACCGAACATCCACTGGTTGTAAGCTTCAAACATACCCTGTTTCAACAGGCTGCGCTGAAAATCGAACAGTGCATATGGGTACTTTATACCGGCAAAGTTGTACCAGTCGAGGAGGAAACGTGTGCGCAACATGATCAGCGTTTCCGGATCTATACCTGACATAACAACGCTGGCCTGCTTGCCCATGGAAGCTTTGTAAGCGTTAATGAAGTCTGCGCCTGATTTCTTCTTGCCTTTCTGATCGTTCTCGTCTTCTATTGCCCTTGTCAGCAGGGAGGGATCGTTGTACAATGATTTATAGGCATCCAGCAGGAGCGTCCTTACTTCTGCGGTACGTGCTGTATAACTTTCCAGGTTCACAAATATTTCCCCGTAAATGATCACCCATACAGGATTGTTCATATACGCATAAGCCTTGATAGCGTTGTAGTAGTTGCTGGAGAAGTTAGGTGCTTTTTCAATGCCTTTCAGGTAACTACCCATACCTCCTTCAAATACTTTCAGGAACATGAGCAACTGTCCGTTGTCATTATACAGTTCCCCGCTTTCCGGAAATTTACGCAGTGCTTTTTCGTAAAGCTTCTGGGCTGTTTTCCACTCCTGCCTGGATTGATAAATGTTGCCGGCTATCTGGAACGTCTGTTCATCGGCTTCTTTTTTATTGAGCAGGGGCTCTATAATGTTTTTGGCCTTGTTCATATCTCCCTGGAGGTAATAGGCAAAACCAAGTTGTTTCTTAAACTCAATATTATCAGGCTCCTGTTGTAACGCCTGATTCAGTACCAATATCGCATTGGAGTAGTCGCCATCGCGTATAAATCCTGTAGCTGTAGTATATAATTCCCGCGCATCCTGGGCGGATACACTTATTACAGATGAAAATAATATGGCTGTAAATAAGCCCATTTTCAATAAAGATGCCCTCATATTCATGCCTGTCAGACGTTTGCTGTAAAAATAAAGAAAAAATGTGCCAAACATTCAGTGGGGCACATCTATTCATTTTCAATCCCGGGGGAAAACCCGGGGCTACAACTATGGGGACTCCGGGCGGAGCCCAATTATGGTTTGTTAATGACGTTTGTTTATGGGAAATACGTCTCGTAACGTGCCTTTAACCGGTCTAAAATGGTGCTGCACCGGCTCACGACTTCGGTGGAGATTCGGTGCAACTGTCCTACCGCTTCCTACCTATAGGCGCTATAGTCCTACATTTCACCTACTATTCTATAGCGTTCGCTATAGAACAGTGCCTAAAATGCTATAGAAAAGAGCCTGTAGGTAGTAGCCTCCACCGAATAGTGAGGCCACAGCAAGGCCATTGCTAAGGTAAAAAACAGGAACGCCTGCCGGGAAGTATGGTGACTCCCGGCAGGCGTTGTAATATATTGTAAAGAAAATTAAATCATCTGGGAAATAAGCCCGTCGCGCAGTTTTGGTTCGAACCAGGTGCTTTTCGGAGGCATTACATTGCCACTGTCTGCGATGTCGAATAGTTGCTGGATAGTAACCGGATACAGGGCAAAAGCGACTTTCATTTCGCCGCTGTCCACTCTTTTCACCAGTTCCTGCAAGCCACGGATGCCGCCTACGAAGTCAATACGCTTGTCTGTACGCTGATCTTTAATACCCAGGATCTTGTCCAGGACATTATTGGAAAGGATGGTTACATCCAGGATGCCGATAGGATCTGTAGTGTAGGTGCCTTCCTTGGCTACCAGGCGGTACCAGTTGCCCTCCAGGTACATGCTGAATTCATGCAGCATGCTGGGCGATTGTGGCAGGTGACCGATAGATTCAACCGTAAAGTCGTATTCCAGGCGGGAGAGCAGCTCGTCTTTGGATAGCCCGTTGAGGTCTTTTACCAGCCTGTTGTAATCCAGGATCACCAGCTGACTGGCAGGGAAGATGGTGGTCAGGAAGTAATTGGCCGGGTCATCCAGAGAGATCATCTGTTTCTCTTCAAATTCCTTTTGTACCAGTGAAGCTGACGCCGCGCGGTGATGCCCGTCTGCAATATAGGTATGAGGTACTTTGGATGCAAAAAGGGAGGTGATCTCATTGATAGCAGGAGTTTCATTCACTACCCAAACTGTATGCTGGATACCATCGGCAGCAGTGAAGTCGTATGCAGGCGCATGATTGCTTACCCAATGGTCAATGAGGGAGTTCACTTCCGGAACATCGTTATAGGCCAGGAACACATTTCCTGTCTGCGCACGGGTGGTTTTGATATTGTTGATGCGGTCCAGTTCTTTATCAGGACGTGTAAATTCGTGTTTCTTGATAATGCCCTGGTTGTAATCGGATACCGAGGATGCACATACCAGGCCAGTCTGTGTACGGCCATTCATGATGAGGCGGTAAATGTAGTAGGCGGGAGCATCGTCCTGGAACAGGGTGCCTTCTTTGATAAACTTCTGCAGGTTCTCTGCGGCTTTATCATATACAGCCTGGCTGTATACATCGGTACCTTCCGGAAGGTCAATTTCCGATTTGGAAACATGGTAAAACGAGTACTGGTTACCGGCAGCTTCTGCTTTGGCCTCTGCTGCGCTAAGCACATCGTAAGGGCGTGCAGCTACTTTGTCTGCAAGTTCCGGAGTAGGTCTTAGTCCTCTGAACGGTCTGATGATTGCCATGATATTAAAATTGTTAGGCCGCAAAAGTAACTAATTAATTTTTCCCGTCTAAGTACTTGTCTGTGATTAGATTGCCGGAAAAAGCAAAGGGCCCTGTGTTGAACAGGACCCTTTGTTTATATGATATTACTATATACTAAGTTACTATGCCTTTTTCAGGCTGAAGTACTTCATGGCTTCCACCAGTACTTCCACGCTTTCGTAAGGCAGGGCATTATATAAAGAGGCGCGGAAACCACCTACCAGACGGTGTCCCTTAATACCTACTATATCTTCTTTCTTGCAGAATTTCAGGAATTCCTCCTCCAGGTCAGGTTTGTCCATGATGAACGATATGTTCATACGGCTCCTGTCCTCTTTCTGTACGGTACCACGGAACAGCGGGTTCTGATCGATCTCGCTGTAGAGCAGTGCTGCCTTCTTTTCATTCTGTTTCTCCATAGCCGCCGCGCCACCCTGGTCTTTCAGCCAGCGGAGTGTGAGCATGGAGATATAGATAGCAAATACGGGAGGGGTGTTTAACATCGAACCGTTCTCAATATGATTGCGGTAATCCAGAATGGTGGGAATCTTACGGCTTACCTTACCCAGCATGCTTTTACGAACAGCAACGAGTGTAGTACCGGCAGCGCCCATGTTCTTCTGTGCACCTGCATAGATGAGCGAGAACTTGTTAAAGTCCATTGGACGGCTCAGAATATCACTACTCATATCTGCGATCAATGGAACAGTTGTTTCCGGGATCTTATGCCACTGCGTACCATAAATGGTATTGTTGGTCGTGATGTGGAGGTAAGAAGATTTCGGGGAAACATTAAACTGTTTGGGGATGTGGTTATAACTGCTGTCTTTAGAGCTGGCAGCTATATCCACGAAGCCATATAACTTGGCTTCTTTGATCGCCTTATTGCTCCATACGCCGGTATCGATGTAAGATGCCGTGCCATCATTTTCAAGGAGGTTCATGGGTATCTGCATGAACTGCGTGCTCGCACCCCCGTGAAGATAAAGCACCTCGAAGTCTTCGTCGAGTTGCATCAGCTCTCTTACAAGATCCCTTGCCTCATCCAGTACAGCCTGAAACAGCGGTGTTCTATGCCCTATTTCTAAAATTGACATTCCTGAACCTTCAAAGTCAATCAAAGCTTTACTGGCCTTGTACAGCACTTCATTCGGCAATATGGAAGGCCCTGCGTTAAAATTGTGCACCTTCATAGGTCGTTCTAAGTTAAATAAATTGTTTGCTTGTTCCACTTTGTTTGGTTTTGTCAGAGGAATGGAAAAAAAAGTATGGCATTTCACTTATGATGCTGAACGCGTGTAGGATAAGGCTAAAAAGATAGTACTAACAAAGATAATTTATATTTTTTTAAAATCGAAATTAATTGACGAGAGGTTTTTAGCCCTCCTGTCTGCCAATCATACCTGTTACAGGTTGCTGAATAGGCTCATCAGCTACTTTGCAGTGCTGAAGCTCATTTAAAGGCGGCATGCCTGCATTGACCCAGGCTGTGTACCAATAGCTGGCTGTAGTGCTGATCGCATCCCTCATACGACGTTCTACCATGTCCCCCAACAAAGAATAATAGTTTTTTACATAAGCTGTCGCGTAGTTTCTTACCAGTTTTCCATTGCGCTTTTCGTACGCAAATTTCCTGCCGGATGTATACCTGTTGCTCAACATCTTTTCCAGCTTCAATACAGTATCCGCCGCCATGGCGCTTTGCAATACGATTTGCCAGGTATGGGCACTGATATCCTTTATGTATCCAGCCTTGCCCGTCCAGTAGCGGAATGTTCTATCTGCCATCAATTCGGGGATTCGGGATTCCCACAAACCGTGGATGCCCTGTTGTCCTGTCAGCTGTCCGTTATGATTGGAGCAGGCGTGTAATGGTACATGTGCATCGCCTATGTAGTGGCCTATGTCGGCGCTGAGCTTCATGATCCTATCTGCGTCACATTCGCGGAAGGCCTGTGTGAGCCTGGACATCATCTGCCCTATGTACCAGGGTAGGATGCCATACCTGTTCAGGGTATCTGCCGTGAAACGCAGCACTGCCTCCTGCCAGGAGCGTGGCAGGTCCGGAAAGGGCGCCTGGCCGTAATGATCTATATCGATGTAATGCCGTGGCCCTTCTTCCGGGATAATATACCGCCTTTTATCTGCATCCGTGGCATGTGTAGCGAGATACTCCAGGTTAGGTTTATAGAATACCAGCATCTCCGGAGGCAATGTAAATACCGCCAGCCGGTTAATACGCTGATGTGCAAAGAAACCCCAGCCATGAGCAGGAAGGGAAAGGACGGTTAACAGACTTATTGTCCAGCAGATTTGGTGTATGATCATCTTTAAATATATGGTTAACAAAAAACGGAGCCAGCGGGCTCCGTTTATAATATTAGATAAAAATGTTGAGACTAAGCGTGCGTTTCTTTTTTCTCGTGTACCTCAATATTTGTTACACCGCCGCTGACAGCAAACTTCATGGCCTCACCGGCAGAGATATTGGTAAGCGGCCGTACCTTGCTGACAGGCACGATAAATACCTTCCCGGTAATGGCATAGGCATGTGGTACATATACCGCGGTATATCCTTCCAGGCCCAGGCTGGATACGTCCGCCTGGGTGATGAAACCCATTTCCCAGACGTCCACACCATAGATCTGTACCAGTACCGGATGGTCGAATTTCTTTTTCTCGCCTACAAAGGCATCAAAGACATCCTTTACAGAAGTATATATATATTTAATGAAAGGCGTCCTTTCCAGCAAATGATCAAACAAGGCGAAAATGCGGCTTACAATGAAGGATGAGCTCAGGTAACCGACCATGATCACCAGTGCAAGCACCAGTACGAATCCTACCCCTTTATAGCGCAGGTATTTCAGCGGAGCATCCACAGGTACGATGTCCCTGGGAATAATGTTGTCAATCGTGATGAAAACCCAGTACAATGTCAGCGCGGTAACACCAATGGGGGCCAGTATCAGTAAGCCCTGGAAGAAATACCGTAATACGCGGGCCGCCAGAAGCTTAATACGTTTTTTAGGAGACATATTATTTAAGTGCAAATACGTGAATAATCCGGGAACCCCAGGAAATTGAATATCTGACGGCGTCAAAGTTACATTGTTTATTTTATCCTTCAGAGCGGATGTGTATAAAGCTGTGAAACAATCCCTTATCAGATAAGTATCCGGCTACTGGATAACTATATTAAAAATAATTACGTTGGAAACTTTTGCGGTTTAAAAAGTTTCCATAGTTTTGTTCCAGCATCGCAAATCAAGTTGGAGACCACCAGAAAACTATGAAGCCAGGACGGAACCAACAGCCGCCATTGTAAGGATTAAAGAATAAACCAAGAACGCACATACAATCACAAAATGGAAATACAGGAACGTATTCTGGATACTGCATTCAGTCTGTTCTGTCAATTCGGAACACGCTCAATCACCATGGATGATATTGCCCAACGAATGGGAGTGTCCAAAAAGACCCTGTATGCTCATTTTGCTGATAAGGACGAGCTGGTGGTGCATGCCATCAGCCGCTATCTCAACAGGATAGATAAAGAGTGTAATGAGAACCAGGAGATGGCCTCAAATGCAATTGACGAACTGTTCCTGGTCATGAAAATGATCGACCAGAGCTTCCGTAACATGAACCCAATCATCCTGTTCGATCTTCAGAAGTTCCATACCAAAGCTTACCAGGTGTTCCAGGAGTACATGAATACCAATATGCAGAAAACCGTGAGGCAGAATCTTGAAAGAGGCGTGCGTGAAGGATTGTACCGGTCAGACTTTGACATTGGAATTATGACGCAGTATCGCCTGGCAACCTCTATGTTATGTTTTCAGCCGGAGATATTTCCTTTCGGGAAGTATGATATGAGTAAAGTACAGTGCATTGTGCTGGAACATTTCCTTTATGGGTTGGTATCGCCTGAAGGGTATAAACGGGTAGAAGAGAACAAACTACAACTACAGAAATAAACCAATGACCTTTATGCAACTTGACAAAAAGCACGCAGGACTGACCGGATTACTGCTGCTGCTGATCTTTCACTATGGGATGGCCCAGCAGCAGGCGAAACCACCGCTGCAGGAAAATGTCCCGCTGTCTGTAAAACAGGCAGTAGATTACGCACTGGCCAACCAGGCTACTGTGCGTACCGCCAAACTGGATGAACTCGTCCAGCTGGCCAAGAATAAAGAAGTAAGCGGCCTGGCCCTGCCCTCTCTGGCTGGTTCAGGAACGTTCCAGCATAACCCGATTGTACAGAAACAATTGATCGATGCCTCCAACTTCAGTGATACCGTACCCAAAGGCACACTGGTGCCTTTTTCATTCGGCCTGAAGTTTAATGTGATCGGTGAAATAACACTGAAACAGGTGTTGTTCGATCCCAGCGTACTGGTGGCTTTGCAGGCCCGTGAAACGCTGGAGCAGCTTGCTGCCAAAAGCGTACAAAAATCAGAGATCGATGTAAAGGTAAATGTGTATAAGGCGTATTATAATGTGCTTTCCGCACGCCGTGCACTGGACATTCTTGCCAATAACATTGCCAACCTCGACAAACTGCTGGGTGAAACCAGGGAGATCTATAAGAACGGTCTTGCTGAAAAGCTGGATGTAGACAGGCTGGTGGTACAACTCACCAATCTTCGTACTGAGGAAACAAAGCTCCGTAATGTAACAGAAGTAGGGATTGCCGCGTTGAAATACCAGATGGGAATGCCCATTCAGCAACCTATCACGCTCACAGATACGCTTACCACTGCAGAGATCAAATCTGCCGTAGCATCGGAGCATTTCGATTATTCACAGCGCATCGAATACCAGCTGTTGCAGGCACAACGGAAAGCATATGAATATGATCTGAAACGCTATAAGCTGGGAGTACTACCTACACTGTCCCTGTTCAGTACAGCAGGTATGAGCCGCGCGAGTGACGTTTTTAATTATTTCGACCGTCAGACCTGGTATGGATATGTGGGGTATGGCGTAAACCTGTCGTTTACCATTTTCGGCGGGTTACAACGCAGACGTAAGGAAGATCAGGCTTTCCTGCAGGTAAAGAAAGCTGAGATCAGCCTGGAGAATACCAAACTGGGTATTGATATGGAGCAGGCGCAATCCACTTCCAACCTCAGGAATAACATCCTGACACTGGAAGCACAGGAAAGCAACATGCAGCTGGCACAGGAGGTGTACAATACCACACAGATCAAGTATCGTGAAGGGGTAGGGTCCAGTCTGGAAATGAGTACTGCAGAAAATGAACTGCTCACAGCACAGAACAATTATTTCAATGCACTGTACAACGCTGCGATCGCGAAAGTGGATTACCTGAAAGCGTACGGAAAACTGTAAGCCAATACTACAACAAACTATTAACTCTTATTATTATGTCCAAGATATATCGTCCCGCTCTGTTGATCGTCACTCTTATGGCCGCGTGCAGCGCGCCTTCGCCGGAGGCTAAACTGGCGGAACTCAAAAAAAAGGAGGCTGATCTGAAACAACAGATCGCTACACTGGAGAAGAGCATGAAGAAGACGGATACCACTGAAACAAAAAAGAAATCAGTAGTGGTAACCGCTGTGGAAGATACTTTATTCGAACATTACATAGATGTGCAGGGAAGCGTAGATGCAAGAGAGAATGTGAACGTGTCTTCCAAGGTGCCCGGCATCGTTACTGCTATACATGTAAAAGAAGGTCAGTCTGTAACCAAAGGACAGGCTTTGGCCCAGGTAGACGACCAGATACTGAGAGCCAATATGGCTGAACTGCGTACGCAGCTGGATCTGGCCAATACCTTGTTCCAGAAACAACAGAACCTCTGGAATCAGAAGATCGGTTCTGAAGTACAGTACCTGAATGCGAAGACCCAGAAGGAGTCCCTCGAAAGGAGAGTAGCTACCCTGCAGGATCAGATGGGCCAGACAAGGATCATATCACCTATTAATGGTACCGTAGATGCGGTGATCGTTAAGCTGGGAGATAATGCAGCTCCGGGCAGCCCTGCCTTCCGTGTGGTAAATGGCAGCAACCTGCGTATAGTGGCAAATGTTGCTGAAGCCTATGCCAGTAAGGTAAAGACCGGCGATCAGGTGGTGCTTGATTTTCCCGATATCAATAAACAGATCCGTACAAGAATAGGCTTTGCTTCAAAAGTGATCGATCCGGTAAGCCGCACCATCAGAGTGGAAATACCTTTACAGAACGATCCTGCACTGCGTCCGAATATGGTGGCACGTCTGAAGATTGTGGACTATGTAGCACCGAAGGCGGTAGTGGTACCGGTAAACATTATCCAGTATTCCCTTGGCAAACCTTATGTGATCCTGGCTCAGAACCAGGGCGGTAAACTGATCGCCAAGAGAAGGGAGATCGAAATGGGACGTACCTATAATGATAAGGCTGAAATCAAGACTGGACTGCAGGCTGGTGAACAGATAGTGACTATCGGTTACCAGGGATTGAACGACAATGACCTTATCCAGCTTTAATACTCTAAACCTGGTTTATGCAAGACAATCTGAATAAAGAATTTAAACCCACCAGCTGGTCGATAGATAATAAGGTGAGCATTTATGTTGCCACCATTATCCTGGCCCTTGCAGGTATCTTGTCATATCAGAGCCTGCCGAAGGAACAGTTTCCGGAGGTAGTGTTCCCCCAGTTCTATATCAGTACCATTTATAGCGGTACATCTCCTGAAGATATGGAAACACTGGTGACAAAGCCTATCGAAAAACAATTGGGAGGTATCTCTGGTGTGAAATCCATCAAGAGTACTTCCATGCAGGACTACTCCGCTATCACCATAGAATTTGAAGCCAGTGAGAATATGGAAACGGCCCGGCAGGAGGTGCGTGAAAAAGTGGATGATGCAAAGAAGGACCTGCCTAATAACCTTACACAGGAACCACAGATCATTAAGATAGATGTATCGCAGATACCTATTATGAACGTGAACCTGTCCGGTGATTTTGACCTGCAATCGCTCAAGAAGTATGCAGACGAAATGCAGGACCGCATTGAAGCATTGAATGAGATCACCCGTGTGGACATTGTCGGTGCATTGGAAAGAGAGATCCAGATCAATGTAGACAAATATAAAATGGATGCAGCGAGGATCAGCTTTGATGATGTTGCGAATGCGATCGCTATGGAAAACCGTACCATCTCCGGTGGCCTGGTATCTATGGATGGGCAGAAGCGTACATTGAGTGTGAAGGGTGAATACAAGGATGCATCCAAGATCCGTGATATCGTCATCCGTAGTATGTCAGGTGCTGTGGTATATCTGAAAGATATTGCCGAAGTAGTGGATGGCTTTGAAGAGCAGGAAAGCTATGCACGCCTGGATGGAAAGAATGTAATTACGCTGAACGTTATCAAACAAAGCGGTAAGAACCTGATCGATGCTTCCGATAAGATCCGTGTAATCATCGATGAAATGAAGAAGGATTATCTGCCAGCCGGACTTGATGTAACGATCACGGCAGATCAGTCCAACTCAACACGTGTTACCTTACATGACCTGATCAATACGATCATCATCGGTTTCTTACTGGTAACAGTGATCCTGATGTTCTTTATGGGAGCGGTGAACGCCATCTTTGTGGCGCTGTCTGTACCGATCTCCATGTTCATTGCCTTCCTGCTGATGCCTGCGTACGACTTCACACTGAACATGATGGTGTTGTTCTCCTTCCTGCTGGCATTGGGTATCGTGGTGGATGATGCGATCGTAGTGATCGAGAATGTGCACCGTATCTTCTATGAAAGAAAGGACCTGGGTATTGTGAGGGCTGCGAAAGTGGCAGCAGGGGAGGTGTTCCTGCCTGTGTTCTCCGGAACGCTGACGGTACTGGCGCCATTCTTTCCACTGTTGTTCTGGCCTGGCATTATCGGTAAGTTTATGTTCTTCCTGCCGGTAACGCTGATCACTACACTGGGTGCTTCATTGATAGTGGCCTATATTATAAATCCTGTGTTTGCGGTTGACTTCATGGACCGTCATGAAGGGGAGAATCATCCTAAGCCGCGTTTCACCAGGAAGTTCATGATACTTACCATTGTATTTGCTTTCATTGCACTACTGGGGTATGCGGCCGGGAATCCTGGTTTAGGCAACTTTACCGTATTCCTGTACCTGATGATCTTACTTGAGCGCTTCTGGCTGGGTGGCGTAGCCCGTCGTTTCCAGAGCAATATATGGCCGCGTGTGCAGGAACGTTACAGACGTATCCTTAAATGGTGCCTCGTAGGATGGCGTCCGGTATGGATACTGGTGGGTACTTTCGGGTTGCTGGTGTTCAGTATCATGCTGACCGTGATCCGCAGTCCTAAGGTGGTATTTTTCCCACAGGCAGATCCTAACTTCATCTATACATATATAGAGCTGCCGATGGGTACTGATCAGAAGTATACAGACTCTGTCACCCATATTATCGAAAACAAGATCACTGCTGTAGTAGGAAGGAAGAATCCGATCGTGGAATCTATCATCTCCAACGTAGCGGTAGGTGCGGGAGATCCTTCCCAGATGGATATGAGCGTGCAGCCACATAAGGGTAAGGTGACGGTAGCCTTTGTAGAGTTTGGGAAACGTAACGGACAATCAACTGTACAATACCTTGACAAGATCCGTAAGGCGGTAAGGGGTATTCCGGGCGTTGATATTACGGTAGAACAGGAGCAGGGAGGCCCGCCAACGGGTAAGCCGATCAACATCGAGATTGCCGGCGACGAGTTTGAAGAGCTGACGATAGCTTCCGAAAAGATAAAACGCTACCTGGACTCACTGCAGATCGGAGGGGTGGAAGAGCTGAAATCAGACTTCCAGAGTAATAAGCCTGAGATCCTGGTGAATATTGACCGTGAGCGTGCGAACAGAGAGGGTATATCCACTACTACGATCGGTATGGCGCTGCGTACAGCGTTGTACGGACAGGAGGCCTCCAAGTTCCGTGATCCGGAAGATGATTACAAGATCATGGTGCGGTTCAGGGAAGATCAGCGTAACAATATCAATACCCTGATGAACCTGAACCTGGTATACCGCGACATGAACATGGCAGGAGCGATCCGTCAGGTGCCATTATCAGCAGTAGCAGATATTAAGTATTCCAATACGTATGCGAGCATTAAGCGCATCGATCAGAAGCGTGTTGTAACATTATATTCCAATGTACTGACAGGCTATAATACCAACGAGGTAGTACAGCAGATCCAGACAGCATTGAATGACTTTCCTAAGTCGCCGGGTATCACGGTGAAAATGACAGGAGAACAGGAAGACCAGCAGGAGACATCCAACTTCCTAGGGTTGGCAATGGTGGGCGCCTTTGGCCTGATCCTGATGATTATGGTGACGCAGTTCAACTCTATCGGACGACCGCTTGTTATCTTCATGGAGATATTGTTCTCTATTATCGGTGTGTTCCTGGGCTTTGCCATCTTTGGAATGGATATATCGATTGTAATGACAGGTGTGGGTATTATGGCCCTGGCAGGTATTGTGGTACGTAATGGTATTGTGTTGGTAGAGTTCACAGACCTGCTGGTACAACAGAAGATGCCGGTATATGAAGCGGTGGTGGAAGCGGGAAGAACCCGTATGACGCCGGTATTGCTGACGGCTATAGCCGCGATCCTGGGCCTGATACCATTGGCGGTTGGATTCAATATTGACTTTGCCAGCTTGTTCTCTTCATTTGAACCACATATCTTCTTTGGAGGCGACAACGTAGCATTCTGGGGGCCGCTGGCCTGGACAATGGTATACGGACTGGTGTTTGCCACTTTCCTGACCCTGATCCTTGTACCGGTGATGTACGCAATGAACAAGCGTTCCATTGATGTACTGGACTATTACAAGATGCCGCGTGCCCTGAAATATGTGCCTTTCCTGGTGCTGGGCCTGAAGCTGGCCATGAAGAAGGAAATGGTGCGTAAGATGCATGATCCGGGATATGTATCGCCTAAGCCTTATCATTTCTTCCCGAACGGAGAAGATGATGCCGAAGCTGAGAAGCATGTTCACAGGCATCATCAAGATAAGAAGATACACGAAAGAGTTTAGTTCACACTATATACAGTGTAACAGTTGTAGGTTTAACAGGTACCGTCCCGTATCCACGGGACGGTTTCTTTTTTTACACCTTAACAAACTTTAACAATTGACTGCGATTTCAATTACTTATTTTTGACGTAGAAGAACCATTATTGTTAACCTGATTAATATTATCAATACGCTATGCGACGCAACCATGAAATAGATTACCGTATCTATGGCGAAGAAATACAGATTGTCGAGATAGAACTGGATCCACAGGAGACTGCTATTGCAGAAAGCGGCAGTTTTATGATGATGGACCAGGAGATTCAGATGCAAACAATGTTCGGGGACGGTTCACAATCTAATCAGGGGCTTTTAGGTAAATTAATGTCAGCCGGTAAAAGGATATTGACAGGGGAGAGCCTGTTCATGACCGCTTTTACCAATGTGGGTAATGGCAAGCAGAAGGTTAGTTTTGCGGCTCCGTATCCCGGTAAGATCATTCCGATGGACCTGGCTCAGATGGGCGGCAGAGTAATCTGTCAGAAGGATGCGTTCCTATGTGCAGCGAAAGGTGTTAGTATTGGCATAGAATGGCAGAGAAGGTTGGGAACCGGAATTTTTGGCGGGGAAGGCTTCATAATGGAGAAGCTGGAAGGAGATGGTATGGCATTTGTGCATGCTGGAGGGATGGTGATAGAGAAGCAGTTACTGCCGGGGCAGGTATTAAAAATTGATACGGGATGTGTGGTAGCGTATACTTCAGGGGTACATTTTGACGTTGAATTTGTAAAAGGCATCAGAAATATGGTTTTCGGTGGCGAAGGTTTGTTCTTTGCCACGTTAAGAGGTCCAGGTAAAGTCTGGATACAATCCTTACCTATCAGCAGAATGGCCGCCAGACTGGTTTCTTACGGCACAGGGAAGCGCAAGGAGGAAGGCAGTATACTAGGAGGGTTAGGCAATTTACTGGACGGAGACTGATTGGAGACACGTTATAGCGGTTCCGTTTGCCCCAGGCAGGGAAAAGTACTCATTTTTTTAAGTAGAGTACAGGAATAAACGGGATCGGGTAAGAGAAACCTGGAATTTTGAAATATGTTTGAACTATCAAGGCAGTTTGCTGAAGAGCAGGACCAATCGGACCCATTAAAGACGCACAGGGAACAATTTTATTTCCCCCAGAGAAATGGAAAGGATGCGATTTATTTTTGCGGAAACTCTTTAGGATTACAGCCCAAAAAAGTAAGACCGGCCATAGAACAGGAATTGACTGATTGGCAACATCATGCAGTAGAAGGATATTGGAATGCTGAGAATCCGTGGCTTTATTACCAGCAATATTGCAGTAAACCGTTAACTGATATAGTTGGAGCCAGCCAGGAAGAGCTGACAGTAATGAATACGCTTACAGTAAATCTGCATTTATTACTGATGAGCTTTTACCGTCCGACAAAGGAGCGGTTTAAGGTATTGATGGAAGCCGGCGCCTTTCCAAGTGATCAATATGCTGTTGAAACGCAGGTGCGGATGCATGGTTTTGATCCGGAGACAGCGATAATAGAAGTAGCTCCCCGACCGGGCGAATATTTGATAAGAGAGGAAGATATTTTTGAAATAATTGCGCGGGAAAGTAGTAGCTTAGCAATAATATTATTGGGGGGAATAAACTATTATACCGGCCAATTGTTTAATATGCAGTCCATTACGGAAGCAGCCCATAGAGTTGGGGCTGTCGCCGGGTTCGACCTGGCACACGTAGTAGGAAACGTACCTTTGAAGTTACATGACTGGGAAGTAGATTTTGCCGTTTGGTGCTCATATAAGTATTTAAATGGAGGCCCCGGCGCTGTAGGTGGAGCATTTATACATGAAAGACATGCCCGAGATACAAACCGGCAACGACTAGGTGGCTGGTGGGGCAACGAAGAAAGTACCCGTTTTAAAATGGAGAAGGGTTTTAAACCCAAAAGCCGTGCAGAAGGCTGGCAAATTAGCACGGCACAGGTATTTAACATGGTAGCATTAAAAGCCTCACTGGAACTTTTTGAGTCCGCTGGGATGGCAGCTTTAAGAGATAAGAGCATTAAACTCACCAATTATCTTGAATTCCTGTTAAAACATATAGAAAACATAAAATTTGAAATAATTACGCCAAAAAATTGTAAGGAACGCGGTGCTCAATTATCTTTGCTTTTCCATGAAAAAGGGAGAGAAATCCAACAAAAGATGACTGACGCCGGTATAATCGTCGACTGGCGGGAACCCGGAGTAATTCGCATTTCACCGGCGCCCTTATATAACTCTTATGGAGACGTATTTCATTTTTATGAAATCATAGCTAATATTGATTCAAACGCTTAATTAAGTAAGATGACTTTTGAGAGAAACGAACGCCCCCGCAGGCCCTACTCTCCTCCTGGTGCAGACAAAGACCAAGATCCCAATAAGGAGAGACCAAGCGGTTACTTCAAACCCGATTTTAATAGTGAAAGAGAGGGTAGACCCGGTGGTTACAACCGGGATAATGACAGACCTTTTAACTCTGACCGTGAAGGCGGTGGCGGTTACAATCGTGGGGATCGTGATGGCGGCGGTGGCGGTGGATATCGCCCGCGCGACAATGGAGGCTACGGCGGTGGCGGTGGCTACGACCGTGATGGTGGTGGCGGCTACAACCGTGGTGGCGGATATGGCGACCGTGAAGGCGGTGGTTACAACCGTGATGGCGGTGGTGGTGGTTACGACCGCGGTGGCGGTGGTGGCGGCTACAATCGTGGCGGCGGTGGTGGTGGTTACGACCGCGGTGGCGGTGGTGGCGGCTACAATCGTGGCGGTGGTGGTGGTTACGACCGCGGTGGCGGTGGTGGCGGCTACAATCGCGGTGGCGGCGGTGGTGGTTACGATCGCGGCGGCGGTGGTGGTGGTTACGACCGCGGTGGCGGTGGTGGCGGCTATAATCGTGGCGGCGGTGGTGGTGGTTACGACCGCGGCGGCGGTGGCGGTGGCTACAATCGCGGCGGTGGTGGCGGTGGCTACAATCGTGGCGGCGGTGGTGGAAACCGTGGCGGCGGCCGTCCAAGCTTTGGTGGTGGTAGAAAACCGTTTACACCAAAACCTGACAACAAGATTTACTTTATCGCCTTACTCCCTACTGCTGAAGTAGGTAAGGAGATCATTAAAATAAAGCAGGAATTTGCTGAGAAATATGGACCTGTATATGCGCTGAAAGTATTGCCGCATATCACCCTCCAGGTGCCTTTCACAGCAGATCCGGCACTGGAAAAAGCTTTCTGTGATGAACTGGCGGAATTCGCTAAATCACAAGCTCCGTTCGAGGTTTCACTCAATGGTTTCGGTACCTTCCCGAACAAACAGAACCGCGTTCTGTTCATCAACGTGGAAAAGAGCGAAACCATGAGCGCCCTGCACAGACAGCTGATCAACTTCCTGCGTAAGGAGTTTGGTTTCAGTACTATGCTGGCTCGTACCGGCTTTACTCCGCATGTGACCGTGGCCTTCAAAGACCTGGAAGATGCGCAGTTTGAAAAAGCATGGCCTGAGTACGAAAATCAGGAGTATAAAGCTACATTCAAGGTGAATAACCTGTACTTCCTCCGTCATAATGGCAAATCCTGGGAAGTTTTGCAGAAATGCAAACTGGGTGGAGCCTGATAATAAAAAAGGTGGTCTGTCAAACAGACCACCTTTTTTTATTTTGCTTATTTACAATTGCTGTTATTTCCTGTTCAGCTTATATACATTCCCTTCTTTTTCCCAATTGGCGGTAGCACTTGCCGCAATCACATCCAATACCTGTTCCAGCGGCTGATCCGGGGTTATCCTTGTTTTAATGCTATACTCAGCCACACTTTCTTCTGCTACGATCTTTACTCCATATAACGCTTCTACTTTCCTGATCACGTTACGGATAGGTTCGTCGTTAAAGACCATGATATTATCCTTCCAGGCAATGAAATCGTGGTTGGAAATAGCATCTTCCGCCAACTCCTGATCTTTTCCAAATGTAACTTTCCTGCCTTCTGTCAATACTACTTCTTTTGATTGCTTTTCCTGTCCTGATACAGCTACTTTCCCGGTCAGTACGAATACTTCCACCGGCTGTACAGCATAAGCTTTTACATCGAAGGTAGTACCCAATACCTGTGTTCTTGTGTTGGAGGTATAGACAACAAAGGGATGGGCTTCATCTTTCACTACATCAAAAAATGCTTCCCCTTCCAGGTGGATGGCCCTTTCGCCATCTTTAAAGTTGCTGGCGTAACGCAGGCTGCTATTCTTGTTAATGAATGCCCTGGTGCCGTCGGGCAGTGCGATGATATTGGTCTCGTTGGCTGCTGTTTGTACGGTAATATCTTTAGGGGCGTTCAGCATGTACCAGGTGGTAGCTGCACCTCCCAGTAAGAGTACAGCGGCTGCAGCACGGAATGCAAACCAGCGGAAACTGCGTACAACACCGGTAGGCTGAACGTCTGCCTGTAGCTTTCTGTTAAAGCTGGCCCAGTTCATTTCGATATCTGGTGTTATGTCTGCGTCGGCAGTACCGGTCAGCTCCCAGGTCTTTTGCAGTTCTCCGTAATACCGGCGGTTTGCGTCATCTTCCTCCAGCCAGCTTTGCAGCTCTTCCTGCTCTGCTGGGGTAAGATTGCCTTCCAGCGAGCGCGCAATCAACGTTTCTATGTGGTCAAAGGTGTATGACATGCTGTTAAAATTGTAAAAGTAAAGGATAAATAGCGGCGCCTGCCAGAAATAGTACGATCACATGCAGGTAGTCCTGCAGTGACACCCTGAGCTTTTTCAGGGCGGTGATCATCTGGTTTTCCACTGTTTTAACTGATATATTGAGTGTGCTCGCAATTTCCTTGTAGGAGAGCTCTTCATAACGGCTGAGTATGAATATTTCCCGACATTTCTCAGGGAGTTTGTCAATAGCCTGCTGAATATGCCGGGTGGTTTGCTGCAGGCTGCCTCCTTGTGGGGCTGCCTGAACAGGTTCCATATAATCCTCTATAGGCATATGAACCCCTCTGCGTTTGTTTTTATCAATATAATCCAGTGCCATATTAATACCTGCTCTATGCAAATAAGCCTTAAAATAAACCTGCTGAAGCTCGGAGCGGCGGTTCCAGATCTTTATAAACACATCCTGTGCAAGATCTTCAGCGGTGGCATTGTCCTGAACAATGCGGTAAATTGTCTTACAGACAAAGGAAAAATAGGTCCTGAAGAGTGTTTCCATGAAGGCCTCTTCATTTTCCTGTAAAAGTTTTTGTAGTTGTGCATTTTCCGGCATAGTACAAAAATAGGTTTTGTCCTTATTCCTGCTCACAAAACTGCTGGCAGTACCTGAAAATGCTGCTATGTAGCTAGCCTGCATGTGTGACGTTTTCGAAAAAATTATAATTTAATTACTTTTCCTGATCCGGAAATGTCTGTCCTGACTACTGCTGTGCCCCTGTATCTCACCTCTCCGCTGCCGCGTATACTAACATCGAGCGAGTGGGATACGTTTAGTGTATGTCCACCGGAACCCTTGACAGATATATCGGCATCCTCACAATAAAAATCCATTCCCCGGAGGTCCCCGCTGCCGTCAATATTGCTGTTGAAAGTATGGGCGCTGCCATTAAGCTGGATACTGCCGCTTCCGTTGATCTCTGTCTCCAGCCTGTCTGTCACGATGGGGAGCCGGGCATTACCACTACCATCCAACCTGTATTCAAATCTGTCTGTTCTGATGGTATCCAGGCTTTCTACACTGCCCGAGCCGGTGAAAAATACGGAATTGTAGGTGGCCGATTTAAGATAAATATCAATATCCCTGGTGTTATGTAAGCTGACGCCACGTTTGATGCGCACATGCAGGGTAGTACCACTAACATAGGTATCGATAACGCGCATCAGGTTGTCTTCAGCGGTGATCTGCACCGGTGCAGGGGCTCCCTGCCCGAGATGCACGTGCATGGGACCATCAACATCTACATCGGTGAACACACCTGTTTGCCGGGTTTCACTGATCACATAACCGGAGCCGGACAAGCGCTCTTTATCGCAGGATGCCAGCATGATATTAAAAATTACCAGTAACAGCAATTCCCACCCGATTGTTTTCCATCTGTTATAGAGGACACGTTTTCTATTATTGACCTTTTTCATATGTCAAAGGGGCTTTATACTATAACGGCGGAGGAAACTGTTACCCCTAAAAGGGCCAGGTATGTCATAAAAAAAAGAGCCGGCCATACAGACGTATGGAACCGGCTTTTTGATTAACCCCTATGAAAACCAACTATTGCTTTCGTTATTTATTGTTCTAATTTAATCTCGCCCAGGTCGGTCACTTTTCCCTCATCCACTTTTACATCAGAGATGGTCACATTCTTAAAAGGTTGTTTCGCACCAATGACCACTGTATATGTGCCGACCGCTGCGCCCTGCAGGCTGAACGTTCCGTCAGCTATGTCCGCTTTCAACGAATCTGCACCTGAGATGGCCCAGACCATGCTGGCCCCATCCAGGGGCGTTACCTTGCCGGATATAGTCCCCCCGTCCGTATTACGGAAGGCGAGTACTGCTATAGCTGCGGCTACAAGAGCGAATATGCTCACTTTGACTGATCTCATTTTGTCAGATTTAAGGGTGATACGATTAAGTATAGCCTTGTGGTGTGAAGCATATTTGCCTGAGATTAGATTTAAAGAACTGAGTAATAAAAATCAATTACCATGCCACCGGCGCTATAATAAGTTTATGTAATGGTTTTTAACATTCCTTTACGAAGGCTTTAACACTAAAGGATATAGCCTTAACAAATGCCTGACATGAAATGCAAAATGGTCATGTCAGAATGGAGAAGCGGGGCAACAAATTGGAGCATCCTGCCAACAAAAAGCCCGCACATTTGTGCGGGCTTTTCTTCTATCTATTCTATTAAGAGAATATTATCTTTTGTTGAGTTTGGATAAGAGACGGAGTATCTCAAGGTACAACCAGATCAAGGTTACCAGTATACCGAAAGATGCATACCATTCGAAGTACTTGGGAGCACCTTGTGCAGCACCAGTCTCAACAAGATCAAAATCGATGATGAGGTTCAATGCAGCCACAGTAACTACCACCAGGGAGAATATGATACCGATAGTGCTTCCCTCATGCAGGAAAGGTATATGGATATTGAAGAAGCTCAGCACAAATGCCAGCAGGTAGAACAATGCAATACCGGCAGTAGCGGTAAAGACGATTGCTTTGAATTTCTCTGTAGCACGAATGATGCGGGCTCTGTACAGTATAAGCATGGCCAGGAAAGTGGCAAAGGTGATACCCACAGCCTGCAGTACAATACCTTCGTATAAATTGCTATATAAAACAGAGATAACACCCAGGAATAAACCTTCTGCCAGTGCATAGGCTGGCGCCAGGTACTGTGCCCATTCCTTCTTAAAGGTGATGATGATGGCTAGTACAAAGCCGCCTAGCGCACCGCCCCACAGGAATGGCATAATATCTTGTTGTCTTGCAGGAGCACCCCATGCGTATACTGCTGCTGCCAGCACCAGTACTAACAGGAAGGCCATTTTGTTGATTGTCCCTTTGATGGTCATTGTGCCTTCAGCGTGGGAGGATCCCGCTTTCTGAAGTACTTTTTCATTAAATACAGGGTTATTGGATTGAAATAATGCCATGTAAAAAAAATTTAGTCACACTAAATTACAATTTCGATCATAATTAATCGCTATTTATTAGTTGTAGTTATAATATAAGGAGTAAATTACTGATAATCAGCTGTAGTGTTACAGCGGAAATCAAATTCCCGAATACATAAACAAAGAGGCGAAAGCTGAAATAGCTTTGCACTAACAGCAGGCGAGCGCCACATTACAGGCAAAGGAATGCGGCAGGAATAGAAGTAATTACTTAAAGTTATGAGGCATAACATATAGCTATATCTTCCGGCGCTTAAAAGTCTATAAGGTTTGTGTACTTTTGTCATTACTGGCCTTAGTACGATACCTGTAATATATCAGCGGTTACTACCTAGCGAATTATTAAATTTACAGCCTGAAAACAAAGGACAGTTAAATAAGATATTCAATGTCAAATATTTCGGTTCAACAGATAGACGATGTAGTGATAAAATTTGCCGGCGACAGTGGAGACGGGATGCAGCTTACCGGTACCCAGTTTTCCAATAATACTGCGTTGGTTGGCAATGACTTGAGCACATTCCCGGACTTCCCGGCAGAAATACGCGCCCCGCAGGGAACACTGCCGGGTGTGAGCGGCTTCCAGCTGCACTTTTCCTCCAACCGTATATTCACTCCCGGCGATGCCTGTGATGTACTGGTTGCTATGAACGCAGCGGCGCTGAAGGCTAACCTGAAAAGCCTCAAAAAAGGCGGCATCATCATCGCCAATACCGATGGCTTCGATGCAAAGAACCTGCGTCTGGCCAATTATCCTGATGGGGTAAACCCGCTGGAAGATGGTTCCCTGCAGCCCTATCAGCTACATACCATGGACGTCACCAAGATGACACGTGAGGCGCTGAAGGACGTGAACCTGGGTATGAAGGAGAAAGACCGTGCAAAGAACATGTTCGTACTGGGCTTCCTTTATTGGTTGTATGACCGTAACCTGGAAAGCACAGAAAACTTCCTGAACGAGAAATTTGGCAAGAAACAAGACATTCTCGACAGTAACCTGAAGGCATTACATGCCGGATATAACTTCGCAGACACCGTAGAAGCTTTCAGCACCCGTTTTCATGTGGAAAAGGCGCGTATGGAGCCTGGCACCTATCGTAGCATTACTGGTAATACTGCCCTGGCTTATGGCCTCATTGCCGCCAGTCAGAAGGCCAATCTGCCTATTTTCCTGGGTACTTACCCCATTACACCGGCCTCCGATATCCTGCATGAATTGAGCCGTTATAAGAATTTTGGCATCCGCACTTTCCAGGCAGAAGATGAGATAGCTGGTATTACCTCAGCTATCGGGGCTTCTTATGGTGGGCACATGGGGGTTACAACTACCTCCGGTCCCGGTATGGCCCTGAAAGGAGAAGCTATGGGACTGGCAGTAATGCTGGAAATTCCATTGCTGATCATCAATATTCAGCGTGGCGGACCATCTACAGGTCTGCCTACCAAAACGGAGCAATCTGACCTTCTGCAGGCTTATTATGGCCGTAACGGCGAATGTCCGATGCCGATCGTATCTGCATCAACTCCATCAGATTGTTTCAATGCCGTATTTGAAGCTTTCCGTATTTCGGTGGCACATATGACGCCGGTGATCTTCCTGAGCGATGGCTACATTGCAAATGGTGCAGAACCATGGCGTTTCCCACAGAGCAAAGACCTGCCTGCCATCCCGGTAAAGTTCAAAAAAGGACTGGAAGAAGGAGAGGAACAGTTCCTGCCTTATCACCGCGATGAGAACCTGGTACGTCCATGGGCAGTGCCTGGCACACCGGGCCTGGAACATCGTATCGGTGGTCTGGAAAAACAGAACATCACCGGTAACGTAAGTTATGACCCTGAAAACCACCAGTTAATGGTGCGTATTCGCCAGGAGAAGGTGGATAAGATAGCGGATCATATTCCGCCTCAGCAGATAGAACTGGGACCTGAAAAGGGTAAAGTACTGGTGCTGGGCTGGGGCTCCACCTATGGGGCCATCAAGAGCGCCGTTCTGGAACTGCTGGCAGAAGGTCATGCTGTAGCGCATGCGCACATCAGGTACCTGCGTCCCTTCCCTAAAAACCTGGCAGAAATACTGCATAGCTATGATAAAGTGCTGATCCCTGAAATAAACAATGGTCAGCTCATCAAAATCATCCGTGAGCAGTTCCTGATTGATGCGGTAGGTTATAACAAGATAATGGGTGTACCTATCACTAAAGGAGAACTGGTGACCAAGATCAGGGAAATGCTGTAATAAGCGGCTGTCACTATGATCGGCTAACTATAGCAGGATCAGGTGGATGCAGTTGTTCACCCTACGATTCATGATAATTTTATATAAGTCCTGCCTTTCGGGGCAGGATTTTTATTATATTTAATACCATATAACAAAACAGGCCGCGGCACGTTTGCTATATAGGAACGGATTACTACAACATAGCCAAAAGCTTTATCATGAAAGGCGCCATCTGGTCTACACTGTTTATTTGCCTGTTTACATTGAACAGTGCATTGTTACACGCCCAAACGCATAATTACGAAATACGTTTCAGTAACCACGTTATCGGCAACGTTACAGCCCATTGCAAGGTGAACGGGGCTTCCCGTAATATCTCTATCCAAAGTAAAGTGGACATGAAACTGCTGGCGAAATTCAACCTGGACATATCCTGCGATTTTGATAACGATATCCTGGTCAGATCAAAGGTGATAAAAAGTTCGGGTAAAGATGCTGACAATAAGACCATTATCACACAGCGGGAGGCAAAGAATTACTCTGTTATACAGAATGGCGAAAAGTCGGTGCTGAACACTACAGAGATCGTGCACTCTGTAGGGGAGATGTATTTTACTGAGCCGAGACAGATCACAAAGATCTTCTCTGAGACATTAGGCATCTTCCTGACGCTGAATTCCCTTGGAAATGGATTGTATGAGCTGTTACTCCCCGAAGGCAAAAAGAACGTCTATAAATACGAAAAAGGGACATTGGTACAGGTGGAGGTATCCCAGGCATTGGGAAAGGCTTATATTATCAGAGTGTAAGAAGATAACATGAGTTCCCCATTTTAAAGTCACTTGTTGTGTAAGCACGTTATCATAAAATATTTGTTCGTCTTATTATAATCATATTTTCTTCGAATAGTTAGATCCCATTAACTGCATTCTTTCAGTAATAAAAAAGGGCTTCAACTGAAGCCCTTTTTTATTACTGAACTTTATCAATTTACAGTACACGCTCAATGATCTGACCGCTCTTCTTTTCTTTCAGGATCAGCTTCTTGGCGCCAAAATGCGTCATTTCTTCTTTCACCAGATAATGATCTGCATCATAATCCACCAGTGTCTGAGGTTTGCTTAACCCTGTCTGTCCACGCCAGATGTCCAGTTTCACAGGTTCCCACTGTTTGCTGGAGGCGCTACGGTAAGCCGCATCCAGTACTGCATTCACTACATAACCGTCGTAGAAGGTTTCTCTTGCAGGTTTGTTATTTTCAATGGCATTGAACATGTCGGCAAACATGTGATTGTAGCCCAGTTCATTCAACTCATCGCCCACAGGGAACAGCCATCCGCTGTTGCTTTCTGCTTTTTCCGCCACGTAATCAGCGCCCTTGCCGGTGGTGAACATATCAAAGCCGGTACGCAGGAAGCTGTTCAGCCAGATAGTACCTTCAGTACCCATCACTTCGTCCCTCAGGTCAAGTCCGCCGCGGAATGTCCAGCTGACTTCAAACTGACCGATGGCGCCATTCTCATATTTTACCAGGCCAATGGCATGGTCTTCAGCATCAATAGGCTTAACCTGTGTATCGGCCCAGCACATTACCTCTACGGGCCTGATATCCTTACCGATGAAGCTGCGTGCAATTTCTACGCAATGGCAGCCCAGATCGAGGATACAACCTCCGCCGGCCTGTTCTTTGTCCCAGAACCATTCGCTGTGTGGGCCGGGGTGCGTTTCCCTTGATTTTGCCCAGAGTATCCGTCCCAGGGCGCCACTCTTTACGCTATCCAGCGCTTTGAGGAATTTAGGCGTATATACCAGGTCTTCCAGGTAGCCGTTGAAGATACCGGCAGCCTCCACCATTTCCAGCATCCGTTTTGCTTCTTCTGCATTGCGGCCCAGGGGTTTGGTACAGATGACACCTTTCTTGTGTTTGCAGCAAAGCGCTACTGCTGCTTCATGCAGGTTGTTGGGCAGAGAGATACAAACCACATTCACATCCGGATGTGCGATGGAAGCTTCCATATCGGTGGTCCAGTGGTCTACCTTATAGTCTTCTGCAAATTTTTTCGCGCTTTCCTCCCTGCGGGAATAAATGCTGACAATCTTATCCCGGCTTCTCTGGCCCTGCAGTGAGTCTGCGTAGAAACGGCCGATGAAGCCGGAGCCTAACATGGAAATACGTTGCATAATTATCTGATTGAATTGAATGATAACAATCTGGGCTAAATGAAAACTCCGCAGTAAAACACCAGGTTGATATAGGTAGTTCACTGCGGAGTGGTGATGTAATACAAAGAGGTGTTATGCTACCACTTCTTTTTTGCTGTCACGGAATGTTGCCATGAACAACAACCAGACTACGGCGGCAATAATGGAAGGGATCATCCATACTTTCTGCCAGAAGTTATCGGTAGCATGTGTAGTGTAATAGTCAGAGATAATACCCGCTACCCAGAATCCTATCAGCATTCCGACACCATAGGTAGCCAGTGTTACGAGGCCCTGAGCGGCGCTCTTATATTTTTCTCCCGCCTGCTGATCAGTATATATCTGTCCGGAAACAAAGAAGAAGTCATAACAGATACCATGCAATGCTATACCGGTAATAAGCATGAATGCCAGCGGTCCCGCATTGCCGTAAGCGAAGAGCAGGTAACGTACAGCCCAGGCGATCATACCGATCATGATGGTCTTTTTGAATCCGAAGCGGCTGAAGAACACAGGGATCAGCAGGATGAAGAGTGCTTCCGATACCTGGCCGATCGCCATTTTACCGGTAGGATTTTCCAGGCCGGTCTGTTCCAGGAAGTGGTGTGCATTCTGGTAATAGAATGCCAGTGGAATACAGATCAGGATGGAGGATATAAAGAATACAAGGAAGTTTCTGTTGCTGAGCAGTTTAATAGCGTCAAGACCTAATATCTCTGCTATGCTGTCTTTCTGCGCCTTGTCTTTTACAGGAGGCGTTTTAGGCAGCGTGAAGCTGAACAGGCCGAGTAGCAGGGATGCTGCCGCGCCCATAGCAAAAGTGTTTTTTAACTGACCGGCTTCAGTTCCGGCTGGTGAATCCCAGTGGAAAGCATAGCTGATGGTGAGCCCCGCTACGATCCAGCCAATGGTGCCCCATACACGAATGGTGGAGAATTCCTTTTCAGGATTGTTCATCTGGCGGAACGATACAGAGTTCACGAGGGCGAGTGTTGGCATGTAGAGTACCATATAGGCAAACACATAAGGATAAAATACGCTCACGCTTTCAGCACGATACATCTGAAACATGAGTGCTGCGCCAACCAGGTGCAGAATACCCAGGATCTTTTCAGCATTGAAATATTTATCTGCGATCATCCCTACGATGAAGGGAGCGATGATAGCACCATATGACTGGGTAGAGAACACACTGGCAGTCTCCAGACCGGATGCCTGAAGGTTTTTGGCAAGGAATGTTCCCAATGTAACGAACCACGATCCCCAAATAAAGAATTCAAGGAACATCATGACGGACAACTGTAAGCGAGTACCTGATTTCATAACGATTTTTAGACTTTATTGCTCTGTAAAAACTTTAGCGGCAAAAGATAAGTAAAATATAAACGAAATTCCAAATTAGTAGTACGGATGGTGCTGATTACAGCAATTTTTTGGGCATGACACTGATATCGGAACCTTCCGCCAGTAAGGCGGAGACTGGCAACTGCTGTAACATCGGCAGGAAGGCAGGGCCATAGAGTACCGATGTATCGCAATGGTAACTGTATTCAACAACACGGTGTGTTCTCCACTGTGGATGTGTTACCTGGTATTCGCCTGTGCGCGTAGCCGCCATATGTGTGTATCCCCAATAATGATCTGTGATAAACTCAGCCTCACTGCCGGCGGCGATAGCAAATGGCGTTTTCTCTGCTGTAGCTTTCAGAAAGTTCCATTGCTGACCAACTTTCCATTCATAGCTGACCTGGAGCATATTGTCGGGTGTGTGCAGCCACTGATGTCGCATAGGATGTGTGGCATATTTCTCTTTGTAAACGGTGTTGGCTACGAAGGTGATCATTCTTTTAGGGACGATCTCTTTCACAAATACGACGCCTCTTTTCCATATACCTGCGTCTTTATAGCGTACATAGAAACGAAGGTTCACTTCCTCAAAGTGGCGATGAAAAGGAAGGGAAATACCTTTTACACGGGTGTTCTGAAACATAAAACCTACCAGGCTGACATAGTGGGTGTTATTCCAGGTATCCAGTTCTGTATTGTAGGGCACCAGGGACCGCAATACTGCAGGATCGGCCTCGAAGTTGAACATGAGGAGATTGCGCCAGGCGGCAGTTAAAAAAGGTTTTGCCATATAGTGCTTAATTGGGCTGCCAGTTATTACCCCGGATCAGGCTCTGGTAGTATTTGCATACAGGTCTTAATCCACATTGCTCACATTTGGGTGTCCGGGCCACACAAATATACCGGCCATGTAATATTAGCCAGTGATGGGCGATATGCACCTTCTCCGTGGGGATATATTTCAATAACTGTTTTTCTGTCTGAAGGGGAGTGGTCGCATTTGTGGTAAGCCCCAGCCGGGCGGAAACGCGGAAAACATGTGTATCCACGGCCATATTGGGTTGCTGGTGAACAACGGAGGTGATAACGTTGGCTGTTTTACGGCCCACACCGGGCAGCTTGACCAGCTCTTCTACGGTGGACGGGATCTCTCCGTTGAAATCCTCCATCACCATCTGCGCCATACCAATGAGATGTTTGGTCTTATTGTTCGGATAGCTGATGCTGCGTATCAGGGGGAATAGTTCGTCGAACGTAGCGTGACTCAGGGCCTCCACATCCGGATATTGCCGGAAGATGGCAGGCGTGGTCATGTTAACGCGTTTGTCTGTGCATTGGGCAGACAGGATGACCGCTACCAGTAATTGATAAGGATTGTCATAAATCAGTTCAGTCTCTGCATTGGGAGCATGTTCCTCGAAATAGCTGAGAACAAAGGCAAAGCGTTCTTTCTTTGTCATATCTGTAAAGATAGGGCAAAGATAATATGCTGCAAATATGCCGGATGTACTACCTACAGCCATGCTTTCGTCCGTAAAGACATGTACGGGCGTGGCGGCTATAGCCTTATGGCTGTTATGCTATTTTGAAGGCGTGACCTTCCGCGCATAATCAGCGATAGCCTGAAGAGTTTCTGGTCTTGGTGAGAAACGGATAGTATCCAGCGCCTTTTTTGTTTGATTCAGACAAATTTCTTCTTCACGAGATAATTCCGGGTCTTGGTTTGTCATCTTTTTAGGTTTATTAGCGCTACTTGCTACAGAATGTAAGGCAAAAAAAGAGTGTGTAGAATTCCCCATGCAATATTTTTTTAATACAATTGATTCGTTCCTAACTATATAACGGAGATTGTGCAAAATGTATTGTCAGCCGTAAATGAAATATTTCGAAAGTAAAGATAGCCGGTCTGTATGAAAATCCGGCCAGGAAAGGAATGCTTAACGTGGAGAGGCGAAAAAGCGCGTCTTTTTATTCTTTCTCAGTGATAATGAAGAGGTCCTCATCATCTTTTTTCATCAGGTACTTTTCACGGGCGAACTTTTCCAGCTTTTCCGGGCTAGACAACAATTCCTGTTGTTCTTTCCTGGTTTTACTGATCTCATCCTGGAAGAAAGTCTTTTGTGCTTCCAGTTTGTTAACCTCTGATTGTAATTCGTACTGGGAAATGAAATTCTTACTGTCAATAAACGCCAGCCATACGAGGAATGCGGCGGCGGATACGAAATATTTATTTCGCATATAAGCTGGCACTCTGATGGATTTTAAACCTGGCATATGTAATTGATATATAACCGGAAACGGTTGTTTAAAAAGCCGGGTTTTGAAATAACTCAAAACCCGGCAATATGGACCACTAATTAAATTATCGTCATCAAAGATCAGATCCCGAAATTCGACGTACGAGATTCAATCGAGCGTTTTTTACTTCTTACCAAATTTAACGGATTTTCCCGGATAATAAGCCACGTTGTCCAATTCTTCCTCTATACGGAGTAACTGGTTGTATTTGGCCATACGGTCAGTACGGGAAGCAGAACCGGTCTTGATCTGGCCGCAGTTCAGTGCAACTGCCAGGTCAGCGATGGTAGTATCTTCGGTTTCGCCGGAACGGTGGCTCATGATAGAGGTATAACCTGCTTTGTGGGCCATGTTCACTGCATCGATAGTTTCAGTAACGGTACCGATCTGGTTCACCTTGATCAGGATGCTGTTGGCAGTGTCCTGGTCAATACCGGTTTTCAGGCGTTTTACGTTTGTAACGAACAGGTCATCACCTACCAGCTGTACGTTAGCACCCACAGCTTCGGTCAGTTTTTTCCAGCCAGCCCAGTCATCTTCCGCCATGCCGTCTTCGATAGAAACGATCGGGTATTTTTTGCACCACTCAGCCCAGAAAGCAACCATTTCATCGCTGCTGATCACCTTACCGGAGCTCTTGTAGAATTTGTAAGTTTTGTCAGCTTCGTTGTACATTTCGCTGCTGGCAGCATCCAGTGCGATAGCAACCTGCTCACCTGGTTTGTAACCAGCTGCTTCGATCGCTGCGATCACAGTTTCGATAGCTTCTTCGTTGCTCTGGATTTCAGGAGCGAAACCACCTTCGTCACCTACGTTGGTGCTGTAGCCTTTCTTTTTCAGAACGGATTTCAGGTGATGGAACACCTCAACACCCCAGCGCAGACCTTCGGAGAAGGAGCTGGCGCCTACAGGAACGATCATGAATTCCTGGAAGTCGATCTTGTTATCAGCGTGCACGCCACCGTTGATGATGTTCATCAGCGGAATAGGCAGGGTAGTTGCGTTTACGCCACCGAGGTAACGGTACAGTGGCAGGTTAGCCTCATCAGCAGCAGCTTTGGCAACAGCCATGCTCACTGCGAGGGTAGCGTTAGCGCCCAGCTTACCTTTGTTTTCCGTACCATCCAGTTCTATCAGGAATTTATCGATACCGGCCTGGTCCTTCACGTCCCAGCCAATCAGTTCTTCAGCGATAATATCATTCACATTGTTCACAGCCTGGATAACACCTTTACCCATGTATACGGCTTTGTCGTTATCACGCAGCTCAACTGCTTCATGCTTACCAGTAGAAGCACCGGATGGAACGGCTGCACGGCCGAAGTGACCGTCTTCTGTGGTTACATCTACCTCTACAGTAGGATTTCCGCGGCTGTCAAGAATCTGCCTTGCATGGATTGCTGAAATGGTACTCATTGTTGTTTAATTGTTTTAATATAATAATGTAAGTTATTTAGTTGCCGGTTGTGTCTATCCGGAACCCCCTACTTTGTCAATTCCCTGAAGATAGATTCCAGGCTTTGTGAATTGCTTTGCAAAGAAAGGATGTTCCTGTTATTTATCAAAGCAAATTGTAGCAGGTTTTTGCGTACATCCTCCAGATTACCAGCAAACAATTGCCAGGTATTGGCATCCTGCTGTTTTACGCTTGTTACGCCCGCTATTTGCTGAAGGTCTGTATTTGATGGCACCGGTTCCCCGAAGGATACCTGGATATAACCGTTTTCCCTGCCGCCTTGTTGCAGATTTTGCAGGGTATCGTCAGCAATAATATTGCCTTTGTTGATAATAATGACCCTGCTGCACATCGCCTCCACTTCCTGCATGATATGGGTGCTCAGTACCACGGTCTTGTTCCTGCCTAATTCCACAATAAGCTGACGGATGTCAGCCAGCTGATTCGGGTCCAGACCTGAAGTAGGCTCGTCCAGGATCAGAACTTCCGGATCATGGATCAATGCCTGGGCCAATCCCACGCGTTGTTTATAACCTTTAGACAGGGCGCCGATCTTTTTTTTGCTTTCCGGTTGCAGACCGGTCATGGCAATGATCTCGGATATGCGCTTGTCAGTGTTCTTTCCCAGTTTATGTACCTGTGCAACAAATCCGAGAAACTCCCGGATATACATATCGAAATAGAGCGGATTGGCTTCGGGCAGGTAACCAACACGCTGTCTTACCTCCATTGGCTGGGTGACCACGTCGTATCCGCACACACTGGCGGTACCGCCACTGGGCGGCAGGTAGCCGGTGATCATTTTCATAGTAGTACTTTTTCCGGCGCCGTTTGGCCCCAGGAAACCTACTATTTCCCCTTTGCTGAGCGAAAAGGAAATATCATTGACCGCCCGTTGCTCCCCGTATACCTTGCTTAACTGTGTTACTGTGATTGACATTAGGTTTTCCACTTTGGCGCGGCTAAAGTATGAAAATCGGGTTAGAATAAAAATCGCTTATAATCGTCTACATGATAAACAGTTGGGTTCCAGCGAAGTCGGAATCGGGGGATGCATTTTTTAACTAAACTTTTATAGAGAAAATTAGCTGGGAATATATAATTTTAAATATATTCACAAATTGTAACCTGATGTGAGGCAGTGGGTTCCGATAATCTGGTTATTAATTTAAGCCTGCATACATTGTAAAATGCCCGATTGCAACAGTTGTTAATCAATAATCACAATACATTTTAAACCCTGCAAACATTTAACATTTCATGGCAATTAATTTACAGAAGGGACAAAAAATAGATATCGGGCTCTCCCAGATCAGCGTAGGGCTGGGATGGAACCCAAACGAAGGGACAGGGAATGATTTTGATCTGGATGCGTCGGCATTTATGATAGACAGCAACAGATTAATCCCCACGGAAGGATTCTTTGTTTTCTATGGCAATACCAACTCGCCTGACGGTGCGTTACATCATACCGGCGATGACCCAACGGGCGGTAACAGCGCTGATGGGGATGATGAAACCATTAAGGTAGATCTGTCAAAGGTGCAGCAGGACATCAAGGAAATACTGTTTGTCGTGACCATCCATGATGCGATAGCACGTAAACAGAACTTCGGACAGGTACGGAATTCCTATATCCGTATCGTCAACGATGCCAACGGTGAGGAAATTGCGAAATATGAGCTGGGAGAAGACTTCTCGGTAGAAACCGGAGTAGAATTCGGCCGACTGTACCTGAAAGATGGCAAATGGCGCTTTGAGGCTTCCGGTATCGGTTACAAAGAGGATCTGGCCTACTTCCTTGGGAAGTACTACAAAGGACAGATCATTAAATAGTCTATTCTATCACACACTATTGAAATACACTTTATGGCAATTAACTTAGTTAAGGGACAAACCATTGACCTCCGCAAAAATGATAAGGGGGAAACCTACGATCTTTCCACAGTAACAATTGGTCTGGGCTGGGATGTCCGTAAAAAAAGCGGTGGCTTTTTTGGCAAGCTGCTGGGCGGTAAGGAAGAGGAATTTGACCTGGATGCAATCGCCTTCCTGCTGGACAAAAACGGTAAGGTGGCTGACCTGGGTAAGACCGTACAAACCAATGACGGCCGTAACCTGAGCCTCTACCAGGGAGATGTGATATTCTTCAACAGCCAGCGTCACCCCTCAGGCAATATCTGGCTGACAGGCGACAATCGTACAGGCGCCGGTGATGGTGATGATGAGCAGATCATTGTGAAACTGGATAGCCTGGATGCGAAATATGATAAGATCCTGTTTGTAGTATCGATCTACCAGGGCCGCCAGCGCAATCAGCACTTTGGTGGCATTGAGAACGCATTCATCCGCGCAGTAGATAACAGGGGAAAAGAGATCGTTAAATTCAATCTCTCCGGAGATGCTTCATACAATAATATGTGCTCGCTGGTATTTGCAGAAGTATACCGTAAAGACGGTACCTGGAAATTCAGAGCACTGGGTGATCCTCAACCGGCAGATAGCTTCGTTGAGATCCTCAGGAACTATGTTTATTAATTAACCCTTCTATTAAGAGTCATTCATGAGAAGATTACCGGTTTATTTAGTGTTGGATACCTCAGGCTCGATGAGCGGTGAGCCCATAGAAGCAGTAAAAAATGGTGTACAGGTGCTGATATCGACTTTGAGACAGGATCCGTATGCATTGGAAACAGCGTTCCTTAGCCTGATCACTTTTGATACCGATGCACGCCAGCTGGTACCGCTGACAGATCTGTCATCTTTCCAGATGCCGGAACTGAAAGCTGCAGGTGGTACTTCATTGGGAGCAGCTTTGCAGACAGTAGCAGACAGTATCAACAGGGAGGTGGCAAAATCTACCATCGATGTGAAAGGCGACTGGAAACCGCTGGTATTCCTGATGACGGATGGTATTCCAACCGATCAGTGGCAGCGTGGATTGAATGCTTTTCAGAATAGTAAAATAGGTATTACAGTAGCCTGCGCTGCAGGTAACGGGGCCGATGTAAACCTCCTGAAACAGATCACCAATACCGTGGTATCACTCGATACGGCAGATGCCGCTACAATCAAAGCCTTTTTCAAATGGGTGTCGGCTTCTGTAAGCACCGGCAGCCAGAAAGTGGAAAGTGGGGATAAGGAGGTAGCAGGCCTGAACGAACTGCCGCCACCTCCTCCGGAAGTGAATATCGTTGTGTAACATGGAGAAGACCAGACATGTATCTTTCGATCTGTGGATGACGTTAATCCGTTCGCACCCTTCCTTTAAAACGAAGCGTGCAGGCCTGTTCCGTTCCTTCTTTTCGCTGGAGGCATATGCACCGGAAAAGGTGGAAGCTGTGTTCCGGGAAACAGATGTACTCATCAATAACATGAACGAAATAACAGGGCGTAACGTGCATACATTCGAAGTGTATCTGTTATGTCTGCATCTGCTGGGTACTGATATCAGAAATGTGCACCCGGACAGGCTGGAGGAATTCTACTGCCTGTCCGAGGCACTTTTCTTTGAATATCCGCCCCTGCCTTTGTACGGGGATATAAAACAGTTGTTAGCCGCTTTGCAGGCACAGGGTATTACCACAAACCTGCTGAGCAATACAGGGCTCGTTCAGGGACGAACTTTACGTAAGTTAATGGCAGCATGGGGATGGGACGCCCACTTTGCATTCCAACTGTATTCAGATGAAACGGGATACTCCAAACCGGATATACAGATGTTCAACCTGTTGTTGGAAAATGCCGCTTTATTACATACAGATATTGCACCTGCACAGATCTGGCACCTGGGCGATAACCCGGTGGCCGATGTACAGGGAGCACAACGTATGGGGATATACGCTACGCTGACAGACATTGTTAATAACCCCTTAAATAAGTTGTTAAATGAAAGATGTTTATGCCTTACATAGCATTGTAGATGATGCCCGTTTTCCTTTTGATCCTGCTGCCTACAGCCGTTTCAAGTTCGGGGACGGCGCAGCTGCGGAGGCATTTGGTGCTGCACTGGCTGCAGGTTTCATTGCTACTTACCGAAACAGGTTGTCAGAAAATGATCAGCTGGTAGTGTTGCCAAGCCCCTATACCAGTATCCCTACGGCCTCCTTTCACATGACTGCTGCGTTTATTAAAGTGCTGAACAGGTACCTTTGCATGAATGGAATCAATCCTGCAGAAAGTGCCAAGATCCACCGCTTCAAAACATACAGCATCGACTACGGCGCCTTGGATATGGAAAGCAGAAAGGCGCTTATCATCAATGATAAATACCATCTCGATAAGGACTTCCTGCTGGGCAAAACGCTGATCTTTACCGATGATATCCGTATTACGGGAAGTCATGAACTGATTATCCGCAACCTGCTGCAACGCTATGAATTAGGCAATACTGCTTATTTCCTTTACTATGCACAACTGCAGAACGGCAATATTCATCCCAACATAGAAAACAAACTGAACTACTATAGTGTACATTCCCTCCAGAGCCTTGAACCAGTGATTTGTTCACCTTCGTTCAGGTTCAATACGAGGGTGGTAAAATACTTACTCCATGCACCTTTTGCGGAGTACGAACAATTGCTGATGAAGCTAACGCCAGCCTTCCTGCAGGAACTGGCGGACTGCTGCATCAGTAATAATTACCACCAGATGGAAGAGTACAGAAAGAACGCAACTTTTTTATTTGATCATCTTCAAAAAATCATACCATCATGGCAATCAATTTGCAAAAAGGAGAACGGGCCAATATTGAACTACCAAAATTCACTATTGGCTTAGGATGGGATATCAATGAATCACATACAGGCGGAGAGTGTGACCTGGATGCTTCTGTATTCCTGCTGGGAGAGAACAGAAAGATCCTGTCAGATCCATATTTCGTGTTTTACAATAACCTCGAATCTCCGGATGGCGCCGTAAAACATTCCGGCGATAACCGCACGGGCGCCGGCGATGGCGATGATGAGACAATCCATGTAGACCTGTCTGTTATCAATCCTGCAGTAAAAGAGATCTGTGTAGTGGTGACCATACATGAAGCTGCTCAGCGCAAACAGAACTTCGGACAGATCCGCAACTCTTTTATCCGTATTTATGATGCGGCTAAAAATGTGGAACTGGTGAAATATGAACTGGGGGAAGATTTCTCCATCGAGACTGCCGTTGAATTTGGCCGCATCTATAAACGGGAGAACCAGTGGCGTTTTGAAGCGGTAGGTCTTGGTCAGAAAGGTGGCCTGGAAGATTTCCTGGCCAAATATGCGTAATTGAATTTAACACTTACAATCATGAGACGACTTCCGGTATATCTGTTGCTTGACACCTCCGGCTCTATGAGAGGCGAGCGCATAGAGGCAGTGAAAAACGGACTGCAGGTATTGGTTTCAAAATTAAGGCAAGACCCTTTTGCACTGGAATCAGTGTGGATCAGCATTATCACTTTCGACAGGGAGGTGAAACAGCTTCTGCCTTTGACCGCTTTAGAGTCATTGCAATTGCCGGAGATCACTACGCCGGAATCAGGTCCTACCAACATGGGAGCCGCCCTGGAACTGCTGTGTACCAAGCTGGATAATGAGGTGATCAAAGGAAATGATACACAGAAAGGAGACTGGCGTCCGCTGTTGTTCCTGATGACAGACGGTAAGCCTTCAGACCTGGCGGCATTCCGTGAGGTGGTGCCTAAGATCAAAAGTAAAAACCTGGCCGCTTTAGTGGCCTGTGCCGCCGGTGCAGAAGCGCAGGACAGTTTCCTGAAAGAACTGACAGACACGGTAGTGCACCTGGATACTGCTGATAGTTCCACACTGATGTCCTTCTTTAAATGGGTATCAGCATCAATTGGTACGGGCAACAAGAGTGTGGGAACTACTGAAGAAATACAATTGCCACCGCCGCCGGCAGAAGTACATGTAATTATCTAACGAGGTATCTGTTGATGCCTTAACCTAAGAACTATACCAATGTTTTTCATTATTCATCTTATCATAAACATCCTCATAGTAGGACTCTTTTTGTACTCAAAACTGCTGCCTTATGAAGACCGTTTGACTGGTCAGTATAAGCAGACATTCAATTTCTTCAAGAGTATTTTTAAACCCGTACTGGGACTGTTCAGCGGTATTAAACCATTTCAGGTTGGAACAGGTCTTTCCGTTGATATGACACAGATATTGTTACTGATCATTTTGCTGGTGCTTAATTATTTCTACTGATGAGAAGACTACCTATTTATTTTCTCATAGATGTATCTGAATCTATGGTGGGAGAACAGATCCAGTTTGTTGAGGAAGGGTTGGCGACGATCATTAAAGAGTTGAAATCCGATCCTTATGCGTTGGAAACCGCATGGGTCTCTATCATCGTTTTTGCCGGTCAGGCAAAGACAATAGTACCATTGCAGGAAGTGATCAGTTTTTATCCGCCAAAGTTCCCGATAGGTGCGGGCACTTCCCTGAGCAATGGTCTTGGCCACCTGATGTATGAGCTGCGAAAGAATACAGTACAGACCACTGCCACGCAGAAGGGCGACTGGAAGCCGATCGTATTCCTCTTCACAGATGGTACGCCGACAGATGATAGTAGTGCTGCTATTCGTGATTGGAAGCAGAACTGGCAGAATAAAACGAATACGGTCGCCATCTCATTTGGCGATGAGAATAACCTGAGTGTATTGAAGGAACTGACAGCAACCGTGCTGATGTTCAAGAATACAACACCACAGTCTTATAAAGAGTTCTTCAGATGGATTACCGCATCGATCAAATCCAGTAGTGTGAGTGTGAGCAATAATGGTTCGGGCATGGAACTGGCAAAGCTGAGCGATGGCGTGATAGAGAAGGTGGATATTGATAAACTGCCTCCTGTGAAACCAGGATTTGTGGACACTAACTATGCCATCTTTGCCGCAAAATGCCAGAACACCGGGAAGCCTTATCTCATCAAGTATAAGAAAGGATTACGTCCCGTGAACATCAGTGGCATGAACATGCAGTCGATGGGATATAGGCTCAACGGCGCATTTCCGGTGGATAATGCCTATTTTGAATTGTCAGCTGACGGTGGCGTTATTAATAGCAAGGTGAATACAGACGAGCTGGAAGGCTTTCCTACTTGTCCCTGTTGTGGTAATCAGTACGGCTTCAGTGTATGTTCCTGTGGTAAAGTGCACTGTGTAGGACGGGAAGAAGTGAGTACCTGCTCCTGGTGCGGTAAACAAGGCAAATACGGTTTTGGGGAAGGCAATATGGATATAAACAGAACGCAGGGATAATGACCGGACAAGATCAGGCTTTTATAGAAGCGCTGCTGCGGCATAAAGGATGGCCGGTATCAGAAAATCAGCAGGCACTGTTTGACAAATTTGTATCGGAAGAGCGTATTCAACAGGCAGTGCAAACGATTATAAACACTCAAAAAGATATAGTGGAATCCTGGAAAGAAAGATCACTGATTGACGATATTCTTCAGAAACATATTGTGCTGCCAAATGCAAAGGTGAATAAAGCATACAGCTTTCTCTTTGACCCGGAAGGAATGGGTTTGCAGGAGATGGGTGATTTTGAATGGAATATTCCGGAGGGGTTGGGTATCGCATTTGATGAAGCCGCCAATACAATTTCGGGTATACCCTTGCAACAGGGAGAGTATGTACTGACGCTGTGTTTCCGCTTGAAACATCATCCTGCGGATAAACCCTTTACAGAAAAAAAGATATTACTGGTTATTAATCCTGATCCGAAATCTTTGTGGCAGAACCTGCCTTCCGACACGCAGGATAAGTACTGGCAGCCAGATATGGCTGCTGTTGCCTTACCTTTTGGCGACCGTAAACTGGTCATCGCTTCCAAAAGGGGACGTAGCCATGCGCATGAGGGAAAATTCAGAGATGACAGTTTCGGATGTGATTTTAATGTCGAAAAAGGCTGGGGCATCATTGCCGTGGCTGATGGCGCCGGATCTGCAAAATATAGCCGTAAAGGAGCTGATATTGCCTGTAAGGCCGCTGTAGGCAGCTTCCAGGAACTGCTGGCCGGCGATAAGATGGCTGGTCTGGAAGAAGCGATCGGGGCGTATCTGAACGATCCCAGTGAGGATAGCCAGAAAAAAGTAAGCATTCAGTTCATTGAACAGCTGGGCAAGCTGGCTTTTACTGCCCAGGGGAAAATTAAACAGGAGGCTCAGGATAATGGGGCCGACATAAAAGATTACTCAACCACACTTATTTTTGCGCTGGTAAAGAAATATACAGCAGGTTATGTGATCAGTTCTTTCTGGGTAGGAGATGGCGGTATCGGCATTTACCAGGATGCCACAGGTGAAGCTTTTGTGATGGGCACACCTGATAGTGGTGAGTTTGCAGGTCAAACCCGCTTTCTGACAATGTCTGATATCTTTGCCAACGGAGCCTATGTGAACCGTATCCGCTTTAAAGTGGTGCCCGATTTTACGGCGTTGCTCCTGATGACGGACGGGCTGACCGATCCGAAGTTCCAGACAGACGGCAACCTGCAGAAAAATGAATATTGGCGTCAGCTATGGCAGGACCTTGCCGGCGTTAACGACGATGGCGCCAGGGTGAACTTTTCAGGTACCATGGAGGAAGTAAAGGAAAGCCTGCTCAACTGGCTGGATTTCTGGTCGCCTGGCAATCATGACGATCGTACCATAGCTATTTTATACTGATAAGGAATACATGAGCAACATTATTACAGTTACAGCGCAGGATGGAAAGTCTTATCAATATGTTGATAACGGCGACCCGATGCAGGGAGGTATGAAGGATGTTTATTTCTCTCCGGACAAGTCATACGTAGTGGCTTTCTTCAGGGATAAACAGGACTTCAATTCCAAAGAGCGGCTCAACAATATTGTGAATACGTTCCGGGAAAGGATCTTCAATCAGCCCGGAGGAGAATACTGGAAAGATCTCTTCTGCTGGCCCAATAATATCGTGGAACGGGACGGGAAAACCGGCATTATAGTACCGGTATATCAGAAGAAATTCTTTTTTACCAAAGGGTACAACCCCGGCGCCGCCCAGATCGTATCTATTGCAGGAAAAGAGAAGGAGGGGAGATGGTTTGCGTCTGCACAGTTCAGAAGTCGTCAGTTCAAGCTTCACCTCGATGAAAGTGAACTGGGCGACTGGTTCAAGTTCTGCCTTATCTGTATCAAGATTGCGCGGGCTGTAAGGCGTATGCATGCGGCAGGTCTGGCCCATTCAGACCTTTCCTACAAAAACGTGCTGATCGATCCTATTACAGGCAGTGCAGCGATCATTGACATTGACGGATTGGTGGTGCCTGGAAAATTCCCGCCCGATGTGATCGGGACACCCGATTTCATTGCACCGGAGGTAATGGCCACCAAACATCTTCCGAAGGAAGATCCTGCGCGTAAACTGCCCAGTATTGCTACAGACAGGCATGCGCTGGCAGTAATGATATACATGTATCTGCTGTATCGCCATCCTTTACGCGGAGGAAAGATCCATGACACGGATGCGCAGAAAGATGAAGAATTGTCTATGGGGGCGAAGGCATTGTTCATAGAACATCCGACAGATACTTCCAACAGGCCACGGCTGGACCAGGTGAAACCTACTCACCTGCCCTGGGCCGATGTGAATAAGATACCATATACCGTTTGCGGTCCCTACCTGAAGGAATTGTTCGATAAGGCATTTATTGACGGACTGCATAACCCTTCACTCCGTCCTACAGCCGATGAATGGGAACAGGCACTGATCAAAACGGTAGATCTGCTGCAGCCCTGTCAGAATAAGCATTGCGACCAGAAATGGTTCGTATTCGACAATACCACCAGTCCCTGCTGTCCGTTCTGTAATACACCTTATCGTGGACAATTACCCGTATTGAACTTGTATTGGTCAAGAAAAGCGGGTAGCTTTACGCCCGAAAATCACCGGTTAATGGTATATCATAACCAGTATTTATATCCCTGGCATGTGAATAGAAACATTTATCCGAACGAAAGACTAACAGATCAGCAGAAAAAACCGGTGGGATATTTTGTATTTCATAATAATAAATGGCAACTTGTCAATCAAACGCTTACATCTTTAAAAGATGTTACCGAGGGGAAAGATATTCCGGTAAACTCTATGGTAGAGCTGACAGATAACAAGCAGTTACTGCTGTCCCAGGAAGAAGGAGGACGGCTTATAGTAGTGCAACTCGTAAACAATTAACGTCTATCAACAAAAACAAGAAAATAACAAACAACTATGCAAATTGCTGAAATGTTCCAGCAGATCTTAGACAACCCGATACCCGCGTTGCTGATCGTCGGAAACCTGATTATTATTGAAAGCCTGTTGTCGGTGGATAATGCGGCTGTATTGGCTACAATGGTAATGGACCTGCCAAAGGAACAACGTAATAAAGCGCTGAAATACGGTATTATCGGTGCTTATGTCTTCCGTGGTATTTGCTTATTGTTCGCATCCCTGCTTATTAAAGTGTGGTGGCTGAAGCCAGTGGGAGGACTTTATCTCCTGTACCTGACCTTTGATTATTTCAAGAAGAGAGCTGAAAAATCAAAAGCAGAAAAGGCGGGTGTTGTAGAACAGGACGCTGAAGAAATCGATAAGAGCAGCAACTGGTTATATAAAGCAACCATTGGCTGGATGGGCCAGTTCTGGGCTACAGTAGCCCTGGTGGAGCTGATGGACCTCGCGTTCTCTATTGACAACGTATTTGCAGCAGTTGCATTCAGCGATAATATCGTATTGATCTGGACCGGTGTATTTATTGGTATCCTGGCAATGCGATTTGTAGCACAGGGCTTCGTAAGACTGATGGAAAAATATCCTTTCCTGGAAACTGCGGCCTTCCTGGTGATCGGGGTACTGGGTATCAAACTGATGTTATCTATCTATGAGCACTTCTATCCTGAAACTGCAGCTGCCCAATTCCTGGAAAGCCATGAGGCAGACTGGGCTACCTCCATCATCACGGTGTCTATCTTCCTGATCCCGATCATCACGAGTGCACTGTTCAACTTTCCTAAAAAACATAAAGTGGAAGCCAAGGTGGATTAATAAAGATCGTAACAACTTCTTAATACAAAAGGACCGGTACATTGCCGGTCCTTTTTGCTTTTGTAACAAGTGCTCACAAGTTACTTAAGCAGAGATATAAATAGTATGTGTAAGGTCATACCCGCCGGTGGTGCTATTGGTTGTAACAGTAGCAAGTTCATTATCCAATGAATCCATAATGATGTTGTCCTGTGCATTGGTGATTGAATTCTGTCCATGTGCGCTGTAAAGCGATGTTTTATAAACAGCGGTATTGATGGCGTCGGGAAAAGCAATCTGCGTAGTCAGTTTCAATGAGCTGTCTACGTAGATCTGCGCGTGTATATGTGTAACACGGCCTGTGTACCAGCCGGGATAAATAGAGGTGAATTTTACCTGTCCGGCGCTGTCCGTGTATTGCAGGCCACGACAGAAAACGAGGGCGGTATTATCCTGCGTGCCGAGATAACCGGTATTACTGTATCCGGAATAGTAACCGTCTTTATCGCAATGCCAGATGTCAACCCGTGCATTACTTATGATGTTACAATTGTCTTTCACATTGCGTACCGTGATAAGAATGCTCAGCGGCAGGCCGGTTTTACCATCTGTAATATCTACACGCTGTATGGAAGAGCCCCTGCTTTTATACAGCGGATACGGACCGTCAGTTTCAGTATCAGATACGGTACAGGTTTCACCAGTTTCTGTATCGGTGCCTGTGGAAGTGTCTGTATCAGCATTGGTAGTAGTATCGTCTTTGCCGCATGCGTTCAGCATAGGTACGATGGAAGCCAGGCCCAGTATGCCCATACCGTTCCTGAGAAAATCTTTTCTTTCCATATTGAGTTGGTTTGTTCACTGATATAACTGTATTACCAACACAAATATTTTTTTTATGCGGGACATGGCCATAGGAATGCGGTAAAGCAGCTTTATGTTGCGGTGAACAGCATTAAAGTCGCCGGAACTGGCTGAAGAAAGCATCTTCATAACTACTGCCTACAGGTATTTCATTTCCGGCTATCATAATAGTTTTATTACGCACCTGCTCTATGCGATCCATGGCTACAATGTAAGATCGATGTACCCTGATGAAAGATTGTGGTGGCAGTTTTTCAAGGAGTACTTTCATTGTCATTCTGATAATCAGTGGCGGCTGCTGGTGGAGGTGAATTTTCAGGTAGTCATCAAGCCCTTCCACAAAGAGAATATCCGCGACCTGTACCCTGGTCAGTCCATAGTCCACCCTGAATATAAGTGGGGGTGGTGAAGCAGGATGGGATTGGTTGAATTGCATCACATGTTGTGCTTTTTGTACTGCCTGCAGGAAGCGCTCAAAGGTGAAGGGCTTCAGCAGGTAGTCCACAGCGTTGAGGTTAAAACCTTCAACAGCATATTCGCTGTGAGCCGTTGTGAAGATGACCAGCGGCTGTTGTTGTATGGAGCGATACAAATCAACACCGCTTACAGAAGGCATATTGATATCGAGGAAAAGCAGGTCTACCGGATATTTTGCCATGAACTTCAAGGCCTCTTCCGGTATATTGAATGTCTTCTGCAGCTGTATGAAATTCACGTTCGCACAGAAGTGTTGTATCAGCTTTAATGCCGGTAATTCATCATCTATGGCTATAGCTTGTAAGGTCATGATAATTGCAATGAAAGAGATACTTCAAAATAATGTTCCTCATCCCGGATCAATAATGTGTGCCTGCCTGGATATAACAGCTGCAGACGTTTCCGGGTGTTTCCCAGACCAAGGCCGCCTGCTTCCTGCTTGTCCTGTACCGTAACTTTGTTATTGAAAGCAGTAAAATGTAATTGTTTTTCTTCAATTTTCACCGAAATGCGGATGTCTGTATTTTCCGCTGCGTTCACACCATGTTTGAAGGCATTTTCTACAAAAGAGATCAGGATCAATGGTGCGATCTGTTGCCCGGTTGCCTTGCCTGTCACTGTAAATGACAAAGGTATCGAGTCTCCAAACCGCATTTTTTGCAGTTCGATATAATTACTGAGATAGTCAATTTCCCGGCCTAATGGTACCAGTTCGTTGCCGGCATCGCTGATCACGAAACGCATCATCTGCGACAGCTTGACGATCGCATTGCTGGTCTGGTCCGACTTTTCAATAGCCAGAGAATAGATAGTATTCAGCATATTGAAAAGAAAATGCGGATTGATCTGTGCTTTCAGGTAAGACAGCTCTGCATTGAGTTTTTCCTTTTCTGTCTGTCGCCAGCGGTAATTGATCTTCAGGATCAGGGAGAAAAAGAACACTGCCAGGAACAGGAACACCTGGTGACTTACATCAAGCAGCAATGAGCGGGATACCTGTTCGTGTGGCCTGGGGCGGTGGAAGTGGTCGGGGGGCGGATAGGGCCGGTCCGTTGCCGGCGGAGATTCCTGCCCGTAGGGAGGGATAGTGTCAGCCGGTAGAGGAGTGGGCGAGGGGTCAAACTGCCTCGGTGGCCGGTCTGAAGGTAGTGGCATCGGATTGTTGGCAGGCCATTCATACCCGGCGCGGGAAGGGCCTCCCTGAAAGCCGATCAGCAGGTTGGGCACCAATACTATCGTTATAAAGCACAGAAAGGTGATCAGGAAGAGACTGGCGTACTTACGCTGGAAGTAATAATTGGGGATCAGCCAAAAGTAATTGACATAAAAGAACAACAGCAATGCCAGATAAACGAGGAAATCTTTCAGTGCAGGCGGGTATTTCCACAGATCAGACAGGTTACTGGCATCCGGCGAGAAAACGATCGGTAAGGCCAGGAAAGTAATGCAACCGGCAATATGTATGAGCACCTGACTGAGTCTACCTTTCATAATGGGCTGTTAAGGCACAAAATTAGGATTTAGAGGATATTGATTTCCCCTTATTTTTGCGTCATGATAAAACGGATATTCGGGTTATGCGTCCTATTACCTCAGCTGTTACATGCTCAGTTACCGGAAAAGAACTATCCACAGGGATATTTCCGCAATCCGCTGGCTGTGCCTATTCAACTTGCCGGTAATTACGGAGAGCTTCGTCCCAACCATTTTCACGCGGGCATAGACATTAAGACCCAACAGAAGGAAAATCTGCCTGTGTATGCGGCAGCAGACGGATATGTAAGCAGGATCGGCGTATCTCATACGGGTTATGGGAACGTGTTGTACATTACCCACCCTAATGGGTATACTACTGCCTACGGCCACCTGAATCGCTTTTTTCCTGCCCTGGAGCAGTATGTGAAGCAACAGCAGTATGCCGCAGAGAGCTGGGCAACAGACCTGAAAATTCCGGCAGACAAATTTCCCGTAAAGAAAGGCGACTTCGTGGCATGGAGTGGTAATACCGGCGCTTCTGGTGGCCCGCACGTGCATTTTGAGATCAGGGATACGCATACTGAGCATCCGCTGAATCCATTGCTGTTCGGTTTCGATATTCCTGATACCAAGGCGCCTGAAGTGTTCAGGATCGCCATATACGATATGGACAGGAGCGTTTATGACCAGACGCCTACCATACTACCGGTAAAGAAGGTGAACGGCGAATATGTGCCTGCTACCCCTCTTGTTAAAGTAAGGACAGCTCTGGCAGGAATCGGATTGAATGCGGTAGATCGTATGAGCAATGTGCCCAACAGTTACGGAATCTATGAAGTGGTGATGTTCGATAAGGATGTGCCTAATAGTGGTTTCCAGATCGATAATATCGGTTTTGAGGAGTCCCGTTATATTAACGCCCATACGGATTATAGAATAAGAAAAGGCGGTGGCCCCTGGCTGCAGCTGCTGTTTTCCGTACCTGGCAATAAGCTGGAGATCTACAAGGATGTACAGGGAGATGGTACTATTGACCTGTCAGATGGTACACCTCACCCCGTAAGATTACTCGTGAAGGATGCCTATGGTAATTCAACCACCGTAAAATTTACCCTGCAGCAGAGTGGTGATGCACCGGAGCCTACCAAATGTGCCAATACAATGTATGCGGAGTCCCGGAATATCTTCGAGAATAACCAAGTCGAATTCTTCCTGGAAGAAAATTCCCTGTATGACAGGATCTGCTTTAACTATGCTGAAATTCCGGCCGGAGAGAAGTCTAAGTCTTCTTCTTCTATTTTCCGTCTTCATACCGCGCTGGTGCCATTGCACAGCAACTTCACCCTGCATATAAAGCCTGACAGACCTATACCGGCGGCACAACAGCACAAGGTAGTAATGGTACGTGAGGGACTGGGAGAAACTATTGCGGGTACTACCCTGGAGAAAGGCTGGTACGTCGGGCAATTCCGTGAGTTTGGAGATTTTCACCTGGAAGTGGATACTATTGTTCCCAAAATAGCTTTGCTGGGAGTGAAGAATGGCGCAAACCTGTCGAAGGCTGCAAAGTTATCTTTCGCTATCAGTGACAACAGTGGTATAAAAGCCTACAGGGCCGAACTCGATGGCAAATGGCTGATGTTCGCCCGCAGAGGTAATGTTATTTCTTACACTTTCGACGAGCATTGTAAGCCGGGTAAACACAGCCTGCGCATGCTGGTGACAGATATAGCCGGTAATACCAAAGAACAGACCTTCACATTTACGAGATAGCAGAAGAGAATATGACACATTTGAAAGAAGGCGATAAAGCGCCCATTTTTAAGGGAACAGATCAGGAAGGGAAAGCGGTTTCACTGGCAGATCTAAAGGGCAGGAAAGTGATATTGTATTTTTATCCGAAGGATATGACGCCCGCTTGTACGAACCAGGCCTGCAACCTGAGGGATAACTACCATGCGCTGCTGAAGAAAGGATATACAGTAGTAGGCGTAAGTACAGATAGTGAAAAGCGTCATAAGAAGTTTGCTGAAAAATATGATCTGCCTTTCCCCCTGCTGGCAGATGAAGACCGTACCATCCATACCCAGTACGGAGTGTGGGGCGAGAAAAAATTCATGGGCCGTATCTACGATGGTACACACCGTACCACTTTTCTGATCAATGAATCGGGTGTGATAGATAAGATCATTGTGAGACCAGATACCAAAAATCATACGGAAGAGATCCTGGAGATCTGGAAATAATAATACAGATCATTACCAATAAAAAAAGCCCTCCTGGTCGACAGGAGGGCTTTTTTATGATGCTCTATAAATTGGCATTATCTCTTTTGGCGTTGTTTTTTAAACAGCTGACCAGTTTTGAACTTGTTACCTTCAGGGCTACCCACACGGTCCATTGCGCAACGGAAACCTACAGTATTAGTGGCCATATCTTCCTGCATGTAACGGCGTGCACCCGGAGAGAGCCAGTAAGCGCGGTCGTTCCAGCTACCACCTTTTACAACGTGAGATTTATCGTTGATCAGGGAGGTGATACCGTAACCGTATTCTACGTTAGAGAGGGAGTCACCATCGAGATAGTTGATAACATCACCTTTCTGGTAGTTCAGACGGTTAGCACTTTCTTCATCGGTTACATCACGCATTTTCAGGTGACCCAGGCTGTCCTTTTCAGGTTCGTTATCAGCGTTCATGTAAGTAGTCTGGAATTTGTTACCACGGAAGTAGTTGAAGTCATCACCGTCGATCGGGTTCAGCGGACGGTAAACGTCCAGTACCCACTCGCTTACGTTACCTGACATGTTATAGATACCGAAAGTGTTCGGGAAGAAAGCAATTACAGGACCAGGGATAGATGCACGGTCGTTCAGACCACCAGCCATACCCATGTTATCACCGGAACCACGTTTGAAGTTCGCCAGGAACTGACCCTGCCATGCACCACGGCGGATGTCTCTCAGACCACTTGTGTTAGTTCCCCAGGAATAAACCTGTTTGTTCATGATCAACTCCTCACCGCGTTTACCTTCTTTCTTGGAAGGCCCAGGGTTCTGACCGATGTAACCCAGCGCCGCATATTCCCACTCAGCTTCTGTCGGGAGGCGGTAGTTTGGTAACATTACACCATCTTCGAATTGAGCAGTACGGGGAGAACCATCAGCGTTTCTGAACTGAGCCTTGGTACTCTTGGACATATTGCCCGGGATACCTTCATAAAGGCCCGCAGTATATGATTTAGTATCGAAGGTGTTATCATCAGCCTGGTTCTTCATATCGTTTTTGGACAACAACCCTTTGTCGATCAGCATCTTTTCGTTCACACGGTTGGAGCGCCATTTACAATAGTCTACAGCCTGTTTCCAGTTCACACCTACTACCGGATAATCGTTGTAGGCAGGGTGACGGAAATAATATTCTACGAGAGGCTCATTGTAAGCCAGTTCGCTACGCCATACCAGGGTGTCTGGTAAAGCTTTGCGGTATACGTCCGGGAAGGACTCGTCGTACATACGACGCAGCCAGTACAGATATTCACGATAGTGAACGTTGGCTACTTCTGTTTCATCGATGTAGAATGAAGAAACAGTAATACGTCTTGGAATGTTATTCCAGTCGGCCATAACGTCCTGTTCTGTCGCTCCCATGGCGAAGGTACCGCCCTGCACGAAAACAAGACCCGGACCAGTCTGCTGGTCTTTACTTTTGGCCACACTGAAACCACCCATCTTAGGATCATTGTAATTCCAGCCAGTAGCTGTGGATTTCTCCTTCTTTTTGCCGAAAGGGCCGCCGTTTTTACAGGCAGACATCGACATAATTATACTGGCGCCTAAGAGCATTGAGACAGAGGTTAATCTATGCATGCGATTCAGCTTTTTTATTTGATGTTTATGGTAAACGCAAATGTAGTATAATTTATTTTATAGTAAAAATAATTAATCTGTAAGCATTCACCGGTTATTAGAGTCTATTTTGTTTAAAATCAATGTTTTATGGTTCGGGCTGCTGCCCGGACTACGTATTAAGTTTATCTTAACTGTAAAGGCCGTCGGCGCTTTCTGGTGGCTCGTTGGCAGTAGCTGGCTCTGGTTGATGACTCATAGATACATGGTATGGTTAAATGTAAATATACTTCTACTTCTTTGCTTATTCTCCCTAAATTCTAACTTTAAGCGCATTTACCTGCAACGGCGACAAAAGTACGTCCCTCCGGTGATTAAAACGCCGGATAATGGCTACTTATTATAGTGTTGGAAATAGTATGTCATAAAATGTCCCGCTTCCGTATATTCACATGTTATAAAAAACTGAAATACAATCAAAGGCGTTAATGCAGACATTTCGTGACAACGGCCACAATCGTCGCTTTCGCCCTATAAATATACTTTATAATTGCTATGTTTGCGCAAATACCCACTATGAAGTTTATTCCCTTCGCGTTTTTATTGCTCCTCTGTCAATGGGTATCAGGGGGCAATGGGAGGGGAGGACCTTACGCCGCACATTCCGTGCTTTCTTCGGGCAGCTGGCAAAAACTGGCCATCACCCGGGAGGGCATTTATAAAATAGATAAATCCCTGTTGGCAGGTATGGGGATCAGTGCTGATCTGAAAGGTGTGAGGCTCTATGGCACCGGTGGACGCATGTTGCCCGAAAGCAATGCGGCATTCAGGTACGACGATTTGCCCGAGGTGGCGCTGATGGAGGAGGGAGATTACCTGCTGTTCTACGCGCCGGGCCCGCATAGCTGGCAATACCAGGGCGGAAATTTTGTTCATACAGCTAATCTCTATTCAGATACTGCCTGGTACTTTTTGACCACCGGTAGTTCTCCCGGGAAAAGAGTTGCCCAGGACGTCACGACACCGGCCGCAGAGGTAATTGTCAACAGCTTTGATTACCACGCTTTTTATGAAAACGACAGCATTAACTTCCTGAATAGCGGAAAACAATGGTGGGGATCTGTATTCAGCAACGTACAGCCTTTGCGAAATATCAGTTTCTCATTGCCGTTGACTCCTTTCTCCCTGAAGGTGGGAGCAAGGGTGGCGGCCAGGGGGATCGGCACCAGCCGTTTCTCCATACAGGCGGGAAATAATATGTTGGGCTCCCTGTCATTGTCGCCGGTGAGCGGAAATATATTTGAGACTTTTGCTTCGGTAGCAACTGGATATTATACAGCAACGCCTGCCGGTACAACAGTACCAGTTACGCTTAGCTTTACGCCGGGCGGAAGCGGGGCACAGGGATGGCTGGACTACCTGACTTTACAAGCCCGGTGCCCATTGCAGCTACCAACGCAGGAGCCGCTGTTTTTCAGGGATATAACTTCTGTAAATCCCGGCCAGCATGTACAGTTCAGGCTGGAACAGGCAGGTAATCAGACGGTTGTATTGGATGTGACAGACCCGCTGCAGCCCGTAAGGGTGAAAACGCAGTTAAGCGGCACTACGCTCTTTTTTACAAGGGATTGCGGCACATTGCATGAGTATGCCGCATTCTCAGGACAGGGATATCTGCTGCCGGCACCGGCTGGTTCAATAGCCAACCAGGACCTGCATGGTATTACCGCAGCAGATATGCTGATAGTGACCACCCCAGCCTTACAAGCCGCCGCTACCAGGTTGGCGGCCTGGCATGGTACGCATGATGAACTGACCGTGAAAGTGGTAACTGTGAATGAGATCTATAATGAATTCGGTTCAGGTACCCCAGATCCGGTGGCTGTCAGAGATTTTGTGAAGATGTGTTACGATAAGGGAGGACTGCGATACCTGTTACTGTTTGGAGATGCTTCTTACGACTATAAGAACAGGGTGGCGGGAAATACCAACCTGGTGCCGACCTGGCAAAGCTCCATCTCGACAGATCCGGTAAATGCATATCCCTCCGATGATTTCTTTGGTTTCCTGGATAATGCAGACGATATTAATGATAACAGCAGGCAAAACCTGCTGGACATAGCAATAGGTCGCTTACCGGTGCAACAGCCTGCCCAGGCTGAAGCAGTGGTAAATAAGATCATTGGGTACAATGTGCCTGCGAACTTCGGCCGCTGGCAGCAGCATATCACAATCGTGGCTGACGACGGAGATGATAACCTGCATCTGCAGGATGCAGAGAGCATGAGTGAGATCGTAGCTGCGCAATGGCCGGCAGGGCATATAGATAAGATATACCTCGATGCCTATCCGAAAATATCTGATGCTGGTGGTAGCCGCTATCCCGCAGTCAATACAGCCATAGCAGAAGATATCTTCGATGGTACCCTGATATGGAACTACACCGGCCATGGAAGTTACTCGCGGCTTGCGGAAGAAGTGATCATGGAGGAAAGCTCTCTGGCCACCTGGAAGAACGCTGGTAAACTGCCGCTGTTTATCACGGCTACCTGCGACTTTGCGCCCTTCGATAATCCCGCGTATGTATCCCTCGGAGAGAGGTTACTGTTGCAGGAGAATGGTGGTGGTATAGCGTTGATGACGACTACCAGGGCTGTATTTTCCGCTTCCAATAAAGTGATGAATGCCAATTACCTGAAAAAGCTGCTGACGCCCAATGCGGACGGGCAGATGCCGACGCTCGGACAGGCGGCAATGGAGGCCAAGAACCTGACATATGCTACTTATATCGATATTCCTAATAACCGTAAGTTCCAGTTATTGGGCGATCCCGCACAGACGCTGGCTTTTCCCCGGTATCATGTAGTAACGGATTCTATTAACGGCAAGGCGGTAAACGACGTACCAGATACATTAAAAGCTATGGGTAAATACACTGTTAAGGGGCACCTGGAAGACGAACAGGGTATTCGGCAGGATGCATATAAGGGAGCCTTGTACGCGACCGTGTACGATAAACCTGCTTTGCAATATACCCGTGGGAATGATGCAGGAAGCACCAGGGCAGGTTACTATCAACAACAGAATGTACTGTACCGTGGCCAACAGACTATTGAGAACGGCCGCTTCTCCTGCACTTTTGTAGTGCCTGCAGATATTGATTACCAGGCTGGCGCCGGAACGATCAGTTTTTATGCTGCCAACGGAGCGACTGCCGCAGGAGGGGTGTTTTCAGGAATACAGGTAGGCGGAACAGCCGATGATATTGAACAAGATGAACTGGGACCTGTTATAAAAGCATACCTCGATAATGAATATTTCCGCAATGGGGGCATAACTGGAGAGAATCCGGTACTATTGCTGCAGCTGAAGGACGAACAGGGGATCAATACTTCCGGTTATGGCGTAGGGCATGATCTGATCGCTACCCTGGACAATAAGGAAGATCAATACTATATCCTGAACAGCTTCTTTGAGGCCACAACCGACAGTTATCAGGAAGGAACGGTCCGTTTCCCGCTGTATAGTCTGTCCGAAGGGATGCATACGATGGCTATAAAAGCATGGGATACCCACAACAACTCCGGTACAGCTACACTGCAGTTCCGGGTAGTTCGGTCAAACGAGATGACGATAGGAAAGGCCAGTTGCTTTCCGAACCCTGTCCACGACCAGACGCGGTTCACTTTTGAGCATAATCAGGAGGATCGGACCCTGGACATAACAATAAAAATCTTTACAGTAATGGGTCAACAAATAAAAACTATACATCATACAATAAATGACGGTGGCAGCCGTTATGTAGGAGCATCCTGGAACGGAACGGCCGATTCCGGCGCCCGGGTGTCGCCTGGAATTTATATATATAGTATCTTGGTAACAGCGAATGGTAAAACAAAGGTTTTAGGCGGAAAAGTAACTGTATTATAACCTATGCATCGAAAGCACATACTTAATTCGCAAGTCCCTTACCAGACCCCTGTTATTGATAATATAGATTTTCGAACTATTTTTACAACTCGTTCTAAACACTATTGCATGTATAATTGCATGATCAGAAAGGCAACTGTAAACCTTGTCTTAATTTGTTGCATCCTATTCTCTCTGTCTGTTTCTGCCCAGATCTCCACAGGTAATCTGGACGGACGCACAAATACCATTAACACAGCGGTACCTTTTCTACGTATTTCTCCTGATGCAAGGGCAGGAGCTATGGGAGACGCCGGCGTGGCCACCTCGCCCGACGCAAATTCCATCTACTGGAACCTTGCCAAAATTCCGTTTGCAACAACCCGTTCCGCGATATCTGTTACTTATACCCCCTGGTTAAAAGAACTCGTGAACGACGTGTTCCTTGCTAACCTGTCAGGTTATTATCAGCTGGATGAGTTTCAGACAATTTCCAGCTCATTGCGTTACTTCTCATTAGGTACTATCAACTTTACGGATGTTACCGGTATGCCTACTTATGACTACCGTCCGCGTGAATTTGCATTTGATGCAGGTTATGCCCGTAAATTATCAGATAACTTCTCTGTTGCCCTGGCCGGACGTTTTATTTATTCCAATCTTGCCAGCGGTGATATCAACGGCCGGGTGATCAGACCGGGTAAAGCATTTGCAACCGACCTGTCCCTGTTCTACACAAAAGACTACGAGAAAGACAATAGTGCTGTAAATACCTGGAATGTTGGTCTGGCTATCACTAACATTGGTACCAAGATCTCCTATACAGAATCAGCTACCAATAAAGACTTTCTGCCTACCAACCTGGGACTGGGTACTGCCTACACCATAGGAATGGACCAGACCAGCAAATTAATGTTCACACTCGATCTGAATAAACTGCTCGTACCTACTCCCGATAGTACCGGTGCTTATCGCGAAAAATCAACTATCTCCGGCATGTTCTCTTCTTTTGGGGATGCTCCGGGTGGTATGAAGGAAGAACTGCAGGAAGTAACTGTTTCCCTGGGTGGTGAGTACAGCTACAACGATCAGTTCTTTGTACGTGCCGGTTATTTTTATGAAAACAAGAACAAGGGCAACCGTAAGTACGTAACTGCCGGTCTGGGTGTTAAATACAACATGTTCGGCCTGAACTTCTCTTACCTCGTGCCTTCCGGTAATGGCATCCAGCGTAACCCGCTGTCCAATACCCTGCGCTTCTCGCTGATCTTTGACCTCGGTCATAAAGAAGAAGATAACGGCAACACCTGGTAATAGCTGGTACTTAAATAGTTAATATTTTTTTAAAATATAAGAATCCTCCGGAAATAGCCGGAGGATTTTTAATTTGCGGTAATTTTAACAGTTAAAAGCTTATATTTCAAAGTTTATACATCTGTCATGACTAAATTGCGCATTGGCCTTGGGGTAGATTTTCATCAGTTAACAGAGGGCAGGGATTTTTGGTTGGGAGGAGTTTTGGTACCACACCATAAAGGAGCCCTGGGACATAGCGATGCCGATGTGCTGCTCCACGCCATATGTGATGCTATGCTGGGAGCCGCCAGCCTGGGAGATATCGGACTGCATTTCCCCGATACTGACAATACTTATAAGAATATTGACAGCAAAATACTGCTGAAGCGCACACAGGAGCTGATCGCCGCCAAAGGGTATCAGGTGGTGAACATCGACAGCACTCTTTGCCTTCAGGCACCTAAGATCAAGCCTTATGTAGTACAGATGCAGGAGACTATAGCCGGTATATTGAATATATCTGCAGAGGAAGTGTCTATAAAAGCTACAACAACAGAGAAACTGGGCTTTGTTGGCCGTGAAGAGGGCGTTGTGGCTTATGCCACGGTCCTGCTGGAGAAAAATTAAACACAGGCTTCAAGGCTTGTATTTCTTTCAAGATCAGCGCATTATGCCGGAATGTCCGGTAAAAATGAATCAAGTGTTCATAATCTGCGGACTATGGACTATTTAAAATACCTTTGCAATAATGGCAGCTATAACAGTAAAGATCATCAATAAATCCGCTAATCCGCTACCGGCCTATGCCACAGCAGAAGCGGCCGGGATGGACCTCAGGGCCAACCTGGAAACAGCTATCACCCTGCAGCCTCTTGAAAGGATGCTGATACCTACCGGCCTGTTCATAGAGCTGCCTACAGGGTATGAAGCTCAGATCAGGCCCCGCAGCGGTCTGGCGATCAAACAGGGTCTTACCCTGCTGAATACCCCTGGCACTATCGATGCCGACTACAGGGGAGAGATCAAGATCATAATGATCAACCTGTCGAACGAACCGCAGGCTATTGCACCTGGTGAAAGGATTGCCCAGATGGTAATAGCGCCTTTCGTGCAAGCCGGACTTGAAGCAGTGGAACTGCTGACAGAAACAGAACGTGGTGCCGGCGGTTTTGGCCACACCGGTAAATCTTAATAAATGTTCATATTCCGGAATAACAATAGGACCCTGCCTGGAAAGAATGGTCTGCCGGCTTTACACCGATTGGTAGGCCGCTTACCTCTTCTAGTGGCGGGCCTTTGTTGTCTGGTGGGAACTGCCTGTAACTCTTCCAGGCCGCTTGCCAGGCGTTCGCCCTCCCGGCAGGTATACTCCATTAAAGATTCCACTCTGCTGGAACAGCGGGCTGACAGTCTCTTCTACTCGGCCGAAAGATCTAAGATACTGGGCGATTATCGCACGGCCATCACACAATTCTCAGATTACCTCCGCCTGAGAAGGAACAATCCTACCGCTTACTACGAACTTGCGCGTCTGTTCATCGAGGTACGTAACCCTGGTTATGCATTGGGCTTTGCCCGTAAGGCGGTGAGCCTGGACGCTTCCAATAAGTGGTTTCAGATAACACTGGCGGATGCATTCGGTGTAAACGCCCAGTTTGACAGCGCTGCAGCTGTATACGGCCGCCTCGCCACCAGATATCCTGATAATGATGAGTACCTGTACAATAAGGGTATGTTCCTCGCCAAGGCAGATAAATCTGAAGAAGCACTGGTGGTGTTTGATTCTTTGGAAGTGAAAGTAGGTCTGATAGAGGAACTGGCCTTCCAGAAACAACGGCTTTATCTCAAGCTGAACAGAATGGAAGATGCTGCCGCCGAGGTGCATAAGCTGATCAATCAGAATCCGGATGATGTAAGGTATTATCTCATCCTGGGAGATATTTATAACTCGAATGACCGTACTGAGGAGGCTACAGCTATTTACAAAGAAGTGCTGCAGCGCGACCCGTCTAATCCGAGAGCGCTGATAGCGCTGTCAGGCTTTGCCAAAAAGGAAGGTAAACTTGACCAATACTGGGCTTATCTGACCCGCGCTTTTGCCAATCCCGACTATAATATTGATGAAAAAGTAGCTTATGTCTATCCTTACCTGCAAATGCAGGGTGTGGACAGCGGTAAACTGAAAGAAGGACTGCAACTGGCGCAGCTGGTTATAGAGGCACACCCCGAAGAAGCTAAAGCTTATGCCCTGCAGGCAGATATGTACTCTCAGGCAGGTATGCTCGACAGTGCATTGGTCGATTACAACAAAGCAGTGAGCCTGGATTCCACACGTTTTACCGTGTGGTACCAGTTGATGTGGATCTACTCCCGTAAGGATGATTCGAATAACCTGCTCAAAGTGAGCTCAATCGTGACTGAGCGGTTTCCAAAGGAATTTATGGGCCATTACTTCAAGGGGGTGGCTAACTTTTTGCTACAGAATTATCCGGCATCTATAGATGCCTTGAATATTGCATTACAGACAGGGAATGGTAACGGGGACAAGAATACACGGGCAGATGTTTACTCCCTGCTGGGCGATGCTTATCACGCAACCGGTCAGCATCAGCTATCGGACAGCAGTTATGACCGGGCGCTGGCACTAAAGCCGGATGATGCACTGGTACTGAACAACTTCAGTTACTATCTCTCGCTTCGCGGAGAGCAGCTGAGCAAGGCAGAGAGTATGTCTAAACGTTCTTTGGAACTGGAACCGGGAAGTACCAATTTTATGGATACATACGCCTGGATCCTGTTTCGCATGGCCCGTTATGAGCAGGCCAGGGAATGGATGGAAAAAGCCCTGCAGTCACAGGAAGCGCGCGAGAACCCTAATATGCTTGAGCACTATGGAGATATACTGTTTAACCTCCATGAAGTAGACAAAGCCCTGGAATATTGGCAATTGGCCAAGCAAAAAGGAGCTAATTCAGTGGGATTAGCCCGTAAAATTGCAGAAAAACGGTATATACTTGCAACCGAAAGGGAATAGCAACGCTTCCCCGGGGAAATGGGAATGTATTGAATTAAAGATCATGATGAAGCAAACATTAGCACTGATAGTATTAGGTATTGTAAGCACGGGACTCTTTTCATGCAGGCATAGCCGACAGATTGCAGGTACTTCTTTTCCTGTAACAGATACTACCCAGCACAATATTATTACAAAAACAGATAGTGCATCAGTTGCAGCCGCAAGCACTTACAATAAAGAACTGCTCTCAAAACTGCGCAGTAACCATATATCGTTTAACACTTTCTCCGCTAAATTAAAGATCGACTTCGAGACAGAATCCAAACAGATGTCAGGCATCAATGCAAACATGCGGATGCAAAAAGACAGTTTCATCTGGATCTCCGTATCAGCGCCTATTATCGGAGAAGTAGCACGGGCTATTATTACACCAGATAGCCTGAAGGCAATCGACAAGTTCCATAAAATAGCCTATCTCAGGGACCTTAAAAATGCACAGGATGTCCTGAATATTCCGTTCGATTTCAAAACATTACAGGACCTCCTCATCGGCAACCCTATCTACCTGACGGACTCTGTTTATCAGGTAGTTAAGACGCCGGCAGTGATCTCTTTTACCTGCGACAGCACAATATTTACCAGTCTGTTCAACGTTTTTGCAGATGATTATATCCTGCAGCAAAGCAAGGTGATGGATAAAGACAGTACACGCAGGCGTTCGGTTGAACTTACATATGGTGAGTACAAGTCGCTGGATAAGATTAAATTTGCTACCCGCCGCAGGGTTTTTGTGGAAGAAAAAAGTTACACGAAGATCAACATGGATTTTAACAAAATAGATTTTGATCAGCCAGTGAGCTTTCCGTTCACAATTCCTTCAGGGTATTCGAGGGAGTAGGGGTGCGCCGGAATGTATCTGAAATTTGTAAATTGCTATTTTGCAGCTATCTTTAAAACCATCATGCTGAATCTGAAGAAGTTTTTCCCGTTTATAATAATCTTAGGTTTACTACCGGCCTTGCTGCATGCACAGGCTCCCCAACTGTCGCGGGAAGAATTGGAGCATAGAAAGAGAGAGTTGCAGCGTGAGATCGACGAGGCCAACGAAGCACTCAAAACTACCAAGAGATCAACAAAGGAGAGCCTGAGCCAACTGCGGGCGTTACGTGAAAAGATTTCGCTGCGTACCCGTCTTATCAACAATATTAACGAAGAGATCAACTTCATCAACGGTGACATCAATGCTGCTTACAGGGACATTAAGACCCTGGAGAAAGATCTTGATACCCTGAAGTCACAATATGCCCAGCTGGTCGTATATGCTTATAAGAACCGCAGTACCTACGATATGCTGAATTTTATTTTTTCTGCGGAGTCTTTCAATGATGCAGTTAAAAGGTATCAATACCTTAAGCAATACCGTGATTACCGTCGGCGGCAGGCAGACAACATTGTTGAAACGCGTGTGCTGTTGAGCAAGAAAATTGAAAGCCTGCAGGAACAAAAGGAGAAGCGGTCGGGTACATTAAAGGTAGAACAGGAACAACGGAATATCCTGGAGGTGGACAAGAAGGAGAAAGACAAAGTGTTGTCCAACCTGAAAGGACGTGAAAAAGAGCTGCTGGCAGATATCAATAAGAACAAAAAGGATGCACAGAAAGTACAGGCAGCCATCCAGGCGGTAATACGCCGTGAGATCGAAATGGCACGCCGGCAGGCGGAAGAGGAAGCGGCGGCTAAACGTAAAGCTGCTGCTGAAGAGAAACGGAGGCGTGACGAGGCTGCAAAGAAGGCCGCTGCCCTTGCTGCTGCTAATGCCGCTGCTGCAAACGCGGCCAAGAATAATAACAACAATGCTGTAGCTGAAAATAAACCGGAAACGAAACCGACAGAACCTGCACCGGCTCCCAAACCGCCGGCGCCTGCACCGGAAGCGGAAAAACCAGTACGTACAGAGAACGTGCTGGAAGCAACGCCCGAAGCACTGGCATTATCAGAAAGTTTTGAGAACAACCGTGGTAAACTGCCATGGCCGGTGAGCTCCGGTCATATTATTGGCCACTTCGGTCGCCAGCAGCACGCTGTCATCGACCGTATTACCGTGGAGAATGATGGTGTGATCATCGGTACCAGCCGTGGAGCAGCTGTCAGAGCTATATTCCAGGGAGAGGTGAGGACGGTAGCTGTTATTCCGGGAGGTGGTTCGTTGGTGATCATCCGGCACGGCCAGTATTTTACTAACTACGCGCGCCTGCAGACAGTAAGTGTAAGAACGGGCGACAGGGTGAGCACAGGCCAGTTGATCGGTACCGCAGGTACAAATGAACTGGAAAACCTGGGTGAAGTAGAGCTGCAGATCTATAAAGGAATACAGAAACAGAATCCCGAATTCTGGATCAGGAAGAAATAACTGAAGAAGCTATAAAGAAAAAAGCTGTCAGCCTCTGGCTGACAGCTTTTTTTATGAAAATTACTTATCTATCGATGCTAATGACCTGTTCATCACTTCCTCGTACAGGGCCTCATATTGTGGGATGATATTGTTAATATGGAAACGTTGGGCCTGTTCCAGCGCTCCCTTACGCATGGTTGCCAGCAGCTGCTCATCCAGCAACAGCCGGGTAGCATGCTCCGCCATACTGTCTACATCGCCGACAGGGCTCAGGTAACCGGTCTTTCCGTGAATGTTCACCTCCGGCAAGCCACCGGCATTGGAGGATATCACCGGCACTTCCGCAGCCATGGCTTCCAGGGCAGCCAGACCAAAGCTTTCATAATCCGACGGCAGCACAAACAGATCTGCAATAGACATCACGTCTTCCAGCTGTTCCTGCTTACCTACAAAGCGGATATCCCCGCAGAGATGCATGTCCCGGCACATCGCTTCAATAGCTGGCCTGTCAGGACCATCGCCGACCAGCAGCAGCTTAACGGGTACTTTTTCTCTAACCTTCTGGAAGATCTTCACTACATCGGGGACACGTTTTACCTTACGGAAATTTGATACGTGCAGCAGGATCTTTTCTCCGTTGGGTGCAATAGCATTCCTGAAATGGAGTAACTCTTTTTCGCGGCGTTTGAAACGCTCTGTATCTACAAAATTGTAGATGACCTCGATGTCTTTTTCGATTTGAAAAGACTTGTATGTTTCTTCCCGGAGATTATTGGATACTGCGGTAATAGCGTCCGACTCATTGATAGAGAAGGTCACCACCGGTGCATAGGTCTTATCCTTCCCTACCAGGGTAATGTCTGTACCATGGAGGGTTGTGATAAATGGAACGGTCCTGCCTTGTTTGCTCACGATTTGTTTTGCCAGGTAGGCAGTGGAGGCATGCGGAATGGCATAGTGTACGTGCAGCAGGTCTAACTGCTGGTTAAGTATAACATCCACCATGGTGCTGCTCAGGGCAGATTCATAAGGTGGAAAATCGAAAAGTGGGTAAGTAGGAACCTGCACTTCATGATAATATATGTTGGCATGAAAGGCATTCAGTCGCACGGGTTGCTGGTAAGTAATAAAATGGACCATGTGCCCTTTATCTGCCAGCGCCTTACCCAATTCCGTTGCCAGTACGCCGCTACCCCCATAAGTCGGGTAACATACTATTCCAATTCGCATGTGTTGTTGTTTAAAACTTTATAGCCAACGCGCTTAGTGCCGAACGTTTAGCACAGAATGCAGAACGCTTCACGCAGAACACAGTTTTTTACGTTAATACAGAGTACAAAATTATAACATTTTAGCCTGACATTCCCGGTAAATGGTATTAGCGGCATGTTAAGGCTGTCATGTAAAATATATGTATGATAAACCCATTTGAATAACAATGTTATTTAATTAGTTTTAGTGCCAAAATCGACGTGTTTATGAGAAATTACCTGCTGCCTGCGCTGTTGGCCGTTACCGTACCGGTATGTGCACAACAGCAGGAGAACGACTCCCTGGTTTTAAGACAACTGGCTACCGAAGTCCTGACACATAGTAAGGCATATTCTAATCTGAGGGATCTTACCCAGCAGGTAGGAGGCCGCCTTGCCGGTTCTCCACAAATGGTGAAAGCTGAGAAATGGGGAGAACAGGTATTAAAAGACGCCGGTGCAGACACTGTTTATATGCAGGCCTGCCAGGTGCCCCATTGGGTAAGAGGCGCGAAGGAAGAGGTGCGCATCATCTCCCGTCGCCGTGACTTTATTCCGCCTTTAAATGTCCTGGCGCTGGGAAATTCAGTAGGTAGCGGCCCTACAGGGATCACCGCTCCTGTACTGGAAGTATCTTCTTTTGATGATCTGGAAGCTAAAAAAGACCAGGTAAAAGGAAAGATCGTGTTTTATAACTACGCTTTCAGGCCCGAATTTATCCGCACTTTCGAGTCTTACGGCGATGCAGTAAGATATCGTGGACAAGGCGCCAGCAGGGCTGCTAAATATGGAGCACTGGCTGTGGTGGTACGGTCTATGACCCATGGCGCTAACAATTTGCCGCATACCGGCGCCATGCATTATAATGACTCTTTTCCTAAAATTCCGGCAGTAGCTATTGGCCTGGAAGATGCCGACCTGCTGAGCAACCGGCTAAAAGGCGAGTCAGACATGAAGCTGTACCTGAAAACCAATTGTAAAATGCTGCCTGATACCACCGGGCACAACGTGATCGGTGAGATCAGGGGTACGGAATTCCCGGACCAGATCATCACTGTGGGTGGGCATCTGGATTCCTGGGACGTCAACCAGGGCGCACATGATGATGGCACCGGCTGTGTACAGTCAGTGGAATTGCTGCGGGCTTTTAAGGCCGCTGGCATTAAGCCCAAGCGTACCATCCGGATCGTGTTGTTTGCCAATGAAGAGAATGGTACCCGCGGAGGCAAGAAATACGCCGCAGAGGCGAAAGCGAAAGGAGAGCACCATATATTCGCATTGGAAAGCGATGCGGGTGGTTTTACCCCCCGTGGCTTTTCATTCACCATGCCGGCAGAGAAACAGGCTAAGATCATCTCCTGGGCGCCTTTATTCAGGCCCTATGATGTATATGACTTCACAGCTGCAGGCGGAGGCGTGGATGTAGGAGAACTGTATGAGGCGATAGGTACCCCAATGGGCGAACTAATGCCGGACTCCCAGCGTTATTTTGATCTGCACCATGCTGCCAACGATACTTTTGAAGCAGTGAACAAAAGAGAGCTGGAACTGGGCGCTTTCAGTATGGCGGGGTTGATCTATCTGATCGATAAATACGGACTTTAATCCTTACCTGTATCAAATAAACAATATGCGCAAATTCCTTTTTATGGTGGTGGGTGGCGTACTTGTGGTGTTGATCCTTATTTTCATGTACCGGTTCTATTTCGTGTTTGGGCGCGGGGTGAAGGCCGGGGAACTGAATTACTTTGTAGAGAAGGGATATGTCTTCAAGACATTTGAAGGCCGCCTTATCCAGAGCGGCTACCGCTCTAAACAGCCAGGTGCGCTGCAGTCAAATGAATTCCAGTTCTCTGTGACAGATAAACGCGTTGCCGAGCGCCTCATGACCTGCAGTGGAAAGTTTGTAGAGCTGCACTACAAGGAATACCTGGGCGTACTTCCCTGGCGCGGGGTCAGTAACTTTGTTGTGGACAGTGTAATTACAGTGAAGGATGTAGCGTATTAACAGAAAGCAGATCAGGAATGAATACCAGCTGGTTCATTCCTGATCTTTTATTGCGCCAGCAGTAAAAATATAGCTGGCTTCTTATGCAGCTCCGGCAGCTGTTGTTTCCATGCCTTTACCGATTTTGTACGGATGAATTCTTCAGGTCCGGTAATATCTGCAGCCACGCACACCTGCGTGGTGTCTTTACAGTTATCCAGTATATCTTTCAACAGCTGATTATTACGGTAAGGCGTTTCTATGAAAAGCTGGGTCTGTTGTTTCTTTTGTGATTGCATTTCCAGGTCACGTATCGCCTTTATCCTTTCCGGTGGTTTTACCGGCAGGTAGCCCACAAACTGAAAGTTTTGTCCATTCATGCCTGAAGCCATCAGTGCCAGCAGCATTGAGTTGGGCCCCACCATAGGTATCACCTGTGCATTAATGGCATGGGCCACCTGTACAACGAGATGCCCCGGATCGGCAATAGCAGGACAGCCCGCTTCACTGATCACGCCAATATCTTTTCCGGAAAGTAATATCTGTTTAGCCAATGCCGTATCCGGCGGATGGTTTTCATGCATTAGCAGTAGTTGCAGGGCATCTATGTTGATGCTTTTATCCAGCGCTTTCAGGTAGCGCCTGGCAGTACGTTCATTCTCCACAAAGAATACGCTGATCTGCTGTACCACAGGCGTGATGTAAGCCGGAATAGTATGGAGTGTATCCGGGCTGAGTACGGTCGGGATCAGGTATACTTTACCAGCTTGCGCCATGCAATAATTTTTTGTCTGATAAATGAATAGTGGCAGCTATTACTGCATAGGAAGGCGCAAGTACCCATCCCAGTAACGGAACGAACATCAGGATATAAAACACGATGCCATTACCCAATGCTATGCCCCTGTGATCCTTTATAAACCTGATACTCTGCCTGGTGCTCATCTGATGCCGTTCACAGCTGTAATCTACCATGGAAAAGCCGTAGAAATAACACTCTATAAAAAAGGCAAACAGTGGAGTGATCCAGCCAACTACCGGTATGAATGACAGTACGATCAATAACAGCACTGCTATGGTTTGATACAGCATGTTACGCAGTGAGATAGATATGCCTCTGCCCATATCTTTGAGGAACTGCTGCATGCTGAAAGGGAATTCCCGGCGCTCCAGGATAGCCTCTGTTTTCTCCGAGAGATAGGCAAACAGGGGAGATCCGAGGATGAGGAAAAGGTATTTATAATAAGAAAAATATAGTAGCAATATCATGATCCTGATGGAGAATGCCAGCAGGATAAAGAAGAAGCTGACCCAGGTGCTTTCCAGATCCTGTATCCATGTTTTTAATGGCAGCAGGTTAAACAGGTATTCCACAAAATCTCCTGAATATCCCCACACAAAGTAACTTCCCGTCATGAACAATATGCAGTACAGGATACCGGGTACAAGTATCCATTTCCATAACTTGTGCTGCATAATAAACTGATGTGCTTTCCCGTAGGCCTGAATAGCGGCCAGCACTTCTCTGAATGAAAACAAAATCCTGGAATTTTAGTGATTAGTTATTCGCTATAAGCATTGATCCGGTTGTAAGTAACTAAAAATCAGTGGAACAATGGTAAAAAATGTATGGTGGCAATAAAAAACCTGCCAGCTTATGCAACTGGCAGGCTTTTTTGAAATGATTTATCAGATCAGAACCTTGGACACAAGGTTCTGTACTTATTACCTTCATTGCGTCTGTGTATGTAGATAATGGAAAGCTCCATACCTCCACGATAGTTAGAGGCCGGTTTCAGCGTTGATACGTTCATATCGTAAGAAGCGCCGATAGTGAAGCCATTGATCTCCAGACCTACATATGGGTTGATCGCATCTTTCAGACGGCACCAGCTACCGAGATAGAAGGTGGTTGGATTCTCATCATCGCCGTTCAGGTTGAAACCGTAAGCGCCGCCGAAAGAAAATTCAGACGCTGTACTTTGTTTCATATAGAGGGCGCTGAAGTGGAAGCGGTTATTGCCATTTACCGGTACGGAACCACCACCGTGAGCCGTCCAGCGGGAAGTCAGGCGGTTATTGTTCTGCGCCATGAACGTTTCTGTAGGCTGTGTGATGTGATAGTAGGAAACACCCATGTAGATATTGGATGATTCACCCACCAGACCGTTATACAGGATACCGATATTGGGGTCGAGATAGGTAATAGTCGGGTTTACAAAGGTTTCACCACTTGGGATGGCAGGATTGTAACCGGTATTATCTATCTGGTTTTCGAATACCAGCTTTGTCTGATCAAGTCGTTTCTGTACGTAGGTGGCCTGCAAGCCAACTGCCAGGGTATGGTTTCCTTCCGGGTCCAGACCTTTATGATAAGCTGTACTAAAGCTGAGATAGGTAGATGTCAGTGCTCCTCCGCCAGTCCTGTCGTACATTGCCATTACACCTACTCCCCAGATATCAGTATAGGACAGTACGTTCTTCAGAATTCCAAAGTCTACTGCTGCAGTACCGGTAGTAAAGGGCGTTGAGATGCTTCTCCACTGTGAACGGTAGTTCCCTGAAACACGAAAGTCGCCTGAAAACAGGCCTGTAAATGCCGGATTAAGTGTGAGTGGGGAGGCGAAGAACTGCGAAAAATGCGGGTCTTGCGCCCTGGCCGGGTTCATCAGATAAAGGGCAATCGTGAAAAACAGCAACACTTTTTTCATAAAACAATACTTAATAGTATAGGGTTTTCTCATGGTTCCATGTGAAGGTACGCAATGCTACTCATATTTCAAATTAAAAATATATAACATGGCTTATGAGAAATCCCTAAAGTGTTATGAATGAATGACTAAACGGAATAGTTTTTCTTTGGTTGACTACTTACTTCCTCTAAAGCAGATCCTGTCTGTTGGTATTCTGGTGCCTATTGCTGCAGCTTATTTCCAAATGCGAGGTCACCGGCATCTCCCAGTCCCGGTACAATATACCCTTTGGCTGTCAGTTCATCATCAATATCTCCGGCCCAGATGCTGAGGTTACTGTCGGCATGTCTCTGAACATATTCTATTCCCACGGTACAGGCAATGGCTACGACAAGGTGGATATGTTTGGGTTTACCCAGGCTTTGCAGGTGTTCGATGGTTTTCACCAGGGACGCGCCCGTTGCCAGCATGGGGTCTGATAGTATAACTACCTGGCCGTCAATGGAAGGGCTGGACACGTATTCCAGGTTGATATCGAAGGTGCCGTCGTGTTTATGCTTACGGTAGGCGGATATAAAGGCATGATCAGCTTTATCAAAGTAGTGGAGCAGACCCTGATGGAGTGCTAAGCCTGCCCTCAGGATAGTGGCCAGAACGGGTTGTTGTTTCAACACCCGGCAATTGGCAATGCCTAGTGGTGTCTGGACCTCCTTCTCTTCGTATTCCAATGTTTTACTGATCTCGTAGGCTGCTATTTCTCCGAGTCTTTCCATATTGCGCCGGAAGCGCATGCGGTCTGTCTGTACTTCCATGCTTCTGATCTCACTTAACCAGTTTCCCACTAACGAATTGGTGCTACTTAGATTCACTATCATGTATGCAAAATACCAAAATTTTCAGAGCCTGGAAATGTAAATAACAATAAAGTAACGAAAAGACCGGTCACGGGCCTGAAACCCATGACCGGTCTAACGCAAACAATGAATTAAGGCCGGTTACAGAGAACTATTTTGTGCCATGATTGTTACTGATTAACTGTGCTTTTTTAACCAATTGAATGAATTCTGCACGGTATCCTTCTTCGTCCGTACCACGGGCGTTTCCAGCCAGTTTCAGCACCTGGTCCCAGGTGGCATTTCCCTTATATTCGGAATTGCGCAGCAGTAGTCCGAAGTCTGCAACAGCAGTGGCCATACGGAAATCTTCCGGAGCTGATGTGATATCCTGGCTTTTCCATGGTAATACCTGCGTGATGAGCTGACTGGTACTGGCTTTTGGCTCCTTATAGCGTAGTTTTACAGTGAGCACTTCCTGACTGTTGCCAACAGGTTGTTTTGCCAGCTGGTATTTCAGCGGATCTACCGCCAGTGGCTGGTCATTTCCTTTCCCTGAGGGTACGATCTCATACAGGGCCGTTACGGTATGTCCTGCTCCCATATCTCCTGCGTCTTTCTTATCGTTGTTAAAATCTTCATTCTGCAACATCCTGTTTTCGTAACCTACCAGCCTGTACGATTGTACGTATTTAGGATTAAATTCTATCTGCAGCTTTACATCCTTTGCGATGGTGAACAGCGTTCCGCCAAATTCGGTAACGAATGTACGGCGTGCCTCTTCGAAGTTGTCAATGTATGCATAGTTGCCATTGCCCTTGTCGGCCAGTATTTCCAGTTTATTGTCCTTGTAGTTGCCCATACCAAAGCCCAGCACAGAGAGGAAAATGCCTTTTTCACGTTCCCGTTCAATAATACGTTGCAGTTCTCCATCGCTGGAAGGGCCTACGTTGAAATCGCCATCAGTAGCAATGATCACACGGTTATTGCCATTCTGCAACAGGTTCTCTGCGGCTGTTTTATATGCGAGCAGGATGCCCTCTCCACCGGCAGTAGAGCCGCCGGCCTCCAGTTTGTCGAGCGCGTCCAGAATAGCAGTTTTATTTTCGCCTGAAGTGGAAGGCAATACCAGTCCCGCAGCACCGGCATACACTACTATCGCTACTTTGTCAACTGGTCTTAGCTGAGCAGTCAGCGCTTTGAAGGCCTGTTTTACCAGCGGTAGCCTTTGCGGGCCGGACATGGAGCCGGATACGTCGATCAGGAAAACGAGATTGGAAGCAGGTAGATTGTCCTTTGCCACGTCCTTGCCCTTTATTGCGATACGTACTAACTGGTGATCAGTATTCCACGGGCAAACGGCCATATCTGTGTGGATGGCCACAGGCGCATTGCCGGTCGGATTAGCGTATTTGTAATCAAAATAGTTGATCATTTCTTCCACTCTTACTGCATCAGCCGGAGGCATGTCGCCATTGTTCAGGAAGCGCCTGATATTGGAATAGGAGGCACGATCCACATCAATAGAGAAAGTACTAAGCGGTTGGTCTGTAACAGCATGGAACACATTCTCATTGACAGGACTGTAATCTTCTGTTTGATGATCGGGATACCCTATTGGCGCCCTTGAACCGTAAATGCCCTGAGTGGCCATACCACGGATCATGATTTTTGGGCTCGGCGCTCCTTGCTCTGCTACCATTACTTCATTCGCTACCGGCATTGGCGCCTGGTCCATAACCATTCGTTGTTTGACATTTTTGATCCTGATATCATTCACAGTGGCAGGCACCGGTTTTAAGCGGATATTGAGTGTAGTCTGGTTAAAAGGGATCAGCAATGTATCTGTCTTGTAACCTGTTAAAGACACATATATGGTGGCCTGCTTTCCGTCGAAGGCAATACTGAACTGGCCTTTTTTATTGGTAGTGATCTTCGTCTTGTTAATAGCAGGAGCTACCACCTGCACTATAGCGCCTGCCAGTGGCGTCCTGGTATGGTGATCAGTAACAATCCCCTCTATTTTATGTTGGGATTGTGCCCGGCCGGGAGTAGATATGCCTGATATACCGAGGATGGTCAGCGCTGGCAGCAGGAGGAACAGATGTCTTTGCATAGCACAATTTTTTAGTCTGCTAATAAGATGCAGGCCCTCCACCCGATTCCATAAAAACCGAAAAAAAAGTATGTGAACATCACATTATTTACTTTTGCACAAATTTTAGTGCATGGTTTATAATGTAATAGGCGTAACGTCAGGCACTTCGCTGGCAGGATTGGACCTTGTTTTCGCAGCTCTGACCGAAGTAAGAGGTAAATGGACGTATGAAATAAAGGCGGCGGAGCGCCTGGCATATACTCCTGAATGGGAGGAAAAACTGGGAGGGGCGGCAAATCTGCCCGCCAGGGATTACCTGTTGCTGAACAGTGAATATGGTCATTATATCGGGCATGCAGTAAACCAGTTCATATCGCAGCACCAGTTAGACCACCAGGTGCATTTCATTGCAGCCCATGGGCATACTATATTCCATGTGCCGGCGCAGAAAATGACCGCCCAGCTGGGAGATGGCGCGGCCATAGCTGTTGTAACCGGTTTGCCTGTCATCAACGACCTGCGAGCCATGGACATTGCCCTGGGAGGAAAAGGAGCGCCTATCCTTCCTGTTGCCGAGCAGCTGTTGTTCCCTGATCATCGATACAGGATCAACCTGGGAGAGAATGCAACAATGGCCGTACAGAAAGAAGGGCAGCTCCTGGCATTTGATATCTGTCCCTGCAACTATGTACTGGATACACTGGCAGAAACACTGGGCCGCAGCTATGACGATGAAGGAAAACTGGCGGCAGGTGGTGTAACAGATCAACCATTGCTGCACGCACTGAATGAGCTTGCGTTTTATAATGAAAATTATCCAAGAACACTTGCCTCAAAATTCGGCACTGGTGTAGTAATGCCGATCATTCAGCAACACCAGTTGTCAACGCAGGGGAAACTGAACACCTACACGCATCATATTGCTGCGCAGATAGAGAAAGTGATAAAAGACTTCCAGTCACAGGCAGGAGAGGAGGTGTCAAATAGTTTATTGCTTACCGGCGGAGGTACAGCAAATATCTACCTGGTAAAAGCGATCGGGGAAGCATTACAGCCATTGAATATTACCGTGACAGTGCAACAGGAACCTTTCCGTAATGCATTAATGATCGCGTTACTGGGCGCTTTACGCTGGAGGCAGGAACCTAATGCTTTAGCTGCTGTTACAGGCGCTGAAAGAGACAGTGTGGGCGGTGCGCTTTGGGCTGTGTAAGAGTCCGATATCAGAAATGAAAAACTTTGTACCCTTAGGGGCGCTCTCCGAACCGATCTTCGTAATGACTGCAAATGTGCTTGTCAGAGAGTGGCCGGCTAAATAACTGCTTATATAAAAATTGCAGGAGCATAAAATGCGTTAGGCATGTTATACTCCTGCAATTAACATATCGTCAGTTAAAGCATCTTCTTACAATACAGCCGCTGTGAAGCTGAAGGAATCTCCATCAAACAATCCTTTATCACTCAGCTTCAGGTGAGGGATCACCAGCAAGGCCATAAACGACAACGTCATAAAAGGCGCATCCAGTTTACTTCCCAGCCCTTTTGCTGCTTTATCAAGCTCACTGTATCGTGCAGCAACTTCATAGCCATCAAGATTACTCATCAAGCCTGCAACAGGCAGCGGCAGTACTGATACTTCGTTATTGCTTACTACACTCACGCCTCCTTTATGTGCTATTACTGCATTTACCGCCTGTGCGATGCTTTCATCGTCTACACCTGCAGCAATGATATTGTGACTGTCATGCGCCACAGATGAAGCAATAGCGCCCTGCTGGAAGCCGAAGTTCCTGATGAAGCCCAGCGCGACAGGAGCAGGACTATACCTGTTTACAACAGCCAGTTTCAGGATATCTTTTTCTGTAGAGGAAAATAGTTGTCCATCCACAACAGGCAATGTTTCCGTGAAACTGTTCGTGATCAGCTGACCGCCCAGTGCTTCAATGACTTTTACATTCGCTGTAATACCGCTGGCAGTAATGCGAAAGTCGCTGCCGGATTTAGGCGTGCATTCAAAGTTATTAATAACAGGAGCAATGACAGAGGGGATGCGGGTTTCACCGTGTTGTGCTACAGCTATGCCATTGATATAGGTAGCTACGATATTAAAATTGTCGAGATTATCTGCCACTATAAAATCTGCAGGATCGCCTACACGCAGTAATCCGGAGGGGATCTTGTAATGAAGAACAGGATTCACGCAGGCTGCGCGTAACACCTTGAAGAGATCGATCTTCAGAGCCAGCGCTCTTTTCACTAATACATTGATATGGCCTTCCACCAGGTTGTCAGGATGTTTATCATCGCTGCAGAACATGATCTTCTCCGGATAATCATTGAGCAGGTGGATGAGCGCATCAAAGTTACGTGCAGCGCTTCCTTCCCGGATGAGGATATGCATGCCGTAATGTAGCTTATCGAGCGCTTCTTCGGCGGTAAAACACTCATGATCGGTACTGATACCTGCAGCAATGTATTTCTTCGCATCTTCGCCACGGAGGCCTGGTGCATGTCCATCTACCGGCTTGCCTATACGTTTTGCCGCAGCTATTTTAGCCATTACATCCGGCTGCTCATATAATACACCTGGAAAGTTCATCATCTCCGTAAGGTATAATACCTCCGGTTGCTGCAACAGGGCTTCCAAATCAGCAACTGTTACCTCGGCACCGGCAGTTTCAAAGATAGTGGCCGGTACGCAGGAAGGAGCGCCAAAGCAGAATTTAAAAGGAACAGTCTTACCATTTTCCTGCATATATTCCACACCTTTCACACCCAGTACGTTCGCAATTTCGTGGGGATCGGATACGGTAGCAACTGTACCATGTACCACCGCCAGCCGGGCAAATTGTGAAGGCGTCAGCATAGAGCTTTCCACATGCACATGGGCGTCAATAAATCCCGGCAGGAGGTATTGCTCATATGTGGTCGCATCTTCCGTAATACGGCTTATAATGCCGTTTTCAACGGTAACGGTGGCAGGATATATCTTCTGCTGCAGGATGTCTATCAGGTTGCCGGAGATCCGGAATGAGTTTGTCATGTAAGAAAGCGTTTATGATGAATATTTCTGCAGCATTGCTTTGGCTTCTGCTGCCATCTTTTCTGCCAGGTGTGCGGGTTGTAATATTTTTACATTGGCCCCATAACTAAGCAGCAGCATCTGTAATTCATGATTGATCACCACATTGAGTGAGATCCGGCATTCTTTGTCGTTGTCCTTTTCGATCTGCTGAGAAGGATGAATAGGCTGCGACTTGATGTATTTCCCCTGAAGCGGTGTAAAGGATAGTAGCACTTTTTCAGGAGCGCCCTGTGGTACTGTTACGCCGATGGCATGCTGATAGTAACTGGCATCATCGAAGTTCTTCTCATCGAATGTTTTGCTGGTAGGCCAGATATCCACTATCCTGTCCAATGCAAAAGTAAGTAAAGTGCCGCCCTTGGCTTTCTGACTTTTACCGATCAGGTAAAAGCGGTATTGGTATTCACGCAGATGATAAGGCTCTACCCAGTGTTCCTTAGGCTCATTCCTGTCAAAGCTCTGGTACGCAATACGTATAACCTCCCTGCCTTTGATGGCATCTACTATGAAGGGGATATGAGCTGCGCCCTTGTATTGTGTGGCGCGGGCAAATTTGATCAGTCCTTTGTGTTCCAGTACCTCCCTGTTCTTTTTCAGGCTGGCGGCTATTTTCAGAATAGCGTCCTCAAATTGTACAATAACAGGCAGGCTACGGAATTGTTCCAGTATCCCGATGGCAATCTCAAGTCCCTGGAGGTCAGCTTCATCTATCGGCAGGCTATTGATGGAATATGTTTCATCTTCATAACGATAGGTACCTGTACTGCGATCGTACAGGATGGGAGCCTGGTAATTCAATTCGGGGTCATGACGCATATCCTGGATATCTTTCTGGATAGTACGTACGGAAATGGTAGCACCCATTTTCGCGGATACAAATTCAATAAGATCTTCCAGGGTGGGTTTTCTCAAACGCTTGTTGCGTAAACGCTCGTCTATCCAGCGATAACGCGAAACAGCATCCTTGTTTTTAGGCATGCATAGAAATATTTAGAGGATAAAAGTAGTTAAAATTCGCTACGCAAATTCTCTGCGTTTTGGCCTGCTACCTTTGTATTGTTATCAACAACGAATCGGTTATGAAACAGACAAATACCGCTACAGTAACCAGCTCGCAGGCCATATCAGTTGGCCAGATCATCCTGGATGATACCAATTATCTAAGCTTCTGGGGCCACATCCGGAAGGACGATACCTGGCAACGTTGTGACTTTATCACTACCTACGAAGTGTTGAACACCATGTTGCGCTACGTCCAGGACAGAAGTGATGCCGTGCAGATGACCATAGTACAGAAGCTGGAAAACATGGAACAGATCCCGGATATGATAGACCTGGAACTGGAGCTGGGAAAGGCTGTCGTATTTGATAACATGCTTTTCCGGTTAACCCGTCCCGGCCATAGGGAAGATGGTAACTGGATAGAATATACAGACGGAGAATGTTACTATATAGAACAGGTAACCCCATTACCATCAGCAAAGGTGCCCCATTATGTCAAAAAAATAGACCACTGTATGGACATGCTTCACAAAAGCTATGAGCTGTACCTGGGCTATCTGGAACTTGACTTTGATGAAGACGCAGCACGTAAAAAAGCTGATCTGGCAGACGACCTTAAGTATACACTGGCATATTACGCATGGAAAGAACGGACATTGTAATGTTATTCCCATATACTATCCTCATGAACCCCTGAAAAGCCCCCTGGTAACCCCGAAAAACGACCCGGTAACCCCTACGGTGTTGCGTTGCGCTTCGTAAGCGTTATCCCTGATACCTCTTACATCCAGTTGTTTGTTTGAGCTCCGCCCCGCCTGATCTACAGGCGGGGAATTATTTTTTCAAAAAATACTTGTAAAGTCTATAATATTTGTAGGAAAATCCTATTTTTGAATACTCTAAAAAAACAGCGACCTTATGGGCTTAAGATTAGGAGATATAGCACCGAACTTTCAGGCAAAGACATCACAGGGAGACATTGATTTTTATGAGTACCTGGGCGATGGCTGGGGAGTTCTTTTTTCACATCCGGCAGACTTTACGCCGGTATGTACTACCGAATTAGGTAGAACAGCGCAGTTAAAAGAAGAATTTGCAAAACGTAACGTTAAAGTATTGGCTTTGAGTGTGGATCCGCTGGATAAACACCAAAACTGGATCAGCGATATAAACGAAACACAGAACACTAATGTAGATTTCCCTATTATTGCTGATCAGGACAGAAAAGTTTCCGATCTTTACGATATGATCCATCCGAATGCATCAGAGACCGCTACAGTAAGGTCACTGTTCATCATCGGACCAGATAAGAAAGTGAAACTGATGATCACTTATCCAGCCTCTACAGGCAGGAACTTCGTAGAAGTACTGCGTGTAATTGATTCCCTGCAGCTGACAGCAAAATACAGCGTTGCTACACCAGCTGACTGGAAGGATGGAGAAGATGTAATTGTGACAATGGCGGTACCAACCGAGGATATTCCTGCGCGTTTCCCGAAAGGTCACAAGATCATCAAGCCTTACTTAAGAACAACACCTCAGCCGAACAAATAAGGCGGGACCTTGTTGTAAGGTGAGTCAAATACAAGATTTCGTTTAAAACCTGCACAATTGTGTGTCAGGTTTTTATTCATAAGAGTTTTTAATGGTTGGTTTTTGATTTTTACGAAACGGGGATTTCTCCCCGTTTTTTCTTTTTATAGGTATTTCCATTTATTCATATAGCGCATTGGACAAGGCCTGAGTGTAGATTAACTTGGGTATTGCCCTTAAAAAGAAAAGCGACCCCTTCCGGAAATCGCTTTTCAATATATTGAATTGTAATATCTTATAATACCAACGCTGAACTCTGGCCACTATTCTTCCGCAACTGCGTCACCACTGCCTGGATGTCTTTCGGCAAAGGCGCTTCAACGATCTGCTCTTCTCCCTGCTGGTCCTTAAAATGCAGCTGCCATGCATGTAATGCCAGCCTGTTCAGCAGTGGCCGCTCCTCTTCCGTTCTCTTGCCCAGTTTATAGTTCTTTTTAATGGCAGACAGGAATATGGGGGTATCAGTGCCATACAGTTCATCTACTGCGATGGGATGTCCCAGGTGCTTCATATGCACACGGATCTGGTGGGTACGGCCGGTATGGATCTGGAGTTTCACCAGGCTATACAGTCCGAAGCTTTCCAATACCTCATAATCTGTCAGGGCATTTTTACCCTTCCTGTTTGTCACCATTTTACCTTTTACAACGGGATGTTCCATAATAGGCTCGTCCACGCTGCCGGCAGGAGGGATCAGCTGTCCGTTTACCAGGCCCTGGTAGAATTTCTTCACATTACGGCTTTCGAACAACTGCGAATAATACTTATGTGCCGCCTCATTTTTCGCAAACAGGATAAGCCCGCTGGTGTCCTTATCCAGGCGGTGTACAGTGAATATTTCGCCGTAGTGCTTCTTCAGCAGTCCCTGGATGGATTGCAGCTGGTTATCGTGCCGGTCCGGTATGGTGAGCATGCCTGCCGGTTTGTTCAGGATAACAAAATCAGCTGTTTCTTTTATGATGATATCGTTAATACGCATAGATTACTTAAAGTGCTTCAGCAATATGATTTCTTTTTCAGTCAGGAAACGCCATTTGCCGCGATTGATATTCTTCTTGGTTAGACCGGCATAGGTAACGCGGTCCAGCTTTTCCACCTCATACTCAAGATGTTCGAAGATGCGGCGTACAATGCGGTTCTTACCGCTATGGATCTCAATACCGATCTGGGTTTTATCACCTGCTTCCACATAACCCAGGGCATCCACATGTGCAACGCCATCTTCCAGTGTTACACCGTGCAGGATCTTATCGAAATCCGCCTTGGTCAGGGGTTTGTTCAGTCCTACGTGGTATATCTTCTTGATATTATGCTTGGGGTGCGCCAGTTTCTGAGCCAGCTCGCCATCATTGGTCAGCAGCAGCAGGCCTGAGGTATTGCGGTCCAGGCGACCTACAGGGTACACACGCTGCTCGTCTGTCACAGCATCTTCGATCAGCTCCATCACCGTTTTACGGCCTTCGGGATCGTCGGTAGTAGTAATGTATCCTTTAGGTTTGTTGAGCAGGATATATACCAGGTTTTTCTGGATGGAGATGCGCTTATTACTGATCGCCACATCGTCTTTGGCAGTTACCTTGAAGGCGGGCTCTGTTACCAGTTTGCCATTCACTGTCACTTTCCCTTCTTTCACGAAGTCCACCGCTTTCCTGCGGGAGCAGAGCCCCGAGTGTGCGATGTATTTGTTCAGCGGCATTTCGCCGGCATTATTGCTGTTTTCTTCTTTTTTAGACTGTTTTTTGCTGAACGGGGCGCTGTCTTCGCTGTGACGGGCTTTTCTCGCTGCAGATTTACGGTCCTGTTTTTCAGCAAACCGTTCATTGGCAGAATCAAAATATTTTTTACGGTTAAAGCCGCTGGGGGTCGGGCGTTCCTCGCGTGAGCTGCCACGTTTGCCTGACTTACGTTCTGAGGGGCCGTGAAAGGCACTGTCATCGCCCTGAGGACGGGGTTTGAACGGGGTTCTGCCATTGGCGGTCTTGCGGACAGGCTCTATACGCGGCCTGCGTGTTGTTTTATCTCTTTCTGAGCGTTTAGTGCCCGGAATTTCGGATGCATCGGTGTTACGGCTACGTTCAGGCTTGCCTTCTACCGCTCTGCCGGGACGGAAGTTGCCATCATCTTTCGGCTTACGACTGGACGGAAAAGAGCGTTCGGGCTTGCCTTCCGTTCTTTTTGCAGGACGGCCGTTTTCGTCGTTATTACGTTTACGGTCGGACTGGAAAGGGCGTTCTGATTTCTGGCCATCACCGCGACCAGGACGGGTATTGTCATCACTACCCCGCTTACGGTCTGAAGCGCCAAAACGCGTGGTAGATTTATTGGAACTGCTGTTCTTATTTTCCTTGAAAGGGGAAAATCCTTTCTTAGCAGGTGTATTTTTTCTCATCTGTTAAATTTTGAATTTGTTAGCAGGTAGCTGATCAACCTTTATTGGCCAATTGTCCGCAGGCGGCGTCAATGTCTTTACCGCGGCTGCGCCTCAGGCGTGCATTTACCTTATGTTTAGTCAGGTATTCCATGAACGCCTCGGCAACGTCCTCATCCGGCTTCATGAAGCGGGCGTTGGAGATCGGATTATATTCAATAATGTTGACCAGGTCTGCGGGTACCTGGCGGTATATACGGATCAGCTCATCAGCATCCCTGAAGGAGTCATTAAAATCCTTAAAAAGGATGTATTCAAATGATATCTGGTTCTGTGTAGCTTTATAGAAGTAGTTCAGTGCCTCGATCAGTACCTTCAGGTTATTGGTATCGTTGATCGGCATGATCTGGCTGCGTTTCTCGTCGTTGGCAGCGTGCAGGGACAAGGCCAGGTTGAATTTCACCTTATCATCTCCAAGTTGGCGGATCATTTTGGCCACACCTGCGGTAGATACCGTGATACGTCTCGGGGACATGCCCAATCCGTCGGGAGAAGTAATGCGTTCAATGGACTGTAATACATTCTTGTAATTCAGAAGGGGCTCGCCCATTCCCATGTATACGATATTACTAAGTTTCTTGCCGTAAGCTTCCATTGCCTGCTGGTTCAGCAGGGCCACTTCATCATAAATCTCGTCATAGTCGAGGTTACGCTTACGGTCCATATAACCGGTAGCGCAGAATTTGCAGCTCAGGCTGCAGCCTACCTGAGAAGAAACGCAGGCTGTCTGCCTGGTATCCGTAGGGATCAGCACGCCCTCTACAAGGTGCCCGTCATGCAGGCGGAAGCGGCTCTTAATGGTGCCGTCACTGCTGTGCTGGGTAGTATCCACCTTAATAGCGGGAAGTGAGAAGTGTTCTTCCAATTTGTTGCGTAAGTCCTTGGAAATGTTGGTCATAGCATCAAAGCTGCCGGCGTGTTTCAGCCACAACCACTCATACACCTGTTTGGCGCGGAAGGGTTTTTCCTCAATTGACCCAAAGTATTCCTGTAATTCCGGCAAGCTGAGGTGCCGGATATTTGTTTTGCCCGATTTCATTCCTGACCTTTAAATGAGATAATGTCTGCCTTACGGCAGTCGGTAGTAAGCTGCAAAGGTACGGTATTTTAAAGCATCGACCACAATAATGTACCGGCGACACATTTTCGGGGCCTTCACGGCTGCGTTTTCTCTCACATTTTTCCGGTTAAAAGAGGGTCGGTCAACCTGCCGTCTGAGATTTTTGAACGGGTTGAACCCGCTTTATACCGGACGTATACCAGACGCATACCAGACGCATACCGGACGCATCTCCGGGAAAATCCTGGATTGTCTTACTACAGAAAGACCTTACAGTTGACGTATTGAATGCAGAATTAGCTTTACAGGTTGGAAATGGTTTCAGTGAGCACTTTACAACGGTCATTTACTTATTGTTTTGTTTTTAGGACTTGAGACAAACGCTAAGCAGCTCCTTCCTGCCAGATATTTTCGCAGTATCCGCTATTCGCCCGGTATTCGCTTGATATTCGGTGCGACTATCCTACAGATTACTACCTATAAGGGCTACAGTCCTGCATTTCGCCTACTGTTCTATAGCGTTCGCTATAGAACAGTGCCTAAAATGCTATAGTATAGAGCCTGTAGGATATAGGTTCCGCCGAATTCCCAGGCCATCTCAGCCGAATAAGGCTTTATTGCGGAAGGAGATAAGATGACCTGCATTGGTATTACCCTGCTTTCCCCTACATTTACACCCTTTATTAACCAAAGCAATCCACAAAGCAATGCAAGCTGCCTATATAGTAGACGCGGTGCGCACCCCGATAGGCCGTTATGGCGGGGTTCTCAGTTCCGTAAGGCCTGACGATATGCTGGCCCTTCTCATAAAATCAATCCTTGAACGTAATCCGAGCCTCGATCCTGCCGGCATTGAGGATGTTATAGCAGGCGCTACCAATCAGGCGGGCGAAGATAACCGTGACGTAGCCAGGATGGCCGCCCTACTGGCGGGTTTACCGGTGACTGTGCCGGGTAATACCGTGAACCGGCTTTGTGCCTCTGGTATGCAGGCCATTATGGATGCTGCCAGGGCTATTATGTGCGGGGATGGCGATGTATACCTGGCAGGCGGTGTAGAAAGTATGACGCGTGCACCATTGGTGATGCCAAAGGCAGATGGTGCTTTCAGCCGGAAAACAGAGATCTACGATTCTACCATTGGCTGGCGGTTCACCAATAGCAAACTGGCGGAAATGTATTATCCCTATGCCATGGGTGAAACTGCCGAAAATGTGGCCCGCCAATGGAATATCAGCAGGGAGGAACAGGACCGGTTCGCGCTGCAAAGCCAGTTGCGGTACAAACAGGCATACGCCGCAGGGAAATGGGCCGCAGAGATCATACCAGTGCCCATCACTCCTAATAAACAGGGCCAGGTGATCATCTCTGATGATGAACCGCCAAGGGAAACCTCGTTGGAGAAACTGGCCGGACTGCGACCAGCTTTCGCGAAAGATGGCAGTGTGACCGCAGGTAATTCGGCAGGGATCAACGACGGCGCTTCCGTAGTGCTGGTGGTATCTGAACAGGCCCTGAAGCAGTACAACCTTAAACCGCTGATGCAGATCAAAGCCATGGCGGTAGCCGGGGTAGACCCTTCCATTATGGGCATTGGTCCGGTACCAGCCACACAGAAAGCCCTCCGCCGTGCAGGTCTGACCGTAGGCCAGCTGGATCTGATCGAGTTGAATGAGGCCTTTGCAGTACAGGCACTGGCATGTATCCGGGATCTGGGACTGGATACGGAGAAAGTGAATGTAAACGGAGGCTCTATTGCAATCGGGCATCCGCTGGGATGTACCGGTGCACGGCTTACAGCTACCTTGCTGAACGAAATGAAACGAAGGCCGCAGGCAAAGTATGGGTTGACAACGATGTGTGTGGGAGTAGGCCAGGGATCGGCAATGATCTACGAGAATCTGATCTGAACATAAAAAAGGCCCGGCGATAGCCGGGCTTTTTGTTGGCTGGGTATTGTTGCCGGATATCTTTAAGCGAATTATTGTAATCAGTTTGCCTGTCCTGTTTTTTCCTGCCAGCCTTATGAGGCGCGGGTATTGGTACGCAGTACAGCTGCGGATATTCCCTGTACCGCTGGTACTTACACTGCAATCGTATGCAAGCGCTGAAAACTAAGAACGGGCGGTCGGAGTCTCCCGGCCGCCCGTTGATGGCAAGCAAAAAAAGGATTACAAACAAATCTGCTTCTCCGTCATCATCTTCCGGAGATTGATCAGACCGTATCTCATACGGCCTAATGCGGTATTGATACTCACCTGTGTGAGGTCTGCTATTTCTTTAAAGCTCAGATCAGCATAGTGGCGGAGAATGATCACTTCCCGTTGTTCTTCCGGCAGCATGTCCAGCATCCTTCTTACGCGGTCGTGGCTTTGTGCTGTGATCATCTTCTCTTCCGCACTGCTTTCACTGAAATTCAGTACGTTGAAAATATCTTTGTCGTCACTGGTTTTGATGATAGGCGTACGCTTGATCTTACGGAAGTGATCCACACACAGGTTATGCGCAATACGCATGGCCCAGGGCAGGAACTTTCCCTTTTCAGTATAGCGTTCAGCTCTAATGGTATCTATGATCTTTATAAAGGTATCCTGGAAAATATCTTCAGCCAGGAATGCATCTTTCACGAGTAATACGATAGAGGTATAGAGCTTATCCTTGTGCCTGTGCACTAATTCTTCCAATGCGGAAGCATGACCCTTTTTGAAAAGAGTAATCAGCTGCTCATCACTTAGTTTGTACATTATTTGCATAAACTTCTACAATAGCGGGTTTAAAATAAAAATAGGACTTGTGACAGTCGTAGGAAAATGTGTAGAGTTTATGCTATAATAGGTAGTTTTTAGTTTAGTAAAATAGATCCTGAAGTGGCCTTCAGTTCTCTCATCTAATGCAAATATAATGTAATAGTTCAATAAAACAATCCCTCCTTCGTGCAATTTTCGGCTGATTTAATACAGGCTGCAATCCGTCGAATTGACCCATGGTTGCCGGTTTCCCTTATAACATGTTCAGGTAGAACGGAATTAGCCCGGAATGGTTTACTTTCGGTATTTTTGCATCCATTATGGCTACTAAAGTGAAGAAAACGGAAACAATAACTGATGATCAGTCAGTTAGTACACAAGATCAGATTTTCATTAAAGGCGCTCGTGTTCATAACCTCAAAAATGTGAGCGTAGGCATCCCCCGGAGCAAGCTGGTAGTCGTGACGGGAGTATCCGGTTCGGGCAAGTCTTCACTGACCATGGACACATTGTATGCTGAAGGACAACGCCGTTATGCGGAAAGTCTCAGCTCCTACGCCCGCCAGTTCCTCATGAGAATGAACAAACCTGATGTCGACTATATCAAGGGCATCTGCCCGGCCATTGCCATCGAACAGAAGGTGATCACCCGTACGCCCCGGTCTACCGTAGGGTCCATGACGGAAATCTACGATTATCTCCGCCTGCTCTTTGCCCGTATTGGCAAAACATATTCCCCAATTTCCGGTCAGCTCGTGAAAAAACATGAAGTGAGCGACGTGGTGGATTTTATCAAAAAGCTGCCTTCCGGCTCCAAGATACAACTGCTGGTTACCTTTCGCCGTCACGCTAAACGTGATGTGAAGGAGGAATTGCAAATTCTCATGCAGAAAGGCTTCTCCCGCCTGTATGTGAAAGAGAAAGGTGCCGGTTCCCTGCTGCGCATCGAGGAACTGTTGGACGAAAAGAAACCTTCCTTACCAAAGGATGCATACCTGCTGGTAGACCGTCTGGTGGCGAAAGCGTTTGAAGAAGACGACCTGCACCGTATTGCAGATAGCGTGCAGACAGCGTTTTACGAGAGTGAAGGCGACTGCCTGGTAGAAGTGGATGGCGGAGAGCTGAAACACTTCTCCAACCGTTTTGAACTGGATGGTATGCAGTTCGAAGAGCCGGTTCCCAACCTGTTCTCCTTCAATAACCCTTACGGGGCCTGCCCGGTTTGTGAGGGCTTCGGACAGGTGCTGGGCATTGACGCCGACCTGGTGATCCCTGACAAACGCCTGAGTGTATATGAAAACGCCATCGCGCCCTGGAGAGGAGAGAAGATGGGCGAGTACAAGGAGGCGCTGATCAAAGCCGCCAGGAAGTTCAATTTCCCGATCCATAAGCCGATAGTTGACCTTACAGAGGAGCAATACCAGCTGCTGTGGACAGGCAATGAGCACTTCTACGGGCTGAATGAGTTCTTCAAGATGGTGGAGCAGAACCTCTATAAAGTGCAGTACCGTGTACTGCAATCCCGCTACCGTGGCCGTACTACCTGCCATGAGTGCGGAGGAGGCCGTCTGAGGAAAGAAGCCTTGTATATCAAGATAGGTGGCGCAAACATCGCCAACCTGGTGGATATGCCGGTAAGTAATCTCAATGAATGGTTCAAAAAACTGGAGCTGAGTGAATACGATCAGCAGGTGGCGAAAAGGATACTGGTGGAAATTGACCACCGTCTGAAAACCCTGCTGGACGTAGGGCTTGGTTATCTTACCCTCAACCGTGTAGCCAATACACTGAGTGGCGGAGAAAGCCAGCGTATACAGCTGACCCGCTCGCTGGGCAGTAACCTGACCAATTCGATGTATATCCTCGATGAACCGAGCATCGGTTTGCATGCACGCGACACACATCGCCTGATCAACGTACTGAAGGAATTGCGTGACCTGGGCAACACCGTTGTGGTAGTGGAACATGATGAAATGATGATGGAAGAGGCGGATTACATCATCGATATGGGACCGCTGGCCAGTCACCTGGGTGGTGAAGTGATCTTTGCCGGCAATTATCAGCAGATACTAAAAGACACGAAAAGCCTGACAGGAAAGTACCTGAGCGGACAGCTCCGCATAGAGCCGCCTGCCCGCACCCGCAAATGGAAGAAGGCGATTAGCCTCGAAGGCTGCCGTCAGCATAACCTGAAGAATATTGATGTAGACTTCCCCTTACAGGTACTGACTGTGGTGAGCGGTGTGAGTGGTTCCGGTAAGACCACGCTGGTGAAACAGATACTCTACCCTGCTCTCATGAAACTGAAGGGAGAGTTTGCAGAGCGTGTGGGACAACACCGCGCCCTTAAGGGAGCAGTGGATGATATTACCCAGATCGAGATGGTAGACCAGAACCCGATCGGTAAGTCATCCCGTTCCAACCCGGTAACCTACATCAAGGCATACGACGAGATCCGTGACCTGTTTGCAAAGCAGCCCCTGAGTAAGATGCGCGGTTTCCAGCCAAAACATTTTTCCTTCAACGTAGACGGAGGTCGTTGTGATGCCTGTAAAGGAGAAGGGGAAGTGATCGTTGAAATGCAGTTCCTGGCAGATGTGCACCTGCAGTGTGAAAGCTGCGGTGGCAGACGTTTCAAGGATGAAGTACTGGAAGTTACCTATAAGAACAAGAATATCTACGATGTACTGGAAATGAGTGTGGAGGAATCCCTGGATTTCTTCAAGGAAGAAAAGGACGTCTGCAATAAGATCCGTCCGCTGAGCGATGTGGGCCTGGGTTATGTGAAACTGGGACAGAGCAGCGATACCCTGAGCGGTGGCGAGGCACAGCGTGTGAAGCTGGCTTCGTTCCTGGGTAAGGGAAAGGCACAGGGACATATCCTCTTCATCTTCGATGAACCAACTACCGGTCTGCATTTCCATGATATCAAAAAGTTACTGGCCTCTTTCAATGCCCTTATTGAACAGGGACATACCGTACTGGTCATTGAGCACAATATTGACGTGATCCGTAGCGCTGACTGGGTGATAGACCTGGGGCCGGAAGGCGGCGCCGGTGGCGGACAGCTGCTGTATGCCGGATTGCCCGAAGGACTGAAGAACGTGAAGGAAAGTTATACCGGTAAATACCTTTAAGTGCCTGCTTCGTTAAGAAGCATCGGGAATGAAGAAGGATTAAATACAAACAGGGGCCTGGAGAGCATTTGAACATCACCAGGTATCCGGATAAAAAAGAGGCTGTCTGCACTTCGTTTGAAGCAGACAGCCTCTTTTTATTTAATCTGTTTATGGGGATAATTACCTCAGTCTGTCGAGTGATTTGATCAGTTTCTCATCTTTATAGATGCCTCTTGCAGCCATAAAGAGGAAGATCAGGATCAATATTGGCAGGAAGGCACCGGGTAAATAAGAAGAATCAGAAATATGTTTACCTCCTTCCTGTAGTTTATTGGCTGTGCTCAACACTTCAAAATATTGCAGCGCAATAGATGCAATTGCCAGGAAAATGTTTAGTATGGTGAGCCGGAACTGTAGCTTACGGTTCTTGAACAGGAAGATGCAGAAGAGGGCCAGTGCTACGATCAGCATGTAAACTACAAATACAATGAAACTGGACTGAGCCTTGAAATAACTTATGGTTCCGTCGCTTAGCGTGGCTTTCCAGATATTCATGAACCAGGTGCCTATGCCGGCCGCTGCTGCCAATAGAAGATAAAGACTTTGAATGCGTTGTATCATGTTTGTCAGGGAGATTAATCGTCGTAAAAATAAGTAAATATTGTGAACCTACTCTTTTGTGCTAGTGCCTGTTCTTTTAATACTTCGTATATTGCACGCCCAAGAACAATCTTTTATTGAAATGGCAAGAAAACAGAACAAGCAGGATGCATTGGATTATCATGCATTGGGGCGGCCTGGAAAAATCGAAGTAATACCTACAAAGAACACCAAGACACAATGGGATCTTTCGCTGGCCTACTCTCCCGGAGTAGCTGAACCTTGTAAGGAAATTCACAAAGACGTAGAGAATGTGTACAAATATACCGCCAAAGGTAACCTGGTAGCGGTGATCAGTAATGGTACAGCAGTTCTTGGCCTGGGAGATATCGGCCCTGAAGCCGGTAAACCTGTAATGGAAGGGAAAGCTGTATTGTTCAAGATATTCGCAGATATCGATGTGTTTGATATTGAGCTGAATACAAAGAATGTAGACGAGTTTGTACAGGTTGTGAAAGCGATGGAACCAACTTTTGGGGGCATTAACCTGGAAGACATCAAAAGTCCGGAATGTTTCGAGATCGAAGAACGTCTGAAGAAAGAACTGAAGATCCCTATCATGCACGATGACCAGCATGGTACGGCCATCATCTCCAGTGCGGCTTTGCTGAATGCCCTGGAACTGGTAAAAAAGAAGATCGATAAAGTTAATATCGTTGTAAATGGCGCCGGCGCAGCCGCTATGGCTTGCGTAAAGCTGTATGTAGCCCTGGGAGCCAAACGCGAGAATATCATCATGTTTGACAAGGATGGCGTGATCAATGTTTCCCGCCCTAACCTGTCGGATATGCACAGGCAGTTTGCCACCAAATCCAAAGTGACCGAGCTGGCAGAAGCATTGAAAGATGCAGATGTATTTGTGGGATTATCTGTCGGGAATGTAGTAACACCCAACATGATCAAGAGTATGGCAAAGAACCCGGTTGTATTCGCTATGGCGAATCCTGATCCGGAGATTGCCTATGATCTGGCCATTGCTTCCCGTCCGGATGTGATAATGGCTACCGGCCGTTCCGATCATCCTAACCAGGTGAACAATGTATTGGGTTTCCCTTACATTTTCCGCGGAGCACTCGACGTACGCGCTACCCAGATTAACGAGGAAATGAAGCTGGCAGCGGTACATGCCCTGGCGGAACTGGCTAAGGAATCTGTGCCGGATATTGTGAACCTGGCTTACAATGAGAGAAATCTCTTCTTCGGACCAAGATATATCATTCCAAAACCGCTTGATCCCCGTTTGCTCAGCCATGTAGCACCCGCGGTGGCCCGTGCTGCTATGGATAGCGGGGTGGCTCAGCAGCCTATTACCGACTGGGAGGCATATATTGAAGTACTGAACAAACGCCTCGGACTGGACAACCAGCTGTTCCGCGTTATTGGTACAAAAGCCCGTCAGGACCCACGCAAGGTAGTATTTGCAGAAGCAGATAACCTGAAGGTGCTGAAAGCATCCCAGGTGGTGAGAGAGGAAGGGATTGCCTACCCGATCCTGTTGGGCAATGAACTGCGTATCCGCAACCTGGCGGCTGAAAATGGCATTGAACTGGACGATACCGTGATCATCGATCCGAAGAGTGATGAAATGCACGATAAACGTCATAAGTTCGGAGAACTCTTCTTCAAAAAGCGCCAGCGCAAAGGTTTCAACCAATACGAAGCGAAGAAGGTAATGCGTGAGCGTAACTACTTTGGTTGTATGATGGTGGAAACGGGAGAGGCAGATGCGCTGATCTCCGGTCTGACGCGTAATTATCCTGATACGATCCGCCCTGCCCTGCAGGTGATAGGAACTGAAGATAATGCCAAGCGCGTTGCGGGTATGTATATCATCAATACCAAGAGGGGACCGTTGTTCCTGGGAGATACCACCGTGAACTTCAATCCCACAGCGGAAGAACTGGCAGAGATCACCATCCTGGTGGCCAATGAAGTAAGGCAGTTCAACATCACGCCACGTATTGCGATGGTATCTTACTCCAACTTCGGGTCCAGTCCAACCCCTGAAGCACAACTGGTGAGCAGGGCGCGTGAAATAGTAAAGCAGAAAGATCCTACCCTGATCGTAGATGGTGAGATCCAGGCTGCCATGGCCTTCAACCAGGAGATCCTGAAGGACAGCTATCCATTCAGTGAGCTGCTGGGACAGGAAGTGAACACCCTGATCTTCCCAAACCTTGCTGCAGGTAATATTGCATACAACCTCCTCCAGGAAGTAGCGGGTTTCGATGCTATCGGGCCGGTACTGCTGGGGATGAAGAAACCCGTGCACATCCTCCAGCTGGGCAGCACTGTACGTTCCATTGTGAACATGGTGAATATTGCCGTGGTGGATGCACAGCATAAATGTTGCGACGGGAAAAGTAAAAAATAAATGATCAGGAATTAGGTATTCCGGACCTGGTATATGTGAATTGACGCAGTATCAGCTCGGGAATGCTTAATTCCTGATTTTTTTGATTGATATTTGGGTATGCAGCACATATCCAAGAAAAAGGCATTTTTCCCGCTGAACCCTGCATTCAGGGGATATCTCAAACTGTATGAGAGAGAGGTAAGATTACCCGTGTCTTACGAGGAGTTGCGTTATTTTGATAACAGCATTCCGGTCTATGATAAAGCGGGTAAGGATACTTTATGGGAATCCGTATTTTATCCGCAGAGCATGTATCACCAGCTACAGGCCGGCCTGAAAAGGATTTACTCCATCCTGAAGGCTGGTGGTGATCAGACAGCAGAAGAGCACCTGGAGGTGGAACGTATCGATTACTGTACGTTCGGCAATTCCCACCCTTTCCGTATCAGGATCCGGAATACGTACAATGATGTGTACGATTACTTCTATATCAAGATAGCAGATGCCTCCCGTATTTACGGGCTGGAACTGGAACACATACTGTCGCCCTACTGGATCAACTTTATGATAGATGGCAATACGCTGGTGGAAGAGCATATTGCCGGTGTACCTGGCGATCAGTTTATACTACATTACCTGGACAGACCAGAGTTCAATCCGAAACGTATAGCCAAAGAGTTTGTCAAATTCAATGAGCGTTGTTTTGTGCGTTTACTGGGAGATATGCGTTCCTATAATTTCATTTTTGACATTACCCAGGACTTTGATGATGTGCAATTCCGTATACGGGCCATCGATTTTGACCAGCAGTTCTATGAAGGGAAACGAACGCTGTATATGCCGCAGTTCTTCAAAGAGAACCGCGTCTTTGTGGAGCTGGCCATGAAGCACCTGAATGCGGAAGTAGTTAAGCAGTATCAGCAGGAAGAGCGTTCTGTAATAGCCCGGAGGATCAAAACGCAGCGGCACCGTATAAAAGACCTCAGGGATGTGATCATGACGGACCAGGTTTCTTTCCCTGAAAAAGTTTCCCAGCTGGGCCATGAGCTGGCAGAATATTATGACGATCCTGTCTTTTCGCGTTGTAAAACAATGGGTGAGATCATAGAACGCAGTCTGAAGCGGTTGCTGGTGAGAAGTCTTAAATGAGTGGAAAAGGCCCGGGCTATGTAGTCCCGACTATTTTTCGCTATCTTTGGCCAGTTATGGAGTTTAGATTCTTTCATCATTTCGGAAGCTACCTGCTTATGCTTAAAGGCATGTTTTCCCGCCCGGAAAACATGAAAATGTTCTGGCGGGAGTTTATGCGGCAGTGTGTGGATATAGGCATCGGATCGTTTGGCATTGTATTTATCATTTCCTTATTTATGGGAGGGGTGACCACCCTGCAGATCGCTTATCAGCTGGTCAGCCCACTTATTCCCAAGTCCACCATTGCGCAGGTAGTGAGGGACACCATTATCCTCGAATTTGCGCCTACACTGACCTGTATCGTACTGGCAGGGGTGGTAGGTTCCAAAATAGCTTCAGAACTGGGTAATATGCGTGTATCTGAACAGATAGATGCGCAGGAGATCATGGGTATCAATACAAAAGGATACCTGATCATGCCCAAAATACTGGCAGCAGTGATCATGATACCCTGCCTGATCTGTATTTCCGGCTTCCTGGGTATCTGGGGCGGGGAAAAAGCAGGTGAACTGGGAGGAATTCTATCTTCAGATCAATACTGGCAGGGGCTCAGGCAGGAATTCAGGGCGTATAACATCTTTTTTGCCCTGTTCAAATCGTTCGTATTTGCTTTTATTATTGCCAGTGTTCCTTCTTATTATGGATATAATGTGGAAGGAGGCGCTTTAGAGATCGGTAAAGCCAGTACCAGTGCAGTGGTGGTAACCTGTGTCCTGATATTGTTCATGGATTATCTGCTGGCGGCGCTATTGTTATAAAAGCTCCATCCGTTGTAGCGGAAAGGATCAGTCCCGGTTTGCTAGCCCCGGATTTATAATTCGCAATTGTTTATGATTGAATTGGTTAATATTAAGAAAGGCTTTGGAGATAAGATCATTCTTCCGGATGTATCTGCTGTGATGGAGACCGGTAAAGTGAACCTGATCATTGGCAGCAGTGGCAGCGGAAAGACCGTAATGATGAAATGTATGGTGGGGCTGATGCAGGTCGATGCCGGTAAAGTGGTATACGATGGAAAGGATTTTACGGGCATGAACGACCATGAGAAGAAGGAGATCCGCCAGCAAATAGGCATGCTTTTCCAGGGATCGGCCCTGTTTGATAGTATGACAGTGGAGCAGAATGTTATGTTCCCCCTGGATATGTTTGGCAAAGGTACTCTCCGGGAAAAGAAAACCCGTGTGATGGAGTGCCTGGAAAGGGTGAATCTGAAAGATGCAGCAAAAAAGTACCCGGCTGAGATCAGCGGGGGGATGAAAAAGAGGGTAGGGATCGCCCGGGCTATTGTGCTGAACCCCAAGTACCTGTTCTGTGATGAGCCCAATTCCGGTCTGGACCCCCAGACTTCCCTGCTGATAGATAAGCTGATCAAAGATTTAACACTGGAGTATAATATTACCACTGTGATCAATACCCATGACATGAACACCGTAATGGAAAGTGGGGATCATATCGTGTATATGTACCAGGGACGTAAGCAGTGGGAAGGAAGTAATAAAGACATCGTTTTCAGTAAAGATGAGAAACTGAATGACTTTATCTTCGCATCCGAGTTCCTCCGGGATGCAAAAGAAATGAGGCAGATGGAAATGTTCCAGGACCAGAGCTGGCGGAATAAGCTCAAAAAAGATTGATTTGGAATTTGGCATTAGGACTTTAATTTTGCCGATATCATTATAAAACAATAAACCAAGCGCGATGAGTGTTTTAGTTAATAAGCATAGCAAAGTGATTGTACAGGGCTTTACCGGTACAGAAGGCACATTCCATGCCACACAGATGATAGAATATGGCACGCAGGTAGTAGGCGGCGTTACGCCGGGAAAAGGCGGCACCAAGCACCTGGATCGCCCGGTTTTCAACACGGTAGATGATGCTGTAAAGGCTACCGGCGCTGATGTTTCTATCATTTTCGTTCCACCAGGATTCGCTGCAGACGCTATCATGGAAGCTGCTGAAGCCGGTATAGAACTGATCGTATGTATCACTGAGGGCATTCCCGTTCAGGATATGATCAGGGCTAAAAACTTCCTGGTTGGCCGTAAGAGCCGTCTGATCGGACCAAACTGCCCTGGTGTAATCACTGCTGAAGAAGCTAAAGTAGGCATCATGCCAGGTTTCATTTTCAAGAAAGGTAACATTGGTATCGTATCCAAATCCGGTACCTTAACATATGAGGCTGCAGATCAGGTAGTTAAGGCTGGTCTGGGTGTTTCTACAGCTATCGGTATCGGTGGAGACCCTATCATTGGTACCCCTACCAAAGATGCGGTTGAACTGCTGATGAACGACCCTGAAACTGTAGGTATCATCATGATAGGTGAGATCGGTGGTAGCATGGAAGCTGACGCTGCAAAATGGATCAAAGAACACGGTACCAAGCCGGTAGTTGGTTTCATCGCGGGCCAGACTGCTCCTCCGGGCCGTCGTATGGGCCATGCCGGGGCTATCATCGGTGGCGCTGATGATACAGCAGCTGCAAAAATGAAGATCATGGCTGAATGTGGTGTGCACGTGGTAGAAAGCCCTGCTAACATTGGTAAGACAATGGCAGAGGTACTGAAAACCGTGAAAGCATAATAATCAGAAAGTTATGTAATATAATATCCTCCCACGGGTGAAGCCGTCGGGAGGATTTTTTTTGTCCCCGAAGTTATTTTGTTGACTTTTATGCCAAAAACCCTGTGGAATGGAAGCTTTTTTCGCATCCTATTCCGGAGTAAAAGAATATCAAATGCTATCCCATATGCGTCTTATCGTAGCTGTTTTTATTTTTTCAATTTTAAGCTGTAAAACTGTTATGGCCCAGTTTAACTATGACACCCACTGGAAGAAGGTACAGGAATTAGATGGAAAAGGCCTGTTCAGATCAGCATTGCTGGAACTTGATGTGATCTCAGACAATGCTGTAAGACAGCAGAATGAGGTACAGTTGCTGAAGACCTATATTTACCGCATCAGGTATGTGGCCCATCTTGAAGAGGGGAAGAGCGAAAAGGACAAAAATGTAAGCTGGAAAACACAGACCTTTTCCCCGACTGCGCGGGCCATTATGAAAAGCCTGCAGGGAGAGTCCCTGCAGCGATACCTGGAGAACAACAGGTTTGAGCTTTATCAGCGTACAGACATAAAAGGAGACACGTCAACGGATGTCTCCACCTGGAGTGAAGCCCGTCTTCACCGGGAAATAACAGCCGCCTATGAAGCCTCTTTACAGGATGTTGCAGCGCTGAAACGGGTGGACATCAGTAAGTATGAAGATATCCTGCAGGCAGGTACAGGAAATGGCCGGAAACTGCGCCCTACATTGTATGACCTGGTTGCACACCGTGCCCTGGATTACTATAAGTCAGGAGAGAGCCAGATCACCAGCCCGGAAAACCAGTTTGAGCTGACCGACCCGGCGGCTTTCGCTACCGCGGATGTTTTTATGCAACACCGGTTTGCTTCTGCCGATTCTGCCTCCCTGCAATACAAGGCTGTATTGCTGCTGCAGGACCTGATGCGTTTTCATGCGCAGGACAGGGCGGCCCTGCTGGACCTTGACCTGGAGAGAACAACCTATATGAACCAGGTAGCAGTGATGCCTGATAAGGAAGCCCTGTACGTAAAGCTGCTGAAAGCCCAGGAAAAGGCTTATGAAGGGGAAAAAGAGGTGACACAGGTAATGTCTCAGCTGGCTTATTATTATTACAAGGAAGGGAGTAAAAAGGAAACGAGTGTAGCAGAAGGGATGACGCCTGCAGCAGCAATGCAGCTGGCAAAAACAATTTGTGAAAAGGCAATAGCGCTGGCCCCTGTTTCTGTTGGAGGAGCCAGTTGTTTCGACCTGCTACAAGGCATAAAAGGAAAAGATCTCAGGCTGGAAACAGAACTGGTAAACGTGCCGGGAATGCCATTCCGCACCCTGGTGACTTACCGGAATACAGATAAGATCTATGTAAGGGTGGTGCATATAGACGAGGCTTTCCGTAGCTCACTGCGTGCAGCGCAGGAAGACTACCGGGACACGACCAATAAATACTGGCGTTCTATTGTGGGCAGGCAGCCATTGAAAACCTGGGAACAATCCCTGACCGGTTCAGGAGATTTCAGGGAACATGCTGCAGAGATAAAGATAGACGCTTTACCGGTCGGTACATATATGCTGGTGGCCAGTGCGAACAAAGATTTTGCGCTGAAGGAGAACCTGCTGGCCATACAGTTCATCCATGTGTCGAACATCAGTTATATACTTCGTGAATATAATGAAGATGATGTTACCAGCAGGTATTACGCATTGCACCGGCAAACAGGGCAGCCGTTGCCGGGGACAAAGCTGACTGTCTGGGGCACCAATGAATACGGCCGGTCGGCTAAGTTAACGCAGGTGCAGACTTACACCGCCAACCAGGAAGGCATTATAGACGTACAATGGGATAACAAACGTCAGAACGTAAGGCTGGAATGGAAGAATGGGGAAGATCAGCTGTTTATAGACGATTTTAAGTACGTATACAGTTATAAGTATCAGCAACAGTCAGACGAATTAAAAGACCAGCATAACAGCTATATTTTCACAGACAGGGCCATTTATCGTCCTGGTCAGACGCTTTATTTTAAAGGCATCGCGCTGACTGCCAATCCTGGTGGTGCAAAGAGCAAAGTGATACCCGGACTGAATGCAACTATTGAGTTGTATGATGTGAACGGAGAGCTGGTGGATAAACTTGACGTAACAACAAATGAATATGGCGCCTACGCCGGTAAATTTACGCTGCCTACCGGAAGACTGAATGGGGAATTCCACCTGCAGGAATCCGGCGGAATAGCCTATACTGCTTTCCAGGTAGAAGAATATAAGCGCCCGAAATTCTATGTGGAATTTCAGCCCGTGAAAGGTACTTACCGCGTGAATGATTCCGTGAAAGTGAGTGCTAAGGCATTGGCGTATGCAGGTAACAACATAGATGGTGCACAGGTACAATACCGCGTAACAAGGAAAGCACGCTTCCCTTATCCCTGGTTGATGTGGAGAAGCCCATTCCAGAGCGAATCCCGCGAGATCGCTCACGGAGAGGTAAAGACCGCTGCAGATGGTACTTTCAATATCACTTTCCCTGCGCTGCCTGATCTCAAGGTACCTGCTGCCCTGAAGCCGGTATTTACATATGCTGTTTCTGCTACTGTTACTGATATCAATGGAGAAACACATAGCGGAGACCAGACAGTGAGTGCGGGATACCAGGCATTGGAAATAAAGCTGGAACTGCCCGGTACCGTGTTACAGCAGGACCTGGATTCCGTTAAGATCATCACACAAAACCTCAATGGCTCATTCGAGCCTGCAGAAGTAGCGGTAAGCCTTAGTCCGGTAAAACCACCTGCACGTTTATTGCGCAGCAGATACTGGGCAAAACCTGACCAGTTTGTAATACCACAGGCAGAGTATGAAAAAGCATTTCCGCATGATGTCTACAATGATGAAGATAACCATGAAAGCTGGACAAGGGAGAAAGCTGTATTGACGCAATCTGTAACTACCAGTGAGAAAGGAAATATTCATCTCGCAAAAGAAAAATTACCTGCGGGATGGTATGAACTGAAAGCAAGTACCAAAGACAAATATGGTGAGGAAGTAGTGCAGAAACAGGTATTCGAAGTAGTAGACCTGTCACAGAAGAAATTGTCTTATCCTGTATATGTATGGAAATATGCGGATACAAAGAGTGTTGAACCGGGAGAGAAAAAACAGATCCGCATAGGTTCATCAGCTACGGATGTACATGTGCTGCAATTGTTAACGCAATCAGGGAAGAAAGAGACATTCAGCAGTTTTAACATTAATGGAACTATTGAGAACAGGGATTATACGGCATTGGAATCCGACAGGGGCAATGCAGTATTCCAGTATGCTTTTGTGAAGGATAACAGAATATATACACTGGCAGAAACAGTAAATGTGCCATGGTCCAATAAGCAACTGGATGTAACAATTGCTTCCCATCGTGATAAGCTGTTGCCCGGTGAGAAAGAGAAATGGCAGGTAAAGATCAAGGGTTATAAGGGCGAGCAGGTGGCTGCAGAAATGGTAGCTTCCATGTTCGACGCCTCCCTGGATGAATTCCGCAGGCAGGACTGGGCTGTGCCTTCATTATTGCCGCAGCTGGATGCATTCCGCTTCTGGGTGGCGGAAGATAACTTCAAGCGGACAATGTCTATCAACCGAGATGATATTACCCGTAAGAGCAGACCAGAGTTGCCACCCTTCTCATATGATAACCTGAATTGGTTTGGATGGTATCTGACAGGTGCATATGTGTTGCTGGATGACAAGGAAGTGAGCATTGTAGGATATGCTGGTGGAAGGCGCAGACTGTATGGTGCAGTTGCTGGAAGAGCGCCTGGGGTGCTGGCTGAAGCGGCAATGTCGAAAGCAGCGCCAGCGCCAGCCGCACTGGGAGAGGTGGTTGTTGCCGGGCTTGGTGTTAAGAAACAGCAAAAGGAACTGGACGCGGCTGCAGTAGCTGACCAGGCTTCTGTTACTCAGGAAGGTGGGTCTTCTAAACCACCTCAAATTCAACCACGTAAAAACTTCAATGAAACAGCATTCTTCCTGCCTGAACTGCATACGGACAAAGATGGCAATATCAGCTTTGACTTTACAGTACCGGAAGCACTGACCCGCTGGCGCTTCCTGTCACTCGCGCATACAAAAGATGCAGCCTTCGGTATGGCAGAAACCAGCATCGTTACACAGAAGCCGCTGATGGTACAGCCCAATGCGCCCCGATTTATGCGTGAAGGAGATAAGATAGAGTTCTCTGCAAAGATCAGCAACCTGGCCGACAGTGCGCTGAAAGGTGAGGCAAGACTTGAGCTGCTGGATGCAACGACCATGCAACCTGTGGATGGATGGTTCCAGAACCTGTTCCCGGTACAGCATTTCACCGTAGAGAAAGGGCAGAGCACTGCGGTAAGTTTCCCTGTACAGATCCCATACAACTTCAATAGTTCACTGGTGTACCGCGTGATAGCGCAATCGGGTATCTATAGCGATGGTGAAGAAAACGCGCTGCCGGTATTGACCAACAATACATTGGTAACCGAGACATTGCCATTGTCAATGCGTGGTGATGGGACCCGTACATTCACTATGCCGAAGTTGCTGAAAAGCGGAGAATCTGAAACTTTACAGCAACATTCCCTTACACTTGAATATTCCGGTAATCCTGCCTGGTACGCTGTGCAGGCATTGCCTTACCTGATGGAGTATCCGTATGAGTGTTCTGAACAGATCTTCAACAGGTTCTATGCAAATACGCTGGCAAGCTATATTGCCAATGCATTGCCGGGTGTAAAGAACATATTCGAAAAATGGCGTACTACAGATACTGCTGCATTAAAGAGCAATCTTCAGAAAAATGAGGAACTGAAGTCTGTATTGCTGCAGGAAACTCCATGGGTACTGGATGCAAAGAGTGAGGCTGAACAGAAAAAGCGCATTGCCCTGTTATTTGATCTGCAACGTATGAGCAGCGAACAGGAAAGAGCGGCCAATCAGTTACAGGAGCGCCAGATGCCTAATGGTGCTTTCCCATGGTTCAATGGCATGTGGGAAGACCGTTACATTACACAGTATATCATCGCAGGTTTTGGCCGTTTACGTGAAGTAGGTGCGTGGAAAAACGGAGACATGGGTGAAACAGGAGCGATGATCACGAAAGGTCTCGGCTACCTTGATAAAGCAGTTGATGAAACTTATCACAGGCTGAAGCAGCATAAGGTAGATATGAACGCACAACAGATAGGATATATTGAAGCACACTATCTGTATACCCGCAGCCTGTTTAAAGGTGAAGTGCTGCCTGCAGAATACCATGAAGCATATCAGTATTACCTGACTCAGGCGAAGAAATACTGGATGAAAATGGATGTATATCCACAGGCAATGCTGGCCATCGCGCTGAAAAAAGGTGGAGATGTGAAGACCGCTACTGAGATCATCAACTCCTTAAAAGAGCGTGCTACTAATAATGATGAAATGGGCATGACCTGGAAAGAGTTGCGTGGTGGTTACTGGTGGTACCAGGCGCCTGTTGAATCACAGTCTATGCTGATCGCGGCTTTCAAAGAAGTGACCAACGATACCACAGCTGTAGGCGATATGAAAACATGGCTGCTGAAGAACAAACAAACCAATAACTGGAATACGACGAAGGCTACTGCTGATGCATGTTACGCAATGCTGCTGGGTGGTAGCAACTGGCTGGCAGCTACACCGGAAATAGATATTAAGGCAGGCAGTGTTACCATGAGCAGCGATAAAGAGAAAACAGAAGCAGGCACCGGTTACTTTAAAAAGCGTTTCAATACCAATGAGGTGAAACCTGCAATGGGCAACATCGCTGTAACGGTGAAAGGCAGTAAAGGTCAGCCATCCTGGGGCGCTGTATACTGGCAGTATTTCGAACAACTGGATAAGATCACACCGGCAGAAACGCCGCTGAAACTGGAGAAACAATTGTTCATTGAAAGGAATACCAATAACGGTCCCGTGCTGACTGCTATTGAAGATGGCAATAGCCTCAAAGTAGGCGACAAAGTGAAAGTACGTATCGTGATGAGATCTGACCGTGATATGGAATACATACATCTGAAGGATATGCGTGCTTCCTGTTTTGAACCGCAGAACGTGATCAGTGAATGTAAATGGCAGAATGGTGTGAGCTATTATGAAAGCACCAAAGATGCCAGCACTAATTTCTTCTTCAGCAGTTTGAGAAAGGGAACTTATGTGTTTGAGTATACATTGTTCGTTACACATCAGGGTAATTTCAGTAATGGCATCACAACTGCACAGTGTATGTATGCGCCGGAATTTAGTGCGCATAGTGAAGGAATAAGGGTGAAGGTAGTGGAGTGATCACTATAGTGTCAGTATGATAAAACGCTGATCTGGAAAGGGTTTGCCCGCCAGGTCGGCGTTTTTTCTTTATATTGCTTACCCATAATTCACGTTTATGTTAATCAATTATCTGTATATCCAGAATTTTAAAGGTTTTGAGCAGAAAGAAATTTCTTTTAACCCGGGATTCACAGTTGTTATAGGAGATAATAGTTTAGGAAAGTCTTCTTTATTGCATGCGCTGCAGGTAGCGTTAGGTGCATATTTGCAATGTCTGCCAATACCAGCATCGGCAGTTTACAGGCGTCAGTTCAAAAAGCAGGAGGTATTTGTCAGATGGAACGATGGCAAAAGAGATTACAGGGCCAATAACCAGGAAACACTGATCAAAGTATTTGCACAGTTTAACAATGATCAGATTGAATGGTCAAGAGTAATGTTAGCCAATGGAATGACAAGTCATAACAGGAAATATGCCGGGGAGCTAATGGATGCAGTAGATGAACTACTGATGGCGAGGGATCAAACCACCGGAGCGGTTTTACCGGTTGTGGCAAGTTTTGGTACCGAGCGGACTATGGCTCAGCAAAGGAAAGGAAAACGGGCGCAGGAACGCCGGAGCCGTATGGAGAAAGGGTACCTGGCTGCACTTTCTGACAAAGTGGATTTCGACGGGGTAATAGAATGGCTGTACAATTATGATAATGAGTTAAAGTATAACCGCGAATTCGCAGGCACAAGGGAGGCTGTATTTGAAGCTATTGCTGTTGGTATTCCCTATTTGGAAGATGTGGGATTCAATACTCATTATAGAGAATTAGAAGCAAATGTTAAGATAGATGATAAGGACTTTGGCAGAAAGACCCATTCTAATATGAGCGACGGGCTTATTGCCATGTTGAATCTTGTGGCGGAACTGGCTTTCCGGTGTGTTATATTAAATGGATATTTGGGTAGTGGCGCTGTTATTCAAACGAAAGGAGTAGTGCTGATCGATGAGCTGGATATGCATTTACATCCTAACTGGCAGCGACATGTAATCAGGGACCTTAAACAGGCTTTCCCCAATATTCAGTTTATAGTTACTACTCACTCTGCATTTATTGTGCAGAGTATCCGTTCGGAAGAGCTGATTATTATTGACGATGAGATACAAAAAGGCAGTGATCCGTTCAGGAAAACAATTGAAGCAGTAGCTGCGGAGGAAATGGGAGTGGAGAATGTACCGCGGAGCATTGAGTTTTTAAAGATGCAGGAGGTGGCACAGGAATATTTTGAGTTGATACAGGAAGGAAGAACAAGTGACAATGATGAACGTGTAAGTCAATTGAGGGATCAATTAAATGAATTGGAGGAAAGATTCGGAGAAGATCCCGCATTTGTAGCATCACTAAAAATTGAAAGAAAAGCGAAAGGCCTATGAGACCGGTAGAGAAGTTTGAATCCCCCCGGATAAATGGCAGAGAGAAGATTTATAAGCGCCATAACCTTGCCAGGGTTGACCTCGAAAGTAATCTCGGATCTTATTGCAGTTATTGTGAAGTGTTCAGTTCTGACCTGGAAGTAGAACATGTTATTTCCCAGTATCAGGATCCTTCATTAAAATGCAGTTGGGACAACTTTCTACTGGCATGTGGGAGGTGCAATGGAAGAGATAATAAGTCCGCTAAGGCAGTAGATATACATGCCATGCATTTCCCTCATAGAAATAATACATTCTTTTCTTTCAAGTATCTGGAAGGCGGGCATGTCTGCGTTAATCCGTCGCTGCAGGGTGCATCTGCTATAGCAGCAGAAGCAATGCTCAATCTCGTTGGTTTGGACAAATTCCCCGGTAATACCAAATATGCGAAGCATAATAACAATGATACAAGATGGAATCACAGGAGGGTAGCCTGGGAGCTGGCGGTTAAATACCTTCCCGATTTTGAATCTGGTAGATTAAGTGCTGAAGATATCGTCTCATTTGCTCTGCAGAGGGGTTTTTTCTCTGTCTGGTATGCAGTTTATCATCAACACCGCACTGTAAGGGAGCAATTAATTCAATCCTTTCGGGGAACGGCTACTTGTTGCTTTAGTGCGGTTAATTATGATCCAGTTCCCCGTAATCCCGATAATATGGAAGATCCGGTATAGTTTTGCTCTTGTTGAAACCGGACATCCCTGTATCAAAACCGGACACATGTCTTCTTGAGGTGTGTGTTAGTTTATTGATAATCAATGTTTATTTAGCATGGCATTTTTTTTAGGGTGATACGCCTATGAGTACAATATCATACCGGAAAAAACAACCACAAAAATTAACAAGATGTTTAAGAGCTATCTGAAAGCGACATGGCGCAATCTCTGGAAAAATAAGACCTATAGCTTCCTGAATATTTTTGGGCTGGCAATAGGGATTGTTTGTGCTGGTGTGATCTTTTTATGGGTGGAAGACGAAGTGAATTTTGACAGCACGCATGTCAAAAGGAACAGGTTGTACGCTTTGCAGGCCAACTGGGATTATGAGGGAAATATCCGCACGTTCTCCTCAACCCCCGGACTGGCAGGGCCAGCTATCAAGGCAGAGATCCCCGGTATTGCCAATACCTGTCGTATGACAGATTTTGCTCCCTCTTTGCTGTTCAATATAGGCGAAAAGGCAGTTTATGCAACTGGCCGGTATGCAGACGCATCACTTTTTGATATGTTCACATTGCCCTTTGTAGAAGGGAATGCAAAGACGGCGTTTAAAGATCTTTATACAATGGTGATCACACAGAAGACTGCGAAGAGGTTTTTTGGTGATGACAAGGACATAGTGGGCAGGCGGGTAAAGGTGGATAATCGCCAGGAATACGTAATAAGTGGGGTGTTGAAAGACCTGCCTGACAACTCATCATTGCAGTTTGATTGGTTGGCGCCGTTTGAAGGTTATTTTCAACAGAAAAAAGAAGCATTGTCCAACTGGTTGAGCAATTCCCCTTATACTTATGTAGAGTTAGCGCCTAATGCAGATCCTGCAGCGATTAATAAAAAGCTGTACAATTTCATTGAGCAGAAGAATCCGGAAGCTATTAATCACCTGTTCCTGTTCAGCATGAACGACTGGCGTTTGCGCGGGAATTTTGAAAATGGGAAACAGGTCGGAGGACGTATTACCTATGTTCGTATGTTCTCGCTTATTGCATGGATCATCCTGCTGATTGCATGTATCAACTTTATGAACCTGGCTACCGCCCGTAGTGAGAAGCGCGCGCGTGAGGTAGGAGTGCGCAAGGTGATGGGTGCCGGCAAGCGTGGACTGATCGCACAGTTCGTAAGTGAAGCTTTGCTGATGGCGATATTCAGTTGTGTACTGGCAGTGCTGATCATATGGATAGTATTGCCTGCAGCAAATGCGCTGATGGGCAAGAACCTGACAATGGGACTGCAGCAGCCTGCACATATACTGGCATTGGTGCTGATTACGCTCATCTGCGGCCTGGTAGCGGGAAGTTATCCTTCCCTGTACCTTTCTTCATTCAATCCGGTAGCAGTACTGAAAGGACTGAATATAAAAACAGGAGGAGCTGCATTTATCAGGAAAGGCCTGGTCGTATTACAGTTCTCTGTATCCATTATTCTGATCGTTTGTACCGTGATCATCTACCAACAGATTCAACATGTGAAAAGCCGGGATCTTGGATTTAACAGAGATCATCTGCTTAGTATAGACCTGAAAGCAAACATGCTGAACAATTTCAGGGCCATAAAACAGGACCTGCTGAATACCGGAATGGTAGAGAATGTTGCTTTGTCTGATCAGCCCACTATCTACGGTGGTAATAACACCAGCGCATTTAAATGGAAGGGAAAACCGGAGAATAGTGACATACTGATCTCTACAAGACTGGCAAGTTCCGGGTTTATATCCACAATGGGTATGCAGTTGATTGAAGGCCGGGATTTTAATGAAGCGAATACAGATTCAACGAACGTTATCATTACATCATCTCTGGCTAAAATGATGGGAAAGGGAAGTGCATTAGGTAAGAAGATTGAGGCGCCCTCCAATAATGGTACACTTTTCCTGACAGTTACAGGTGTCGTGAAAGACTACGTGTATGGTGATATGTATGCGTCTCCGGATCCTGTTCTGTTCTATAACATGACGCAGTTTGGAAAAATTATGTACCTGCGTATAAAAAGTACAGCAGATCCCATAAAAGCTGTTGCTGCAATTGAAAAGGTAATTACCAGCGCGAATCCAGGTTATCCGTTTGGATACACTTTTGTCGATGATCAGTTCAATGATATGTTCCAGTCTGAGATGCTGGTGAGCAGGTTATCGCGTGTATTTGCAGGCCTGGCCATCATCATTTCCTGTTTAGGCTTGTTTGGACTGGCGGCCTATACCGCCGAGCGCAGAACCAGGGAAATTGGTATCAGGAAAGTACTGGGCGCCAGTGTAGCAGGTATCACCAGCCTACTGTCCAGAGATTTTCTGCAACTGGTGATCATCTCCTGTGTGGTGGCTTTTCCGCTGGCATGGTGGGCAATGTCTTCCTGGCTGCAGCAGTATGCATACCGGGTTAGTATTCATTGGTGGGTATTCCTGCTGGCTGGTATTACAGCTATCATCATATCATTGCTCACGATCAGTTTCCAGTCTGTCAGGGCGGCACTGGCCAATCCTGTAAAAAGCCTTAAAGCGGAATAAGCTTCGGTATCGTATTTTGCAGCCCTGATGAAAGTAGATTTTTTAATTATAGGGCAGGGCATTGCAGGTACCGTATTAAGTTACACGCTGATGCAGGCGGGCCAATCTGTACTGGTCATGGATGAGTATAAGCCCAATAGCGCGTCGCGGGTGGCGGCGGGGGTGATCAATCCTGTTTCCGGCCGCCGGTTTACAGTTGCCTGGCAGTATGACCAGATCTATCCTGTGGCTGTACAGCTTTACCGGGAGCTGGAGCAATTGCTTGGAGTACCTGTATTCAAACCCAGGGATATCTATAATGTATTGCCCTCTGAGCAGTTGAAAGAGGCCTTCATGGAGCGCACTACAGGGCTCTCTTATATGGAAGACCCTCCGGAAGAAAAAGTGAAAACCTACGGGCAATGGCTGGATCAGCCCCATGGGGCCGCTATCGTAAAAGGCGCTACTATATTATTACATAATCTCTTACCTGCCTGGAGGGAGTATCTGAAAGATCATAATAGCTTGCGGGAGGAAAGACTGGATATATCCCGTCTTGAAATCGGCCCGGAAGGCGTTAAATATGCCAATATTAGTGCCCGGTACCTGGTCTTTTGCGAGGGCGCTGCTATTGTGAATAACCCCTGGTTTAACTACATCCCATTTCTGCTGAATAAGGGCGAGGTCCTGACAGTGCAGATCCCCGGTTTTTCTACTCCTGATATTGTTAAAAGAAGTGTATCGTTGGTACCGCAGGGTGAAGATACCTATTGGGTGGGCGCCACATTTGCATGGGATTATCCTGACGAAGTCCCTACGGCTGAAAAGCGGGAAATCCTGGAGAAAGGCCTGCGGCAGTTACTAAAGGTGCCTTACCGGGTATTGGACCAGCTGGCGGCCGTGCGGCCTTCAGGAACGGACCGCCGCCCTATTATGGGCTTACATCCCGGGTACCCCTCTCTGGGTATATTTAATGGGTTGGGAACAAAAGGCTGTTCCCTGGCTCCCGCCATGGCAGCTGAATTTGTGGCTCATGTGCTCCGAAACGAGCCACTGCAGGTAGATACAGATATTAAACGCTTTTTTAACAGGTACAAGGGATAGAAATGCAGGCGGCAAACTGTATCTTTGCCGACCGTTTGGGCCTCGACCCGGAAATACAAAAGTTGAACTTTATAATATAAGTATATGTACAGAACGCACACTTGCGGCGAACTACGACTGGAGCACAAAGGCGCACAGGTATCATTGTCTGGCTGGGTCCAGGCAATCAGGAAATTCGGAAGCATCACATTCGTGGATCTGCGTGACCGTTATGGTGTTACGCAGTTGTTGTTTGGCGAGTCTTTGAATCAGCAGCTGGATAGTCAGCCCCTGGGCCGTGAGTTCGTTATACAGGTATCGGGTACTGTTACTGAACGTTCCAATAAGAACCCAAACATCCCTACCGGCGACATTGAGATCACTATCGGGGAGTTTACCATATTGAACAGCGCAAAAACGCCTCCTTTCACCATTCAGGACGATACTGACGGTGGTGATGAGCTGCGCATGAAATATCGCTATCTCGACCTGCGCCGTAATATCGTGAAGCAAAACCTGGAACTGCGCTACCGCGTGAACAGGGCTGCGCGTAACTACCTGGACAGCAGGGGCTTCATGGATATAGAAACACCGTTTCTCATTAAATCCACTCCGGAAGGCGCCCGCGACTTCGTTGTACCAAGTCGCATGAATGCCAACGAGTTCTATGCATTGCCACAGTCTCCGCAAACCTTCAAGCAGTTGTTGATGGTGAGCGGCTATGACAGGTATTACCAGATCGTAAAGTGTTTCCGCGATGAGGACCTCCGCGCTGACCGTCAGCCTGAATTTACCCAGATCGACTGCGAAATGAGCTTCGTGGAGCAGGAAGATATCCTGAATACCTTCGAGGATATGCTGAAACATATCTTCCGGGAGATCAAGGGAATTACTTTCGATGGTCAGTTCCCCCGTATGACCTGGGATGATGCTATGGAATTCTATGGTAACGACAAGCCGGACATCCGCTTTGAAATGAAGCTGGTGAACCTGACAGATACAGTAAAGGGTAATAACTTCAAGGTATTTGACGAAGCCGAACTGGTAGTAGCTATCTGTGCGAAGGGCTGTGCTGAGTATACCCGTAAGCAGCTGGATGAGCTGACTGAGTGGGTAAAACGCCCGCAGATAGGCATGAGCGGCTTGATTTACGCCAGATATAACACCGATGGAACAATAAAAAGCTCTGTTGATAAGTTCTTTGATGAGGAGAAACTGAAAGGATGGGCTGAAAAATGCCAGGCACAGCCAGGCGATCTGATCCTGGTGCTGGCTGGTAAAGAAGAACGTACCCGTAAGGCAATGAGTGAGTTACGCCTTGAAATGGGTGAGCGCCTGGGCCTGAGAGATAAAAATGTATTTAAACCATTGTGGGTGATCGACTTCCCATTGTTCGAATATGCAGAAGAGGAAAACCGTTGGGTAGCCCGTCACCATCCTTTTACATCACCCAAACCGGAACACATCAGCTGGATGGCTGATCTGTCCAAATACGCAGACATCAAGGCAAATGCATATGATATAGTGCTGAATGGTACAGAAGTTGGTGGTGGATCCATCCGTATCTTCCAGCGCGACCTGCAGGAGAAAATGTTTGCTGCGCTGGGTATGAGCCCCGAAGAGGCCAATCACAAATTCGGCTTCCTGTTGGGTGCTTTTGAATATGGAGCTCCTCCTCATGGAGGTATCGCCTTCGGCTTCGACCGCCTCTGTTCGCTGCTGGGTGGTAGTGAAACAATCCGCGATTTTATCGCCTTCCCTAAGAACAATTCCGGCCGCGACGTCATGCTGGACGCGCCTAGCGCCATAGATCAGGCTCAGCTGAATGAGCTGAAGATCAGCCTGGTGAAATAGATTGGCACGGACTTTGCCTTTACGGGTGGCAAAATAAACTGAATCCCCCTTGATGCTGTAAAAAACGGTGTTAAGGGGGATTGGTGCAAACTAAGGAACGCATCTAAATAACACGATTTAAATAAAGAATAGATTAGTAAATTTTAATAAGTTATAGTCATATTGTACAATTATTTCAACTATATTGCCGGTACAAAAAACAATTCTGCCATGACATCTAAGAAAATGTTTCGCAGGGGATGGTTTTGTGCTTTGTTGGGTATACTTTTGTTTATCAGTAGTACGGCTTTTTCACAACGTTACGCCACCAACTATGTGAATAAATACAAGCCGGTCGCTATTCGTATCATGAACGAGAAGGGGATCCCTGCAAGTGTGATATTAGGTATTGCTATGCTGGAGTCGGGGATGGGGACAAGTAAGAACGCAAGATTATTGTATAACCATTTTGGAATTGTGGGACGTAACAGTCTCCACAAGAAGAAGGGAGTCGCCTATCGCTCACGGTATAAAGAGTTTGCCAACGCAGAGGCCTCATTTAATTACTTTGCCAACATGGTAACCCGCAAAAAATGGTTCCCTACACTAAAGGGAAACGTTGAATACAAGCTCTGGCTCAAACATATGAACCATGCAGGTTATTCCTCTGCAGGACATGAATGGGTGAAAAGAGTGACAAGCATGATCAATCGCTATAAATTATACAAGCTGGATGAGCAAATGGCATATACCGGAAGTTAATTTATAGTCTGTAGTTTTTATACGAACAAATCAGATTCAGCAATCTATGTCCGGCAAAAATAAATCTGCCTATCCTTTTTACATCATCGCGGGGACTTTATTATGTTTAGTGGCACTGTCACTGGTTCAGAACAGCTTCTCCTTCAATGATTTCACAACCCGGCCCCTGGATCTTTTAGCTGACATAAGAAAAGATGCCCCGGTTGCCCCTGAAGATACCGATGCTGACAGCGCGCTAATAGCAGCTGATTCACCCGATACAACGGCCATTGCCACTGATTCTGCTAAGATAACGGCAATACCTGACCCTGATCACCTGCATAATTTTGCTACTTATACAGGCATTATCAATTACCTGCCTCCTGAAGGGGCTGACAGCACTGTCAAAGCAGGCTTGGAACACTTCCTCCTGGCGCTGGACGAGCTGAAAGCAAAGAAAAGAAAGAAGGTACGTATCGCCTATTTTGGCGATTCCATGATAGAAGGAGACCTGATCACAGAAGATCTGCGGGACAGTCTGCAGCATCTTTTTGGCGGAGAAGGCGTGGGGTTTGTACCGGTGACCTCTGTAGTAGCCGGGTTCAGGACCACCATTACACATACGTTTTCAAAGGACTGGAAAGATTACAGTTACAAACAGTTGCCGCCTCCCAACCTTTTCCTGGGCATTTCCGGACATACCTTTATACCTGGAGAGTCCAGCTGGATCAGATACCAGCCGGTTAAGAAACGCGGTCTTAACAGGTTTGCACAGGTAAGCTTACTATATGGTCCTGTCTCTTCCGGCAATATTTCTGTGAACAATAAGGCATATGCACTCTCTGGCCAGCGGGCGGTGAACAAATTGTCCCTTCAGCTGGATTCAGCCCAGCAGGTGATGATCAGGTGGGCTGGTGGCAGCGCTGCGCCGTTCTATGGTGTGTGTTTCGAAGGAGATACCGGTGTATATGTAGATAACTATTCATTCCGCGGTATCAGCGGAATAGAGCTCGGTAAGCTGTCCGGGCAGCTCTTGCAGCAGATGCAGTCTGAACATCCCTATGACCTGATCGTATTGCATTATGGCGCAAATGTGTTGTGGAAGCCCGAACTGACCGACTATAAATGGTATGGAAGTCCAATGAAAAAAGTGTTGGATTCCCTCCGTAATGACCTGCCAAATGCTTCATTCCTCGTAATAAGTACAGCCGATAAATCATACAAAAAAAGTGGAAATTATGTGACCGCACCGGGTGTAACCGCCTTGCTGAAGGTACAGCATGAACTTGCAAAAGAACATGGCGCAGCCTACTGGAACCTGTATGCTGCCATGGGCGGAGAGAATTCCATGATCCGTTGGGTAGAAGGCGATCCGGTGCTGGCAAACAAAGACTACACTCATTTTAACAGACAGGGAGCGGCCAGGGTGGGAGCGCTGCTGTATAAAGCGATGATGGATGAATATAAGCAGTTGGTACACGAGTAAGAAAGTTATTATCAGTCTATTCACAGGGGTGTTGGTCACTATCAGTAGTGTTGCTGTGGGGCAAAACAACAGCATAGCACAGGATACTGCATTGTACCGTTTCTTTGCGGCACTGCATAAGGCTGATAGTAATGTTATATCCATTCTGCATCTGGGAGATTCCCATGTGCAGGCGGGCTTCTTTCCGTTTACCACAGCCTTCTTCCTGCAGCAGGACTTCGGAAGCGCTGGCAGGGGATGGGTATTCCCGTATAATATCGCTAATACAAACGGCCCCTCAGACTATCGCTGGAACAGTACCGGCAGATGGGATGCGGACAGGATCATAGACAGGAATAAATCGACAGATATACTGGGGCCGGGCGCAATAGTGCTCACCTCCAGAAATGATGCGCCCACATTGGCGTTCAACGGCCGGCAGGATGATGACCGGATGGATAACAATATCCGCCAGGCTGAATTATTCTTTGATCCGGGCACTGACGATTCTTCCATCAGCGTGCCGGGAGCGGGTGTGGATATTTCTTCTGCGCCCTTCGAAGGTGGTACGCCTACCCTGAGAAAAGCGTCGCTGACATTTCCAGCGCCCATCCAGGCTTTCCAGGTAAGATGGGACAGGCAGAATGCACAGCCTTTCCGTTTTTATGGCGCCTTGTTGCAAAATGGACACAATGGTGTGTTATACAGTGCTGTAGGAATCAACGGGGCCATGTACCAGCATTACAATGAGAATAATGGGACGCTCATAGCAGAAATGGAAGTGATGCAACCGCAGCTGGTGATCATTTCCCTTGGCACGAACGAAGCCTATGGCAGCCTGAATACGGCAGCTTTCCGTGAGCAGATCGATGAAGCAGTGAAAGTGATCAGGAAATATCAGCCGAAGGCCGCTATTGTACTGACAACCCCGCCCGAGTGCAAACGCGTAAGCAAACGGGCGTACAGGAGAAAGGTGGGCAAGAAATACAAGACCTATTACCGCGTGGCATATTATCCTAATCCTTATATAGCCGTTGTTACCCAGCAGATCATGAGTTACTGCCGGGAAAACGGGCTGGCCTGCTGGAATTTTAATGGCGTGAACAAAGCCATGGCAAAAAGCTTTGCCGGAGGATGGTCCGGAGATCACATCCATTTCAATGCAAGAGGATACCAGTTGCAGGGCAAACTGTTATATGAGGCATTGCGTAATAGTTATGATAAGTTTTTAAAAGTAGAAAAGACCCATAAAATTCTAGCTGAATGATTGATGCCAACAAGCTGCTGGAGATCTTCCTATACCAGAAAGATGATCCCATACTCTTCAACAGCGCTTTTTTCTTTTATTTCTTTGCCTTCTTCCTGCTATGCTACCTGGCAGTGGGCCGTAGCAAAGAGGGTAGGGTATGGGTGTTTACCATCTTTTCACTTTACTTTTTCTATAAAGCCTGCGGCATGTATGTAGGGCTGGTGATCCTTTCGGCTATTGTCGATTTCAATCTGTCCAGGTACATATACGATTCAGAAAGTAAACGGGAACAAAAGGGATTACTGATTGTCAGTATTATTCTCAACCTGGGACTTTTGTTCTTCTTCAAATACACCGACTTTTTCATCGGCATCATCAACGATCTGCACCTGGGTAAGGTAGAGCCGTTGAAGCTGCTCCTGCCTATCGGCATCTCGTTCTATACTTTTGAGAATCTCAGCTATACCATCGATGTGTACAGAAGGGAAATAAAGCCGGTAGACAATTTTATGGACTACCTGTTCTTCCTGTCTTTCTTTCCGAAACTGATGATGGGCCCCATTGTAAGGGCTGCAGATTTCATTCCGCAGATCTCACAGCCTTATGTGCTTGATTCCGAGGATATTGGTAAAGGTATGTACCTGATTATCGGTGGATTGTTCAAGAAAGTAGTGATCTCAGATTTCATAAACCAGAACTTCGTTCAGTATATTTTCGACGATCCCTCCAAACATACCGGGCTGGAATGCCTGTTGGGAGTATATGGCTATGCCATGATCATTTATTGCGACTTTTCCGGTTATTCTGATATGGCATTGGGTATAGCCCGGTGGACCGGCTTCAAGATCCCGCCAAACTTTGACTCTCCTTACCAGAGCTCCAGCATTACTGAATTCTGGCGCCGCTGGCATATATCACTCTCTTCCTGGTTGAGGGATTACCTGTATATTCCATTAGGGGGAAACCGTAAAGGCAAAGTGCGTCAATACATCAACCTGGGGCTGACCATGCTGATAGGTGGCTTCTGGCATGGCGCCAGCTGGAATTTTGTCTTCTGGGGCGCTATGCATGGTGGCGCTTTGGCGGTGGATAAAGTGAGGATCGACTGGCTGAAAAAACGCGGAAGCGTTGTTTCCGGCTGGGCAGGTACTTTGCTGAAGATAGGCGGTATACTGCTTACTTTCCACTTTGTCTGCTTCTGTTGGGTGTTCTTCAAGGCCAGTACTTTCCAGGATTCCTGGGCACTCTTACACCAGATAGTATACGACTTTCAGCCTGAAGTATGGCTGGAACTGTATAATGGTTATACAGCGGTGTTCTGGGTAATGCTGCTGGGTTTTGTGCTGCATTTCCTGCCTAAACAGACGGAGCAGTTCACCGAGCGGTCCCTGGCCCGTATTCCTGTGGCAGGGAGCGTGGTGATCATGGTTGTATTTATCTGGTTATTGGTACAGGTGAAGTCTTCTCAACCAATGATGCCGATTTATCTGCAGTTTTAGACTGTTATATTTTTGTTATCATTTTCTTTTTCCGTTGTTTTGCGCAAATTTTCCTGAATGCGACTTAAACATATGGCAATCATCTGCTTGCCTTTGTTATCTTCCGGTATTGCCAAAGCACAGTTTCTGATGGATATGATAGATACCACTACCAGCGTAGGAAAAGGTATGTTTTCATTATATCAGAAGTACGACGCCGTGCGTTTCAGCGGGTATATTCAGCCCCAGTTCCAGTATGCCAGCTCTAAAGGAATTGACAGCTATGCCGGCGGAAACTTCCCGAAAGAGGTAGACAACAGGTTCACCCTGCGTCGTGGCCGTTTCCGTCTCGACTATGCCCGCTACGACGAGGATCACATGCCTGTTGTACAGTTTGCCTTCCAGTTTGATGGTACGGAAAGAGGGGTATTTATCCGCGATTTCTTTGGCCGCATTTTCGAAAATAAGTGGGATGTCTTCTCCCTGACGGCAGGTATGTTTGCCCGGCCCTTCAGTTATGAGGTGAATCTCTCCTCAGGCGATCGTGAAACGCCCGAACGCGGGCGTATGTCGCAGATCCTGATGAAGACAGAGCGCGACATAGGGGCGATGGTATCTTTTGAGCCCCGCCGTCCTGATCATCCTTTGGGATTCCTGAAGATTGATGCAGGTCTGTTTAACGGACAGGGCCTGACCGCTACCAGTGATTTTGACAGCCATAAAGACTTTATCACCCGTGTGGGAGTGAAACCATTGAAGCTGAACAGCCGTAACTGGCGCCTGTCGGGAGCCGTGTCTATGCTATATGGTGGAATGGAGCAGTTCACCCGTTACATTTACAAAATGGGGCAGTCTGCGGGTAAGCCGGCATATTATGTCGATTCTTCGGCCACCAATCAGGGCAAAATTGCGCCGCGCCATTATTATGGAGCAGATGTCCAGTTCAGGGTGCCTAACGGGAAAAATAAGGGCGCTACCGAGATCAGACTGGAATATATGCGTGGTACGCAGACGGCAACAGCATCTACCAGCGAAACGCCAGGCACGATACCTGTCAATGGCAGTGTGAATGCGCCCCTGTATATCAGGAACTTCGACGGTGCTTATTTGTACCTGTTACAGAACATGGGCGACCCAATGAACCTGATCGTAGTGAAATACGACTGGTATGACCCCAATAAGAAGGTAAAGGGAAAGGAAATCGGTGCAACTAATGGAGGAATGAGCCCGGCCGACATCAGGTATAATACCCTGGGCCTGGGTTTTGTGCATTATTTCAATGCAAATATGAAGGTGATGTTGTATTACGATCTGGTGAAAAATGAATCTACGTCCCTGGAGGGATATACAAAAGACCTGCCGGACAATGTATTTACCTGCAGGCTCCAATACCGTTTTTAAACTTATTCACCGGATTCCAGGGTAAAGCCGAAGGTGGAACCTATCTCCGGTTTACTGCGGATATTGATGGTCTGACCATGGGCTTCAATGATGTGCTTTACAATCGCCAGGCCCAGACCTGTACCGCCTATGTCACGGCTACGGGCCCTGTCGGTACGATAGAACCGTTCAAATACGCGGGGAAGGTGTTCTTCCGCAATACCGATACCATCATCCGATATTTCGATCAGTACGCGTTTGTCGTCCATCACGTATATACTGGCTACGGTATGGCCATCCGGACGGCCGTATTTGATGGAGTTGTCCACGAGGTTGATCAGTACCTGTCTCACCTTTTCTTTGTCGGCCAATACATGGATTGGGGCTTCACAGCCTTTCTTTACATTAAACTTGATACCCTTGGTATTGGCTTTAAGCGACAGCGTGTCAAAGACATCCCTGATAAGGTCCTGTATGACGAAATTTTCGCTGTTAATGGTCATTTCTCCACTTTCCAGCTTGGATATTTCATCCAGGTCATCTATCAGGCGGCAAAGCCTGTCAATATTCTTGGTGGCATTTTTCAGAAATATCTTGTTGACATTCGGATCTTCCAGCGCACCGTCGAGGAGGGTATGAATATATCCCTGTACGGCAAAGATGGGCGTTTTCAGTTCATGGCTGAGATTGAGGAGGAACTCCTTGCGGAATTCTTCATTACGGCGCAACATGTCCAGCTCTTCCTTTTTCTGGCTGGCCCATTTTTCCACATCTTCACTTACCTCTTCAATGGTCTTCAGGGGAAGAATGTTCTTGTTGAAGAACTCTTCTCTTTTCGAGGCTTTGGTCTGGTAAATGAATTTGTAAATGAGCTTTATTTTCCTGTAAATGAAATTCTGCAGCGTATACAGATACAGGTAATAAGACACCAGGAAGGTGAGTACAAACGCAATCAGCACTATTTTCCAGTGAGCATTTATCAATAGGGTGCCCAGTGTAATAACAACCGAAAGTATGAGGGCAGTAAATCCTGCCAGTTTTTGTGGAGAAAGATTCTTGGCTTTAAACATACTCCATAATGAGTAATCGTTATAATAGCGGGAAATTAAACCAATTTTTTCACTTGACATAACACACAAGCTGGATACGCAATGCCCTTTTACGTATCTCTGGTAGAAAGAAATAGCGGTTAAATGGTAAGCATGTGAGCAGGTGCAGTTTACATCTCAAACTTATAGCCCACGCCCTTCACTGTTGTAATGAGGTCAATACCTATTTTCTGGCGTATTTTACGGATGTGTACATCGATAGTTCGGTCGCCGACAATTACTTCTGTACCCCATACCTGGTTCAATATCTCGTTGCGGAGAAATACCCGGCCCGGTTTTGAAGCCAGCAGCTGCAGCAGTTCGAATTCCTTCTTTGCAAGGATGATCTCCTGACCTTTGTAGGTTACTGTGAATTTTTCGCGGTCAATGATCAGATCACCCAGCTGTACCTGTGTATCCTCAGGTTTGTGCAGGCGGCGGAAAAGCGCGTTGATACGGCTTACCAGCAATTTTGGCTTAATGGGTTTAGCGATATAATCATCAGCGCCCATGTTCAAACCATCTATTTCTGATTTTTCATCATTTAGTGCGGTGAGGAACAGCACCATGGTATCTTTAAATTCCGGGATCTTCCGGATCTCGCGACAGGTATCTATACCGTTTTTATTCGGCATCATGATATCCAGCATGATAAGGTCGGGGCGGAATACTTTTGCTTTCTGAACAGCCTCGCTGCCATCTTTCGCCGTAATAGTGTCATATCCGGCCGATTTAAGATTATAGCTGATGATTTCCAGAATATCTATCTCGTCATCCACCACCAAGATTTTACCTGCAACCGCTTGGTCTATCATATATATTGACTTTTTAAAGACGGCACAAAATTATAACGCAGTCTCCGCTATTAATGAAAAGTTAACATTATCTAATTGTTAATTCGGGCATAATGCACAACCGCAAAGGAATACCGGTCATACAAAATTACGCTATTTTTTGCTGAGTACGTGGATGTTAGAATAGTATTATTAGGCAGGATCGCCATTTGTATGTTTGTGATTATTAGTACTTCCGGCGATCTTTTTTAATGCCTGATTCACTTCATTGAGCATCTCCAGCTGGGTTTGCTGTATTTCCATCATATCCTGCTGCTGGTGGAGGATGAGATGGTCTATCTTCTCATGCAGGATCCTCACTTCCAGCTCAGATTTCAGGTTGATCATGTAGTCATTTTTGGCCCGCTGTCTGTCCTTTTCCTCCTGCCTGTTCTGGCTCATCATAATAACAGGAGCCTGGAGCGCGGCAAGACAGGACAAAATGAGGTTCAGCAGGATGAAAGGGTAGGGGTCGAAAGCCCTGTTGGCCAGCCAGTATATGTTAATGCCCATCCAGACCAGGATGAACACCAGGAACATGATAATGAAGGTCCAGCTGCCGCCAAAGGTGGCTATTTTGTCTGCCAGGCGCTGCCCGTAGGAGAGGTTGGCAGGATTATCTCCCCCGTCCAGTTTATCGGTGAGTGTTTCATGCTCTTTCAGCTTTTCCAGGACCATTTTTTCCATTTCGGTCAGTTCCCCTATCTCCCTGGCAAACAGATGCTCCAGGTACTTTTGCCGGTATTCGTTGAGTTCGGAAACTGCCAGGTGGGATTTGGGGGTGACATGTGGATGGTCTTTCCGGACCAGCTCCAGGATGTTCTTGCTAACGTTCCGGCAATGTACTTTCTCTGAACTAGGGAATGATTTTCCCGACATATCACTAATAAAGGTTTGCATATGAAACTCACGGTTTTGAGGGCTTAAAAGTACGCTTAATAGGCCGGAAATGCGGTGCTGTGGTATTTTGGTAGTAAATTTGCTATACTAGCTTTAGTATGTAAGAGTAAAGCATATTTATATTAATGAAAAGAATTATAACTATTATCTTCATGCTGGTCTCCCTGCAGGACCTGCTCTATGCACAAACGCAAAAAGTTGAAATACCTATCGGAAGAATCGGTTTCCACGATAATATTGACAAAGAACAGGCTGCGGCCCTGAAATTTGACGGCAAGGCAGACGACCTGGTACGCGTATCGGACGACCAGACCATCAATTTACAGGTTACGGATGCATTGATCAAACAGATAGACGATATGCAGACCCAGATAGAGCTGGATTCTGCCCTGGATCACCGTTTGAAGATCAAATATCTTTCAGGCCTGTATGTAATGATCCACGATTATAATATCAAACGTAGCTACCGGAGAATAGCGCCGGAAGAAGCGCCGTCCATGGTACAGGCCTATCGCGATATGATGAAGGCCGATATCAGGGGCGCCAGCATCCTGCCTTATGTACAGAACCTGTCGTTCGACGCAGGAGAAAGGATGATAGAACCTTTCCGCGACAATCCCGGCTACAAGGATGCGCGCGGTGTGTTGTTTGCAAAATATGCCTTCAATAACCTGGAAACTGTGATGTCACAGATAGGTAACTACCTGGAATATCCAGCCACCGACACTGTAATAGCCGCGGTTGCCAGGAAATATCCTAACCAGGTACTGACTTACGCTACTTCTTATACACCGGTAGCTACTGCCATTAAAAAGAACCAGGACCCGATCGTTCAGCTGATCGTGCAGATTGGTAATTCAGGGCAATCTACCCTGATACTGCCTTTCATCGATGAACTGATGGCGGGTACTACTACCGTGGAAAAGCTATCTGCCATTGTTGATAATGAAGACATGTACTTCAAACAACTGGTAAAAAGTGCTATCAAGTTACAGAATCGTAAAAATAACGGCGAAAACATCATTGGTCTCAAAGCAATGATGGAAAACCTTCAGGCCCGTTCGCTGCATTATATACGCGAGATAAATGACCTGCATGAAGAGCCTGCAAATGTACGTTTCCGTATAGTAAAGGATTTTACGCCGGAGGAACTTTATTACCTGATCATCAATGGCCAGGAGGAACTGTATACCTCCAGCTATACCAACCACAATAATGCAGGCATCTATGACCAGATGATGGCGCGGATGAAACCGCCCCGTGGAGACAGTCTGCTAATGCTGGTGGAATTTGACAGGTTCAAGAAGTTCATTGCGATGGCCGCCGGCTTCAATACCCTGGACAACTTCCTGAAATCCATGGCCCCGGAAAATGCGAACTATCTCATGAAGAAATATGTGAGCAGCCTGGAAAAGACCGAAGACCTGGAAGACGCTGTGGACGTAGCAAACTCTTTTGGCAGCATCCGCGATCCAAAATTGCTGGCCTTCCTGCGGGAAGAAGTGCGGAAGAATTACCTTTTCGTATCCCGCAAGAAGGAGAGAAGAGGTACTGTGATCTATGAACTGCTGGGAAGCCTGTTTGACACAGAAACGGAGAAAGGCAGTGATTCTTCAAAAGCCAGCGAAATGGCTGCCAAACTGCAGTTGCCTCCCATTAACTTCGTGACTTATAATGCATTACTGAGCGATAGCGGTATGGTATACCAGCAGGTATTCTTCTACGGTGATAAAGACGGGCATGACTCTTATATAAGTTTCATGAGCAACTTCCCTGCAGGTGAGTGGAAGGTCACCAAGAACAAGTACTGGGCCACTATTCAGTCTGTCAAAGGCAAACCGGTGACTATTTACGCCAACCTGCCGCTGGAAGAGCCTGAGGATAAAACGGCCATTCAGAAGCTGAGCGAATACCTGGACGAGAACGACATTCATCCAACCGTTTTCATTCACCGTGGTCATAGTTATCATGTGAATACCACACTCGATAATCTGCAGAGTTCAGCCAAGATCGTTGTACTGGGTTCCTGCGGCGGCTATCACAACCTGGCTATTGTACTGCAGAAATCGCCGGAGGCGCATATCATTTCTTCCAAACAGGTAGGGACCCGTTTCGTTAATGAACCGATCATCCGTACCCTGGACGAGACCATTCGCAGTGGTAAAAATGTGGACTGGGTTCAGATGTGGGCTGCGCTGGGCAAACGCTTTGCAGGAGATGCCCGCAATAAGGAGCTGTTCAGTGACTATGTACCACCACATAAGAACCTGGGCGCTATATTTATCAAGGCCTACAAACAGATCATGAAAGAGGATAAATAAACGAATTGTGAAATAAAGAAAAAGCCCTCTGGCAATATTGCCGGAGGGCTTTTTCTTTATACTTTTGTAAGGTGGAAAATACAGCGGTTAAGAAGGTTTTTGATATTAGCTTATTAAGGAGGATATTCACTTTTGCAGTTCCATACAGGCGCTCGTTCTATATGTCGATGTTCCTGACGGTATTACTTGCCGTTATATCGCCTATGAGGCCATACCTGATACAGCTAACAGTAGACAAATATATCGCGGGTCAGCTTATGCAGATGCTGATCATTATTACTGTTGTCCAGGTGCTGTTGTTGCTGCTGGAAACAGTGATGCGCTTTTACTTTTCCTATCTCACCAACTGGCTCGGACAATCTGTGATAAAAGACCTTCGTGTCACAGTGTATAAAAAGATCGTTCATCTTAACCTGGGTTTCTTCGACAAAACAGCGATCGGTACCCTTACTACCCGGACCATCAATGATATTGAGGCTATCAATGATGTTTTCTCTGAGGGATTGATCTCAATTATAGCTGACATGCTGATGATCATAGCGATCCTCGTTGTGATGTTTATGGAAGACTGGCGGCTAACGCTGATCAGCCTTTCTCCTTTTCCCATACTAATCATTGCGACGTATATTTTCAAGGAAAGCGTGAACAAGTCCTTCTACCGTGTGAGGAATGCCGTATCGGCACTGAACGCGTTTGTGCAGGAGCATCTGACCGGCGTAGTGATCGTACAGGCATTTACCGGCGAAAAGCGCGAATACGCCCGTTTCCGTCAGATTAATAAAGAGCATCGCGCCGCTAACATAGATGCTATTTTTGCTTATTCTGTATTCTTCCCGGTTGTAGAAATTATCCTGGCTATATCGCTTGGGCTGATGGTATGGTGGGGCGCCAACAAGGTGCTGAATTATGAGGTGACCCAGGGAGTAATGATCGCTTTCATTATGTACCTGAACATGTTGTTCCGTCCCCTGCGCATGCTGGCTGATAAGTTCAACACATTGCAGATGGGGATGGTAGCGAGCGAGCGTGTGTTCAGGATCATGGACAGCGATGATCATATTGCCGATACGGGAACGAAGGATGCCACCGGTATGAAAGGCGCCATTACTTTTGATCATGTTTACTTTGCGTATAAAGACGCCGAATATGTGCTGAAGGATATTGACTTTGCTGCCCGTCCGGGCGAAACCATCGCTATTGTGGGGCACACCGGTTCGGGTAAAACAACGATCATCAGTATTCTGAACCGCCTGTATGAAATACAGAAGGGCCGGATCCTGATAGATGGTACTGATATTAAAGAATATTCATTGTCAGCCCTCCGCAGTAAGATAGGCGTAGTACTGCAGGATGTATTCCTCTTTGCTGGCTCTGTGTATGAGAATATAACGCTTCGTAATCCCGCTATTACAAAAGAACAGGTAGAACAGGCTTCCCGTTTGATAGGAATGCATGACTTCATCATGCAACTGCCCGGTGGTTATGATTACCAGGTGATGGAACGGGGAAGTACCCTGTCACTGGGGCAGCGCCAGCTCATCTCGTTTGTCCGTGCGCTGTTGTATAACCCCTCTATCCTGATCCTGGATGAGGCCACTTCTTCCGTAGATACCGAATCGGAAATGCTGATCCAGCAAGCAATAGACAAACTGATATCTGACCGTACCTCTATTATAATCGCACACAGATTATCCACCATCAGCAAAGCCAATAAGATTATCGTGCTGGATAAGGGCGAGATCAGGGAAATGGGAACCCATGAAGAATTGCTGAAACTGGGTGGATTTTATCATAAGTTACACAGTATGCAATTCAAGCAGACAGGGGTTATGTGAGCGAGTTTCATTACATTAGAGTAGTGAATAATTATAATCCCTTCCTATTTTATGAGCTGCTCTAAAAAATCTATTATTGTCTGTGCACTACTGTCACTTTTTTCGTTTGTTACCTTTGCCGGGGACTATGACAAAGGCTGGGACGCACTCAATAAAAACGACAAACCTCATGCAATTGAGTATTTCAGGAAAGCGCTGAAAAGCGATCCTGCACGTAAGAGTAATGCCATGGCGGCATTGATCCTGTTGGAGGCCTACGAAATGAACAGCGTTGGTTTCCTTGACAGATATCCCAATCCACTGGATGTTTTTACCGACATTAATCCCTATGTATATGCCCTGTGGTTCAACGATGCCATTCTGGGAGACTATGGCGTAAAAACAGGTAAACAGCGGGCAAACCTGGAAAGGGTCCTGGCGGATCCCCGTTTTCATGGATCTCTGAAAGCGGCTGCCAACTATTTTAAAGGATTTCATTATTTCAGCGGGCAAATGATGGATAGCGCCGCACTGGCCTTTCCGAAGATAGGAGCCCTGGAACGCTGGCAGTTTATCGGCGCTTTCGATAACATCAGCGGCAGTGGCTTCAACAAAGAATATGGTCCTGTAAAAGAGCCTGCCGCGGGCAAAGGGTTCTCTTCCTACAACAATACTACTATCGACTGGTTTAAACCTTTACTGATAACCCAGCAGGGCTGGGTATTTGTAGGATCTTTGTTCCCCGCCAATACAGCGGTGGGATATGCGCAAACCTTCGTGAAAGCGGATGCCGACATGGATGCAATACTGTGTCTGGGAGGCAGAGGTTCATTGAAGGCCTGGGTAAATGACAAGCTGCTGATCGCTGAAGAAGAGGAACGCGCAACGGAACTGGACCAGTACAATGTGCGGTGCCATCTTAATAAAGGATACAACCGTATCCTGATTCAGATAGGGTATACCAGCGATGAGATGCCGAACTTTATTGTCCGCCTGGCAGATGAAAAGTATGAACCATTGAAAGGTATCAGTATCAGCAATGACGTACAATCATATCAGCCTGATAAGAATACAGATGCACCTAAATTGTTGCCTCATTTTGCAGAAACATATTTCAAGGCGCAGATAGCAAAATATCCGCAGGATCCCATTTATCCTATTCTGTTGTCCAAGGTATATACACGCAATAAAGAGCGTGATAAGGCCAAGGCGGCTATGTACGGGTTGTATAAAAAGTACCCGGACAACGCCCTGGTGCTTTATCAGTACATGGACTGCATGTCTTACCAGTACGACAGAACTGCCCTGGCTGAGCTGACAGAGAAGATCAAACAGATGGATCCTGAGAACTACCAGGTAATGCAGAATAATGAAGATCAGCTGGAGAAAGAGAAGAAGTATGCAGAGGCAATGGATATGATCAACCAGATGGACGCGAAAAATGGTCCGAAGGTTTGGTCTGTTGCGAAACGCTTATATCTGAATGCATACCTGCAACGGGTGGATAGTATGGTGTACCTGCTGAAAGAAGCCTATGCGAAATATCCGGAAAGTCCCCAGTTTGCCGCCGCTATGTCCCAGTATCATGAACATATGCTGAAAGACCCGGTGGAGGGACTGAAAGTACTGGAAAAATACCTGGACAAGTATTATGAATATGATATGATGAAGGCGCTGGCAGAAGCCTATTTTCAGCAGAATGATCCGGTAAAGGGCGTGGCTACGTTGAAACGGATCATCGCTTCTGCGCCTTACGATGTCAATACCTACACACCATTAGTGTCGCATTTCTTTGCCCGCCAGCAATATGATTCTGCAATATACTACCTGGAAATAGAACGCCAGATCAGCCCCTACCGGCACCAGGCCCTGGGTGATATTGCAAGCTGTTACCTGCAGATGGGCGATAAGAAAAAGGCGCTGGAATACTATAAGCAGGCATTGCAACTGTATGCCGGTGGATACACTTACAGGGAAAAGATCCGGGAGCTGGAAAACAAACCGGATGTATTTAGCTATTTTCCGCAACAGGATTATTATGCGGAGATCAATAAAAATCTGAAAGCAAAGAAAGATACCTCCAAGAGCTATTATTACATTTTTAATGAGAAGAAAGTGGTGTTGTATGCGGAAGGAGCCAGTGAGCAGGTAAACAATATTGCTGTTTACATCAACAACAAAGATGGCCTTGAACGCTGGAAGGAAGTGAGTATTCCGTACAACAGCGTATACCAGGATATGACCATCATCAAAGCGGAAGTGGTGAAGGCAAGTGGTGCAAAAGTGCCTGCGGAAACATACGATAATGAGGTGGTGTATACGCGCCTGGAACCGGGAGATGTTGTGTATCTGAACTACAAGGTGAGCAACTATGGTATTGGCCGGCTGGGACGTGAATACTGGGACAAGTTTTACTTTTCTACTTTCAGTCCCACACTTATGGCCAGGTACAGCATATTAGTGGCAGACCAGTTGCCGATGTACTACGAGCTGACAAACAGCCAGGGCCTGAAACCGGTTGAAAGCAAGCATGAGAATTTCCGCATGTATACATGGGAGATGCGTAACATACCTGCCTTTAAAGATGAAGGGTATAGTCCCAACGTCAATGACATAGGTCAGGTGTTACATGTGTCCACTGTGAAGTCCTGGGACTTTATTGCGGAATGGTATAGTGACATTACCCGTATCCAGTCAAAAGAGGACTTTGATGTCAATGCCGCTTATAAGGAAGTGTTCCCGAACGGGGTAGCCGGTTTAAGCGACAGTGAGAAGGCACTGCGTATTTACAATTACATCGAGCAGCACATCAGCTACAGTTCGGTTTCTTTCAGGCAGGGGGCATATGTACCGCAACGTGCCTCCAAGACGCTGAATACCCGCCTGGGAGACTGCAAGGACCTCTCCACACTGTTTGTATCTTTTGCCCGTAAGGCCGGTATGGACGCTAACCTGGTGCTGGTGAGCACCCGTGGTAATGGTCAGCAGGGTATGCGCTTGCCATCCATGGAGTTCAACCACTGTATAGTGCGCTATAAGGACGGCGATAGCTACCGTAGCCTGGAACTGACTGATAATCACCTGCCGTTCAACGCAATGCCACAGAGCCTGGTAGGAGCACAGATCTTGAATATTCCTTATGAACATAAGCCAGGGGAAGTGATCCGCTTATTTGAACCGGCCGGTCACTTTGACGTTACAAAAACCAGGAAGAGCCGTATCCTGGTGGACAATGCCGATCTGCACATCAATACTATCCTGACAGCCAATGGGGAAGTGGCCTCAGGTTTGAGGAGCAATTATGGCGACAAGGCGCAGGATGAACTGAAGAAGGACCTGCAGGAGTCTGTATCCGGACAGTTCAGGAACCCGGTTACCCTTGAGAAGTTCGCTTTCAGCAACCTGGACAACCTGAAGGACACGGTGATCATGGATGCGACCTATACAGTAAAGAATGATGTGATCAGTGTGGGAGATCTCAATATGGTGAAGCCGCCATTACTTGATATAGTAGCGACTGCCGACATTTTTAACAATGAGCCCCGTCAATATCCGTTTGAGTACTGGAGATATGAGAATGTGGACCATTATAACACGGAAGTGGAGATCGAGTTGCCGGCAGGGAAAGCGTTTGACCAGGTGCCTGGTAATGTTCAGGCCAGCTTCGGAGATATGAAATATGAGCTTACTTATGTGAAAACGGCGCCTAATAAGCTGTTAATCAAGCGTGTATTTCAAACAAATATCCGTGACAACATACAACCGGATGCCTTCCCGAAGATGAAGGATTTCTTTAATCTGATTGTAGCAGCTGAGCAGAAATATGTTTCATTTAAGTAAATAATTCAATATGTTATGAAGGCGAGGGACCGTTGTTTACGGTCCCTCTTTAGTTGTACATATTTTTTGTAGTCGCTCACCTTTTTGATAATAAAACTGCTATCTTTGCGCAAAATTTCAGAAAGCGGTGATTTCCTACAATCTGTCCAAATATAGACTGGTAGCCCTTATTGTTGCACTTAGCATAAGCGGTTTTAGTACGTTTGCGAATACTTCGGAATCTCATGAAGAGGAGAAGAAGGGTTTTGATGCCAAGGAAGTGCTTCTTGGTCACGTAAAGGACGCGCATGACTGGCATTTGTTCAGTCTGGGAGAAACACATGTTACTCTTCCCCTGCCTGTTATTATTTATAGCAAAGAGAAAGGAATTTCCGCCTTTTCATCTGCTGCTTTTCATCATGGCCATGAGTCTCACGATGGTTATCGCCTGGTAAACAAGCATTACCGTGAGGAAAAAGGCCTGGAAGAGGCTAAATATCCTGACGAAAGGATCATTGCGGTAGACGCCAATGACAATCCTACCGGAGCGGAGATCTATGATCTGTCTATCACCAAGAACATTACTTCCATGATCCTGGCGGCTGTTCTGCTGATCTGGCTGATGACCAGTGTAGCGAAAGCCTATACCACCAGAGGCGCCAAGAAAGCGCCAAAAGGTATGCAGAGCCTCCTGGAACCGGTGATCATCTTCATCCGTGATGAAGTAGTTAAGCCGAACATTCCGGGTGGAAATGCAGAGCGTTTTGCTCCGTTCATTCTGACTATTTTCTTTTTTATATTGATAAACAACCTGTTAGGCTTACTGCCAGGTTCTGCTAACGTGACCGGTAACATTGCGGTTACTTTTGCCCTGGCCCTGATCAGTTTCGTAGTAACCACGTTCAGCGCAAATAAGCATTTCTGGGCGCATACACTGAACCCACCGGTTCCGGGATGGGTAAAGCCTATCTTAGTACCTGTTGAGATCATTGGTATCTTCACTAAGCCGGTGTCTCTGATGATACGACTGTTCGCCAATATCCTGGCTGGTCACATCATTATCCTGAGCATTATTTCCCTGGTATTTATCTTCGGTTCCCTGAACAAAGCGGCAGGATATGGTTTCTTACCGATCACTGTGCTGTTCAACATCGTGATGATGATGCTGGAACTGCTGGTAGCATTTATTCAGGCGTTCATTTTTGCGAACCTGACGGCGGTGTTCATTGGACAGGGCATGGAGCAGCCACATCATGATCATCATGATGGCCACGGGCATCATTAATTATTGTAGGACAAATTAGTAATCAAATATAAATACACATTCATTATGGCAATTTTAACTGTTTTATTGCAGGCTGCTCCTGAAGCTGCTGCAGCTGCTGCTGCTTCAGCAGGTCTGGCTAAGGCTGGTGGTGCTATTGGTGCTGGTATCGCTGCTATCGCAGCTGGTATCGGTGTAGGTAACATCGGTAAAAGCGCGCTGGAATCCATCGCTCGTCAGCCAGAAGCTGCAAACGACATCCGTGCAAACATGATCCTGGCTGCGGCGCTGGTAGAGGGTGTTGCCCTGTTCGGCGTTATCGCTGGTCTGTTGGCAGTAGTGCTGTAAGGCTAAACTTTTTACTGCATCCGGCGCACAGGGCAAAGGATGCAGTAATGTTTTACAAAGGATGTGTATCCGGATTGCTTATCAATCAACTTGCGAACCAAATAAATATTCATAATCATGGATCTGTTGCAGCCCGCGTTAGGCTTGTTTTTCATTTCATTACTCATATTCATTATTGTATTCCTCATCCTGAAGAAATTTGCGTGGAAACCAATTCTGTCCACGTTGAAAGAAAGGGAAACCTCTATTTCTGATGCTATTGCATCTGCGGAAAGAGTGAAGGAAGAAATGGCGCAGATGAAAGCTGAACATGAGCACGTACTGGCAGAAGCAAAAGCTGAGAGAAGTAAGATTCTGAAGGAAGCAAAAGATGCTAAAGATCAGATCCTCAGCGAGGCGAAAGCACAGGCGCAGCTGGAAGCTAAGAAGATCATCAGCGAAGCTTATACGGCTATCGACAACCAGAAAATGGCTGCTCTGACAGACGTTAAGAACCAAGTAGGTAAACTGGTGATAGAAGTAGCAGAGAAGGTGTTACGTAAAGAACTGTCTGACAAGACAGCTCAGGAAGGTTACATCAAAGAACTGGCTGGAGAAATCAAATTAAACTAAAGAGATAGGCTGGCAAGCCGGGAGCTACAGGAGATAGATGACAGGATTGTCTTTCCTCTGTAGCTTTCCCCTTGAAAAGCCCAAAGATTATAAATATGCAGAATCCCCGTTTAGCATCCCGGTATGCAAAATCTCTGGTAGATCTGGCCTCTGAAAAAGGGCAGCTGGAAGCGGTACATGCCGACATGCTGTTCATGCAGCAACTGTCTAAAACCAATCCAGACGTTGTTGCGTTGCTGAGAAGCCCTATTGTTAAGCCTGACAAGAAACAGCAGATCCTGGCTGCCATCTTTGAAGGCCGTACAAACGCTATTACCGCAGCTTTCGTGAAACTGCTGGTAGCAAAGGGAAGGGAAGGCAACCTGCCGGAAATTGCACAGGAGTTCAGTAGGCAGTATGATGTGTTAAAGAACATCAGCAAAGTGAAGATCACGACCGCAGTTCCACTGGATGCAGCTGTTCTGGAGATGATCAAAAATAAAGTACAGGCCGGCACAGACAAGCAGGTAAAGCTGGAAACAGCTGTAAATGCAGACCTGATCGGTGGTTTTGTACTGGAAACAGACAACAAGCTGTTTGATGCTTCCGTACTGCGCGATCTGAATGATATCAAAAAACAGTTTGCAGAGAACATTTACGTACCTGCAATCAAATAAGACAATTCACAGCAGCCGCTGCGTACACGCAAAGCTGTTGTCGTTATATTTAATCACTTTAACGACCTTTTATAAAAAGCATACATTATGGTGGAGATAAAACCTGATGAAATTTCGGCGATATTACGCCAGCAACTAAGCAACTTCAATGCTGCTGCCGACCTGGAAGAGGTAGGTACTGTGTTGCAGGTAGGAGACGGTATCGCTCGTATATATGGATTGAACAACGTTGGTTATGGAGAACTGGTTGAGTTTGAAAATGGTGTAAAAGCCATCGCTTTGAACCTGGAAGAAGACAACGTAGGTGTGGTATTGATGGGTGAATCCGGAGAGATCAAAGAAGGTTTTAAAGTACGCCGTACCGGTCAGATCGCTTCCATCAAAGTTGGTGAAGGCATGGTTGGCCGCGTCGTAAATACACTGGGTGCTGCTATCGACGGTAAAGGCCCTATCACTGGTGAACTTTATGAAATGCCGCTGGAACGTAAAGCTCCGGGCGTTCTGTTCCGTGAACCGGTAAAAGAACCGCTGCAGACCGGTATCAAGGCTATCGATGCCATGATCCCTATCGGCCGTGGACAGCGTGAGCTGGTGATCGGTGACCGTCAGACCGGTAAGACCGCTATCTGTATCGACACCATCATCAACCAGAAAGAATTCTTCGATGCTGGTAAACCAGTTTATTGTATCTATGTAGCAGTAGGTCAGAAAGCCTCTACTATTGCAGGTGTAATGAAAACCCTGCAGGAAGCCGGCGCTATGGCTTACACTACCATCGTTGCAGCTTCTGCTTCCGATCCGGCTCCTCTGCAGTTCTACGCTCCGTTTGCCGGTGCTGCTATCGGTGAATTCTTCCGTGACACCGGTCGTCCTGCGCTGATCATCTATGATGATCTGTCCAAACAGGCCGTTGCTTACCGTGAAGTGTCCCTGCTGCTGCGTCGTCCTCCTGGCCGTGAGGCTTATCCTGGTGACGTATTCTACCTGCACTCCCGCTTACTGGAACGTGCTGCGAAAGTGATCAGCAAGGATGAAATCGCTAAACAGATGAACGACCTGCCAGAATCTATCAGGCACCTGGTAAAAGGTGGTGGTTCCCTGACAGCGCTGCCTATCATTGAAACACAGGCCGGTGACGTATCTGCATACATCCCAACCAATGTGATCTCCATTACTGATGGTCAGATCTTCCTGGAATCCAACCTGTTCAACGCCGGTATCCGACCTGCAATCAACGTGGGTATCTCTGTAAGCCGCGTAGGTGGTAACGCTCAGATCAAATCCATGAAGAAAGTAGCCGGTACCCTGAAACTGGACCAGGCGCAATACCGTGAAATGGAAGCGTTCTCCAAATTCGGTGGTGACCTGGATGCTGCTACCAAAGTAGTACTGGATAAAGGTGCGCGTAACGTGGAGATCCTGAAACAGGCCCAGTTCGCTCCATACTCCGTGGAAAAACAGGTCGCAATGATCTACCTGGGTACCAACGGTTTGCTGCGTGAAGTGCCTGTGAAGAATGTAAAAGCATTCGAAGAGGCTTTCCTGCACGAAATGGAAGTACGCCTGCCAGAAGTGCTGGGCGAATTCAAAAAGGGTAACCTGCCTGAAGACGGCCTGAAACGTATGGTGACACTGGTAAACGAACTGAAACCAAGATTCGCTTAATTCAGCATACATCTTTTTATCTAGCTCACCGGTTTCGCCGGTGAGCTTTTTTTATTCCCTATCTTTGCGTTCAATTCCTGCCGACAAATCCCCTGTTTTCACCGACAATCTTCCCTGTCTTTACCTTTTATGGATTGAAAAGGGGCGGGTGTCAGAGTAGCTTTGTTCTGTTAAATATCGAATCCCCCATGAAACAACTCAACCTGATTCTGGCAACATTATTCTTACCGGTTTGCATGATGGCACAACAGCGCATTACCGGTAAAGTTACCGACGGCAAAAAGCGCCCTTTGCAGGGTGTGAACATTGCCGTAAAAGACACCTACGATGGGGCTACCACCACCGCGGACGGAAGCTTCTCCTTTACCACTGATGTAAAAGGCGTTCAGTACATCACTGCCACGCTGTTGGGATATACCACTCAGGAACAAAAAGTGTTCATTAACGGGACACTCGAGGTAAATATAATCATGCGCAATAATGTCAATGATCTGAAGGTGGTAACGATCACTGCCGGAAGTTTTGAAGCAAGTGATGAAGGGAAGACCACCGTACTGAAACCCCTTGACATCGTGACCACTGCCGGCGCAGGCGCTGATATCGTGAATGCACTGAAAACCTTACCTGGTACACAGCAGACGAACGACAGGGAAGGGTTGTTCGTACGTGGAGGTACCGGCTACGAAACACAGACCTACATAGACGGTATGATGGTGCGTAACCCGTTTTACTCCGGTCTCCCCGATCAACCCGGCCGCGGCCGTTTCTCTCCCTTCCTGTTTAAAGGCACGACCTTCAGCAGCGGTGGATATTCTGCCCAGTATGGTCAGGGCCTGTCCTCTGCGCTGATCCTCGAATCGACCGATCTGCCTCAGCGCTCTTCTTATTCCCTGGGCGCCTCTGTGATAGGAGTGAGTGGTGGACTGGAAGAATTGTCGAAAGATAAAAAAGGCTCCTATGGTCTTGAAGCTGATTATACCAACCTGGGACCCTACCTGGATGTACTGAAGCCAAAGTATAAATTCAGTGCCAATCCCGAAATAATGGGCGCTTCCGCCAATTTCCGGAGAAAGACTTCAAAAACTGGTATGCTTAAGTTCTATGGATACGGTAACAGGACCCATATGGGTACTATCCGTCCCAGCCTGGAGCATCCGGGTTATGATGAGCAGTTTGAATTGAGGAACCATAATATCTATACCAACCTGACATACAAAGAAAGCCTGGGCAATGATTGGAAGTTCAATGCGGGCCTCTCTTACAGCGTGAATGTTGATAAGATTGACCTGGACACACTGAATAAGAGTGAGCCTGCCAAAGTAAAGAACCAGTCAGAACTGGCACAGGTAAAAGCCATGCTGACAAAAGGCCTGGGACAATATTCCCTGCTGCGTTTCGGAGGAGAATATCAGTATGCAGTGGAAAAGTCTGCCTTTAATAACTGGCCGGCCAACTATGCCGACAACTATGCTGCCGGTTTCGTGGAAGGTGATATTTATGTTACGCCACGATTGGTAGGCCGCTTTGGTGGCAGAATGGAATACTCTTCCAGACTGGATAAAGCAAATGTGGCGCCCCGTGTATCGTTGGCTTATAAACTGACAGGCTTAAGCCAGGTATCTCTCGCTTACGGCGATTTTTATCAGAAGCCGGAACAGCAATACCTCCGTTTCAAACCTGATCTGGGTTACATGAAGGCAACACATTACATCGCTACTTATCAGTGGGTGGCTAAGCACTACACATTAAGAGTGGAGGCCTTTTACAAGAAATATCATGACCTGGTTAAAACCAGTCCCGATACTACCACTTCGGGCACAGGCTACGCCAAAGGTATTGAGTTGTTCTGGCGCGACCGCAAAACGATCAGAAACACCGATTACTGGATCTCTTATTCTTACCTGGATACAAAGCGTAACTACCTGAACTATCCTTTCGAGGTGCAGCCTGATTTCGCGGCAAAGCATACTTTCAGCGTGGTATATAAATACAATATCCCGGCTATATCCACCAATTTAGGTATTACATATACTTTCTCAACAGGAAGACCATATTACAACCCGAATCTGCCGGATAGCAAGTTTATGTCTGAAAAAACCATGACCTATAATTCCATCGGATTAAGCGCCAGTTACCTGACTTCCATCCGCAAAGCATTTACCATATTTGTACTGTCAGTGTCCAATGCACCGAACTTCAGACAGGTATATGGTTACCGCTATTCATCAGATAAATTGCGGAGGCAGGAAATCGTGCCTAATATTCCCCGGTTCATTTACCTCGGTATGTTCATGAACTTCGGAATAGACAGAAGGCAGGATGTGATCAATAATCTATAGCCCATTCTAAAACCGTTATTATAAACTACAATTAACACTTAAACACTTTTACAATGAAGCGTATTTTGTTTTCCATTTGTCTGTTCGTTGGACTTGCATCAGCATCTATGGCGCAGAGCGCCCAGTACGAGGGTGTTATGGCAAAAAATGTTGCCATGCTGGATGACTCCACGAATTTTAACCCTGACAGATTACTCGAGATCGGTAACACTTTTGAGCGTATCGGTGCAGCAGAAAAAACACAGTGGTTGCCCTTTTATTATGCCAGTTATTGCTATGTAATGAGCGCATTCATGCAACGTGATAATGATAAAGTAGACGACCTGGCAGATAAGGCAGCAGTAAATATTGAGCAGGCGGAAGCAATCAGTCCTAAGAATGACGAGATAAACTGCATCAAGTCATTGATAGCGTCTTCCCGTATTCGTGTAGATCCAGCCAACAGAGGTATGAAATATGGCATGGAATCAGTCGAATTATTGACACAGGCTAACCAGATCAACCAGGAGAATCCGAGAGTGTATATGCTGCAGGGACAATCTCTGTTCTATACACCGGAACAATTCGGTGGCAGTAAGACTGAAGCCAAAAAGAAATTCGAGATAGCGCTGCAAAAGTTCAGCACATTTAAGCCAGCCAGCAGTATAGCGCCTCATTGGGGAGAAGCATATACAAAAGGGCTGTTAGCGCAGATAAAATAACAGACCGGAAATCAGGCATCCCGAGCCAGGAATTTAACGCGGATTATCTTCCCGTTAATTCCTGGCTTTTCTCTGTCCATTCAGCTCACCTGCAATACGGTATCAGTTATTCGGGGTATCTTTAATGAGACGCGTTAACAAATTAACCCTGTCATCTGTTAACCTTGAAAAGTAAATTCCATGAAAACTGGTGGTGTGAACAAGCTGAGCGTGGCCTCCACTTCTGCACTGGTACTGACCTATGTCAAAAGTTTGTACGAAGAAGGACTGGGAAGAGAATATCTTGCCCATATTGATTTCAGCCAGGTAAAGAACCTGGCAGATGAATTGAGCCGTATTACTCCTTTATTCCGCGAAGCATTATTACTGAGAAAAAGAATGATCAGGTACCTGATCAAACAACTGATGGCGCAGCATCCCCGTCAGCAGGTGTGTATCCTCGCGGCTGGCCTGGATCCTCTTGCCCTGCAGCTGACAGAATATTTCCCTGAGCAGCAGCTTGCAGGTATTTACGAGGTGGACAGCGCCAATATGCGGGAAAAGCAGGAGATATATGCAGCTATTGCTTTCCACGATGAAAGATTACATACGTTGCAGGCCGACATTAATAATACCCACCAGCTGATGAATACATTGATTGATGCGGGATATGATCCGCAACAGCCGGCATTGATCATATTTGAGGGTATCATACATTATATCTCTGAAGAGCAGTTCCTGAGCATTATGCGGAACTTCTGCTCAAGAACGAAAACAAATGCAGTAATTATGGATTATATGGTCCATGCGGAAGGCTTGCCCCTCGGCTCCACCTCAAAGGCAGAAGAAATGCTGGATACTATGGAGAGTTATATAGGCAGCCGTTTGCAGCAGTTCAGCCGCAAAAAGATACAGAACCTGTTATCACTGCTGGACGCCGATCAGCTGGATATATATGATATGCAGGCTGCTGAAAATGTGCTGAATGGCCAGAACAAGATCTACCGTGGAGAGCGGAAGGGTTTACTGGAGATTATTTCCTTTCATATCTAAATCTGATTGTAAAAAGAAAGGGAGTGCTGTGTGAACGGCACTCCCTTTCTTTTTACAATTTATAACTTAAGCTAACTTTTCTGAAACCAGTTCTATTTTCTTCAGAGGATTGCTGGTATTCTCTGCATATGTTTCTCTTTTTTCCAGGATGTCCAGGCAGGTAAAGATGGCCTGGCGGAAAGAGTCGGCATCTGCCAGGTTCTTACCGGCAATGTCAAATGCGGTACCATGATCCGGAGAGGTGCGTACAATAGGGAGACCGGCTGTATAGTTGATGCCGCTGCCGGTAGCCAGCGATTTGAACGGGATCAGGCCCTGATCGTGGTACATGGCCAGCACACCGTCGAACTGGCTGTGCATATCACGGGCGAAAAATGCATCGGCACTGTAAGGGCCAAAAGCGAGAATGCCTGTATTTTTCGCCTGCTGGATAGCGGGGACGATCTCTTTGATCTCTTCCTGTCCTATCAGGCCATCGTCTCCGGCATGAGGGTTCAGGCCCAGCACAGCAATCCGGGGTTTATCAATCCCAAAGTCCCTGATCAGGCTATCCCTCATCATCTGGAGCTTGGCAAGGATATTTTCCTTTGTCACGTATTTCGAAATATCTGCCACCGGCACATGTTCGGTGAGCAGGCCCACCCGCATGTTTTCTGCTGTCATGAACATGAGCACGTCTTTCGCTTCGAAAGCATCCCGCAGGTAGGGAGTATGGCCGGTATAATTGAATTGCTCGCTCTGGATATTCTTTTTGTGGATAGGAGCGGTGATCAGGCCCTGGATATGGCCTTCTTTCAGGCACTCAATGGCCGCTGCCAATGAACGGGCTGCATATTTACCACCTACTTCATTCAGAACGCCGGGGGTGATCTGTACTTCTTCCTCCCAGCAGTTGAAAACATTCACCTGTTTGTGGTTCAGACGGGTGAAGTCTTTCAGGCTCTGGTAATTGAAGTTGTTTTCATTCATCAGCTTCCTGTAGAAGTTGATGGTTTTATTGGAAGCAAATATCACCGGCGTACAAAACTCCAGCATTCTGTTGTCTGCAAAGGTCTTGATGATGATCTCAGCGCCGATGCTGTTGATATCGCCGACAGTAATGCCGATTACCGGTTTATTTGTGTGGGTGTTGCTACTCATGTGTATTGAGAATAATAGGCAAATATAAGAATAATAGCCGGGAAGCTGTACAGGCAGTTCCCCGGTATCTTGCAGCATTGCGCCAAGTTTTCCGTAATTTTGCGGGCTAATCATGTATACACTCAAAAAATCGCTGGGGCAGCATTTCCTGAAAGATGAGAACATCTGCAGGAAGATTGTGGACTCCTTACCTGTAATTCCTGGTCAGCAGATAGTAGAAGTAGGTCCGGGCGCGGGCGCTATTACCAAATATCTGCTGGAAATACCTGATGTTCACTTCAAGGCAGTGGAACTGGATGCTGAAAAGGTGCAATACCTGGAAAAGACCTACCCTGCCATACAGGGAAAGATCATACATGAAAGCATCCTGGATACGCCTGTGCCTTACGAAGGTCAGTTCACGGTGATCGGTAATTTCCCCTATAATATCTCTTCCCAGATCATGTTCCGCATCCTGGAATGGAAGCAGCAGGTGCCAACGGTAGTGGGTATGTTTCAGAAAGAAGTGGCACAGCGTATTGCGGCTACGAAAGGGAAGGAATATGGGATATTGAGTGTACTGATCCAGGCTTACTACAGGGTGGAATACCTGTTTGAGGTGCATGAGAACTGTTTTAATCCGCCTCCCAAGGTGAAGTCGGCAGTGATCAGGTTGCACCGGCTGGAGCAACCATATGATATCGCCAGCGACCGGAAATTCTTCGTACTGGTAAAAACAGCTTTTGGCCAGCGTCGGAAGCAGTTACGCAATCCGTTAAAGCCGCTGTTTGACAAGGAATATCTTCAGGACAGCATTTTTAATAAAAGGGCAGAAGAGCTGAGTATAGCAGATTTTGCAGCATTATCCCATAAGATGATATGAGCAGGAAAGTATTGATCACCGCGAAGGTGCACGATTATTTAATCAACAAACTGGAAGAAAAAGGATATGAAGTAAGCTACCGTCCATCCATCACATACGATGAGGTGGTGGCAGCCATCCCTGAATTCATGGGAATGATCGTCACTACCAGGATAAAGGTAGATAAAGGGCTGATAGACCGCGCTGGTCAGCTGCAGTGGATCGGCAGGCTGGGAAGTGGTATGGAGCTGATTGATGTGCCTTATGCAGAGAGTAAGGGCATTCACTGTGCCAGCAGTCCTGAGGGGAATTGTGATGCCGTGGGAGAACAGGCATTGGGCATGTTACTAAGCCTCATGAATAATATTCAGAAAAGTAACCTGGAGCTCCGGCAGGGTATCTGGGAACGGGATGGTAACCGGGGCTTTGAGCTGAACGGGCTGACGGTAGGTATCATTGGCTTTGGTAATACAGGTGGCGCCTTTGCCCGCAAGCTCAGAGGCTTTGACGTGGAGATCCTGGCGTATGATAAATATAAGACGGGTTTCAGTGACAACTATGTGCAGGAAGCAACAATGGACCAGCTGTTTGAAAAAGCAGATGTGGTAAGTGTACATCTGCCGCTCACAGCAGAAACGCACCACCTGGTCAATACCGCCTTCCTGCAGTCTTTTAAGAAACCGGTATGGTTCATTAACGCCGCCAGGGGAAAGATCGTTAATACGGATGATATGTTGAATGCTCTTGAAGCGGAAACAATAAGAGGAGCCTGTCTCGACGTGCTGGAAAATGAAAAATTATCTACTTACAGCCCGGCGGAAAAAGAGCGCTTCGAAAAGCTCCTACATATGCCAAATGTGATCATTACCCCGCATATAGCAGGTTATTCCCATGAGGCCAGCGTAAAGATGGCCAGGATCGTACTGGAGAAATTGCATGTGATCTAGGTGATTTTACATTTCAGCCTCTTCTATTATAAATACCGTAAATATGACAATATTTGTTAGGGGTATTTAAACAAGGTGATGTAAAAAATATTATATTTGCGGTATACCAATTTTACAACGCTTCTGTGCAAACGGGGGCGTTGATTTTTTTTCTTTATTCTAAAACAATAACGTTATGTCTGGTATAAACTACGTTACCAAAGAGACCCTGGACCAGATGCGGGAAGAGCTCAACTACCTCAAGACCAAAGGTCGCGCGGAGATTGCCAGAGCTATTGCAGAAGCGCGGGAAAAAGGTGACCTCAAAGAAAATGCTGAGTATGATGCCGCCAAAGAGGCGCAGGGAATGCATGAAGCAAGACTTGCCTCGCTGGAAAGTGCGATTGCAACGGCAAGAGTGGTGGAAGCTGATTCCATTGATACCTCCAAAGTCTCCATATTATGTAAGGTAACTATTACAAATATGGCTAATAAGAAGACGGTTACCTACCAGTTGGTTTCTGAAAAGGAAGCTGATCTGAAACTGAACAAGATCTCAGTGACCTCTCCTATCGGAAAAGGCCTGTTAGGCAAGACTGTAGGTGACATTGCAGACGTGCAGGCGCCAAACGGTAGTTTGAAATTTAAGATTGAGAATATTACAGTATAAACGTATAAGATCATTATATGAAAAGCCCGCCTTTGTTCGACAGGGGCGGGCTTTTTTTTATACCTTTATGTGCATTAAAAATGAGGACCATGACTGTTTTTACAAAGATCATCAAAGGTGAGATCCCCAGTTACAAAATAGCCGAAAACGATAGCTTTTATGCCTTCCTGGATATTTTCCCCTTGGTCAAAGGCCATACCCTTATCGTACCTAAAGTAGAAATAGATAAGTTTTTTGATGTAACCGACGATCTGCTGGGAGAGTGGTTATTGTTTGCAAAACCTATTGCAGAGTCCTTAGAGCGTCATTTCCCCTGCAATCGTGTAGGTGTAAGCGTTGTCGGTCTGGAAGTACCACATGCACATATGCATCTGATACCGATCAATACGGCTGACGACATGAACTTTTCACGCCCCAAGCTAAAGTTGTCGGAGGAAGAATTTAAAGCAATACAGCAGAAGATTACAGCTGACCTGGGACGTTGAAGCGGAAACCTACTCCATGAAGGGTTTCCAGTTTGATGGAGGGGTCTGAGCGGAAATGTTTTCTGAGTTTGGTAATGAATACGTCCATGCTGCGGCCAAGGAAGTAGTCATCTTTGCCCCATACATGAAATAATATTTCCTCCCTTTTCAGTGTCTTATTGGCATTATCGCAGAGATATTTCAGAAGGTCGGCTTCCTTTTGGGTAAGTGTACTGGAAACGTCTCCGTTCTTTTCACGGAGTATGAGGTCATTGTAGTCAAAGGTCAGTTTGCCTATATTGTATTGCGTACGCTTTTCCGCTGCGCTGTTTGCAGTTTTACTCCTTTTCAGGAATACTTCAATGCGCAGCAGGAGTTCCTGCATACTAAAAGGCTTGGTAATATAGTCGTCGGCGCCGGTTTTGAAACCTTTGATCTTATCCTCATCCAGCGCTTTCGAGGTCAGAAAGAGTATGGGAATGAAGTCATTTTTTCTACGGATCTGCTCTGCCAGTGTAAAGCCATCTTTTTTCGGCATAACAACATCCAGTAAACATATGTCAAAGGTCCGCGACTGGAACTGTTCCCAGGCCATTTGTCCGTCTGTGCTATGTACCACATCGTAGCCCGCTTCTTCTAATCGTTTCTTTGTTACCGCACCAACATTTTGATCATCTTCCACCAATAGGATTCTTGCTTTCATAGCTTGTGATGCTGATTATAAATACCATAGTTCATGGTGTAAAGCCCCAATTACCGTCTGGGAGCGTTTATGAAGATTTTAATTCAAAGTAAATACAATTTATCAACTTCTGGAAAAACGTCCGCCTTAAACCTGGAATTATCTGTCATAACAATGATTATTCTGCTATTCTTTCGGGGTTCTGTTTGAGGAACTGTTCCCAGCCCTTGGCTTTGCGTGTATCCGGTAAAACACTTGACTCCTGGAAGAAATGGCACACCGCAACGGCGAGAGCATCAGACGCATCCAGGAATTCAGGTCGCTCCTTGAAATGTAGTATTCTTTGTAACATCTGCCAAATCTGCTCTTTATCTGCATTACCATTACCCGTAATGGATTGTTTAACTTTTTTGGGAGAGTACTCGGTCACAGGCACTCCTGCCTGCATTGCAGTGGCAATAGCTACGCCTTGAGCACGGCCCAGCTTTAACATACTTTGCACATTCTTACCAAAGAAGGGAGCTTCAATTGCACAGGAAACCGGTTTGTGCACACGTATCAGTTCATTTACACGGGCGTGTATCAGTTGTAGCCTTTCGTAGTGGTCTTTATGACGGGACAGCTTCAGCACATCCATTTCCAGCAGGCTGGCCTTAGATCCTTCCACCAGTATCAGTCCGTAACCCATCACAAGCGTACCGGGGTCGATGCCCAGAATTATTTTTGACTTGTTTGCCAACCACAGTTTATTTTTGCCAAAATCTTGATGTCTGAACAAAAATACCAAAATAATTCTCAATTATCTGCTGGGAGCAGTGCTTTTTACCTGGTTAGCCTATTCCATCTATACACAATTGCTGCATCACCCCAACCTGAAGGCATCTTTGTGGCAAATGATGACCACCCTGGAAACCAGGGGGGCTATGGGTTTGCTGGCAGTGGTGGCGGGGATGTTCCTCAATTGGGGCCTGGAAGCCCGCAAGTGGCAGTTGCTGGTCAAGCCGTTACAACATATATCTTTCCTCCGGGCGTTCAGTGCGGTGCTCTCAGGCGTGTCCTTTTCCATTAATACCCCTAACCGTATCGGTGAGTACGGAGGAAGAGTGTTATACCTCAGGAATAACAGGAGTAAGCTTAAAGCCATTGCTGCCACCATGGTGGGCAGTTTCAGCCAGCTTATCGTCACTATTATCTTTGGGTTAACTGGCCTGTGCTATTATATCAACAAATTCCCGCTGGTAAAGGGAAATGGCTATTTCGCTCCCCATTTCTGGGAGAAAATACTGTTAGGATTGTTAATAGTTATTTGTGCCTTGGTCATATTGTTATATTTTCGGTTACAGATCATCCTGGCGATATTTGAAAAGATCCCATTGTTGAGAAAAGCCCGGATATTTGTCCAGATCATTGTTCGTTACTCAGCCGGCGACCTTGAGCATCTACTGCTGCTTTCCGCCATCAGATACATTGTCTTCTCGGCACAGTATTTGATTTTGCTTGACACATTGGGCGTGGAGATGCTTTGGTGGCAAGGTTTTTTGATGAATGCTGTTGTTTATCTTGTAATGGCCCTGGTACCTACTATCGCTATTGCGGAACTTGGACTCAGAGGAAAGGTCAGCCTGTACTTTATGGGATTACTGAGTACCAATAGTCCCGGAATTATCGCAGCCACTGTATGCATCTGGTTTATCAACCTGGTTCTGCCAGCTATCCTGGGAAGTGTGTTGTTGCTGGGAATAAAGATTTTTAAGGAAAAATAGCTTTCATCAATGAGGTGTCTTCTACTGATTATCATTAGTCTGGCCGCTATCCGTCCCGCAATTGCACAGAACGAATTCTGCGGAATTACCAATACCAGTTTTAAAGCCGGGGAAAGCATAACGCTCAAAGTTTATTATAACCTCGGCAAACTCTTTATAGGCGCCGGCGAAGCCGTATTTAACTGCCAGCTGGAAAAACTCAACGGGAGAGACGTCTACCATGTAACAGGGGAAGGTAAAACATTCCGTACCTATGACTGGTTCTTTAAAGTAAGGGACAAGTACGAAAGTTATATAGACACCGCCACGCTGCTGCCCCAACACTTCGTCAGGAACGTAGATGAAGGCGGTTATAAGATATACAACAACGTTACCTTCGACCACGTGCATAATACCGCTGTCAGCGAGAAAACTACCATTAAAACCCCCGCCTGCGTGCAGGATGTCATCAGCGCTATCTATTATGCAAGGAACATCAATTTCGATAAATACAAACCCGGCGACAAAATTCCCTTTGACATGTACCTGGATGATAAGATCTACAATATCTATATCCGTTATATAGGCAAAGAGACCATTGAAACCAAGTTTGGCAAGTTCCGCGCTATCAGGTTCGCACCACTGCTCATCCAGGGAACGATGTTCGAAGGAGGTGAAAAAATGACCGTATGGGTAAGTGACGACGCCAACAAAGTGCCCCTGCGTATCGATAGCCCTATCTCCGTAGGCAGCGTAAAGGTGGATATGGTGGCCTATAAGAACCTGCGTTATAACTTTACATCCCTGATCAGTAAATAGCCCCGGAAGGGACGCCCCTTATACCCTTTTTACCTAATTTTAACTTTCTGTATGCAAGGGCCTGGCATTGGCGCACTGTAATAATACCTATATTTGTTTGCACATTAATACTTTATTGAATATGGAAGAACGTAAACCAAAAATATTGCTGGCGGAAGATGATACCAACCTGGGAATGGTGTTGAAGAATTATCTTGAACTGAATGACTATGACGTAGAGTTGTGCCGCGATGGTATACTTGCGCTGGCAGCCTTCAGACGCGAGAAATTTGATATCTGCCTGCTGGACATCATGATGCCCAATATGGATGGTTTTAAGCTGGCAGAGGAGATCCGTGACGTGGATCCCGACATTCCGCTGTTCTTCCTCTCTGCCAAAACAATGAAGGAAGATGTGATCCATGGTTATAAACTGGGCGCTGACGACTATATAGCAAAACCTTTCGACAGCGAACTGCTGCTGCTGAAAATAAAGGCTATCCTGAAGCGTAACCAGGAGCTCAACAGTAAAGAAGAAGAGCAGCATGAATTCAGGATCGGGCGTTATGCATTCAATGCCCGCCTGCGTACCCTGACAAGAGACGGTGACTCCCATACATTGTCTCCTAAAGAAAACGAACTGCTGCGCATGCTGTGCGAGCACAAGAATGACCTGCTGCCGAGAGAACTGGCCCTGAAAAAGATCTGGGGTAGTGATACCTATTTCAATGGACGTAGTATGGATGTATACATCGCCAAACTCCGCAAATACCTGAAGGAAGATCCGGATATCGAGATTGTCAATATTCACGGCAACGGCTTCCGCCTGGTGGTAAAGGACTGATTATATTAAGACAGTTATTGGGATAGCTCCCGGCGAAGAAACCTGAGCGTTTCAGCTTCCGCCTGGAGCTTTCTGTTTGTAGGAAATCATATCAGAGATGTATGAAACTTTTACTTATTGAAGATGAACCATCAGTGGTGTCGTTCATACGCCGTTATCTTTCAGAAGCGGGGTACGATGTAAGCGTAGCACTGGATGGCCAGTCTGGGCTGCAAATGGCCACGGAGCATAGTTTTCAGCTGATCATCCTGGATGTGATGCTGCCCGGTATGAATGGAATGGCGGTTTGCAAGGCATTGCGCAAACAGAACGATACAACACCCATTCTCATGCTCACTGCCCTTGGCTCAACGGAGAATGTGGTGGCCGGCCTGGACAGCGGTGCAGACGACTATCTTGTCAAACCTTTCAAACAGGCCGAATTACTGGCGCGCATACGCTCACTGCTGCGCCGTAATCCTGATAACGCCGCCAATACAACAACCAATAATCATCATAATGCCAATGTGCTGAAGGTTGCCGATCTTGAACTGGACCTGAATACCAAAAGCGCCAGCCGTTATGGCGAAAACATTGTGCTTACAGCTACTGAATACAGGCTGCTGGAATATATGATGAGAAACCCCCGCCGCGTGCTCTCCAGGATGGAAATACTGGAAAACGTATGGGGTATTGATTTTAATATGAACACCAAAGTAGTGGACGTTTATGTCAACTATCTGCGGAAGAAGGTAAACCGTAAAGAACAACCTGCCCTGATCCAGACTGTAGTAGGAATGGGTTATATGCTGAAAGAAGAAGAATGACCATACGTAACAAAATATTAGGTTTATTCATCGCCCTCACCATCTCCATTATCCTGATGATGGCGGCTTTCGCCTATTTCCTTGTTAGTCGTCAGTCTTTCGACGACTTCTATAAACGGCTGGAGATCCGCGCATATATTGCCGCCAGGGCCAGGTTTACACAAGACAAAGACAATAGCGCTGCTTATGCCGAGATCCGGAACGAGCACCTGGAGCGCCTGCCTCACGAAAAAGAATATTTCCTGAGAATAGATACAACCGGTAGCCCTGCTCCTGATCCGGGCCTTAAGCCCCTGCGCCAGAGCTTCTATGAAAAGGTAAAGGCCCAGGGAAAGGCTACTTACCGCCACAGGGATATTTTTTACCAGGGAGTATTGTTTGAGAACGAAGCGGGGAAATATGTTGTAATAGTTTCTGCCAATAATGAATACGGTCAGCACTTTATGACCGAACTGAGAAGAACCCTCATTATCTGCATGGCCATTGCTGCAGTAGTGATCGTTACTGCCGGGCTTTTCTTTTCCCGCTATATCCTGCAGCCCGTCCGCCAGATCACTTCCCGGGTAAAAGATATCCGGGCACATAACCTGCACCTGCGGCTGGATACACCAACCAGTAAAGATGAAATGACAGAACTGGCTCAGACCTTCAACAATATGCTGGACCGCCTGGAGACAGCCTTCGAAACACAGAACAACTTCGTAAGTAATGCCTCCCACGAGCTGGGCACTCCGCTCACGGCTATTATCGGGGAGGCAGAACTGGCGCTGAACAGGCAACGCAATGAAGAGCATTACCGGCAATCACTATCAGTGATACTGAAAGAGGCCGAAAGACTTGAACATATCACCAAAAGTTTGTTGAGCCTTGCCCAGACAGGCTTTGACGGAAAACGGCAACAGCTGGAGAAAATACGTACAGATGAACTGATCTTTACAGTAAAAGAAACAATAGATCGTATCAACCCCGACAACAAGGTGGCCATTGACTATACCATGCTGCCTGAAGAGGAAGATAAGCTCGTCATATTAGGGAATGCGCAACTATTGCAACTGGCGTTAAGTAATATTGTACAGAATGCCTGTAAATACTCAGACAACCGCCCGGCATCTGTGGCCCTGGCTGCTACAGACAAGAACATTATCATTATTATCAAAGACAATGGTATAGGTATCCCTGCCCAGGATATGCCTTTTATTTACGATCCTTTTTACCGTGCTTCCAACACCGGCGGATATAAAGGCTATGGTATAGGCCTGCCGCTGGCACGCAATATTATACGCCTGCATGGAGGAAATATCATCGTCAATAGTAAAGAGAACCAGGGAACGGAGATCAGGATTGTATTGCCGACATATATTCGTTCATAATAATGTTTCATTCTTACCGTTTTCTTACCTGTTTTTGACCTCATTCTTACACCAACGGTGTTTTCTTACTGCATTTTTACCCTTTTTTTAAGTTGCTTTTATGCGGAGCTTACCTGTTCCTAACCCCGGGCTGGTAGTTTTGTGTTAAAAGAATTACCCATGAAGCATGTATTGATTCCTACAGATTTTTCTATCCGGTCTCTTCGCGTAGTGCACGGTGTGGTTGAGCGCTTTGGTGGTGAACCACTTAATATTGTCCTGATGCACGCAGTAGAAATGCCAGGTTCTATCATGGATCTGATGATGCTGTCAAGAAGGTCATCACACTATGATCTCATTACTGCCGACTATAAAGATGCCTGCGAGATCATAAAAAATAAATACGCCTCCGTTATTCAATCGTTGAAAACTGAATTTCTGGTAGGTAATGGTAAAGGTCTGTTCAGAAACTTCCTCTTATATCATAACATAGACGTGATAGCCTGTGCCGCAAAGGATGAATTCCGCAAAGCAGGCCCTCACAGCTACAATCCGGCAGAATTGATCAGGAAGTGCAAATACCCGGTACATCATATAGCGCTGACGCCAAGGAAGGAGAAATACCTGGTGTCTGCCATGTCTGAATTGTTTGAAGTATAGAACCATTAAACCGTTACAAGATGTTATTGAAGAAGAATATCCCGTTCAAATATGTTTTCGGGAAAATAAAGTATGAGGTTTTGCTCGTAGCGGTATATACGCTGGTGGTGGTATTACTGCACGACAGGTTTAATCTGAAGCACATGGCTATTCCATTGTCTGTGCCGATGATCATGGGGACTGTTATTTCGCTGTTGCTGGCATTCCGTTCCAATCAGGCGTATGACCGCTGGTGGGAGGCAAGAACAGTGTGGGGCGCTATTGTAAATGATTCGCGTACGTTTTCAAGGCAGGTGCTTTCATTCATAGATCATGCTTACGATGGAGAAGAGGTAGGGCATTTCAGGGAACGTATGGTACGCAGGCAGATCGCCTGGTGTTATGCGCTCGGCCAGTCCCTGCGTGGACTGGATGGCAGGGAAGGGCTTGACAGGCACATCCCCAAGCGGGAGATATCGCATGTATGCAGGTATACCAATATACCCATGGCGTTGCTGGAATTGCATGCCCGCGATCTTAATTATGCATTGAAACAGGGATGGATCAATGAATACCAGCAGGTACAGCTGGACCAGACCCTTAGCCGTTTGTGCGATGCAATGGGTAAGTGCGAGCGTATCAAGAATACCGTCTTCCCCGCTACTTATAGTCTTTACATCCATTTCGCCCTGAACTTTTTCATCCTGCTGTTGCCATTTGCCCTGATAGAATATTTCGGGTTTGTGGAAGTGCCTATGGTAGTAGCGATTGCCGCTTCTTTCCTGCTGATAGAAAAAATGGCGATCCACCTGCAGGATCCGTTCGACAATAAGCCTACTGATACGCCGATGACGGCAATATCGAGGAATATTGAGCGTGACCTGAAACAGATGCTGAACGATCATCACTTACCTGAAACTGTTAACGCAGAATACAAATTCTATGTGATGTAATAACTGTTTTAAAACCTACACTTACTTTACTCTGTTGGAGAAGGGATAACGTTCCGGTGCATACGAACAATAGCACGATCAGGGATTAACGGAAGGATTACTACAGCGCCGGACGTCATTCCAACATGGATATAGAGTGTTATATGGAGGAAACAAGTAAGGGAGCTTTCGCTCCCTTTTATTTTTTATAGCATACTATCAGAATAACAAGCCGCTGCCGCCTCCTCTGGGCGCTTTGCCCAGGTGTATGTAAGCTTTCTCTGTCACTTCCCTGCCACGTGGCGTACGTTTGATAAAACCTTCCTGTATCAGGAACGGCTCATAGACCTCTTCCAGTGTGCCGGCTTCTTCCCCTACAGCGGTAGCAATGGTAGTTATACCTACGGGGCCGCCTTTGAAATTTTCAATGATCACCTGGAGAATGCGGTTGTCCATTTCATCCAGGCCGTATTCATCCACATTCAAGGCTTTCAGGCTGAACTGTGCTATCTCCAGGTCAATAACGCCATTGCCTATCACCTGTGCAAAATCGCGTACACGCCTGAGCAGGCCATTGGCAATACGCGGTGTGCCCCTGGAGCGCCGGGCTATTTCCATTGCAGCATCTGAAGTGATCTTCGATTGTAACAGGCCCGCTGCCCGCCAGATGATCTTTTGCAGGGTGGCGGCACTATAATATTCCAGTCTTGACTTGATACCGAAACGGGAGAGCAGTGGCGCCGTCAGTAATCCTGAGCGGGTGGTAGCGCCTATCAGCGTGAAAGGATGCAGTGTGATCTGTATGGAGCGTGCACTGGGACCGGTATCGATCATGATATCAATACGGTAATCTTCCATGGCTGAATACAAGTACTCTTCCACTACCGTGCTAAGGCGGTGGATCTCGTCGATGAAGAGCACATCCTTATCTTCCAGGTTGGTGAGCAGGCCTGCCAGGTCGCCGGGTTTTTCTATTACCGGTCCGGAAGTTTCCTTGATATTTACGCCCATTTCATTGGCCACAATGCGGGAAAGGGTGGTTTTACCCAGGCCCGGAGGGCCATGGAACAGGATATGATCCAGGGCTTCTCCCCGTAATTTGGCTGCCTTGATAAATATTTTCAGGTTATCAATGATCTGGTCCTGCCCGGAGAAATCCACGATCTCCCGGGGCCGGATGCTATTCTCAAACTCCTTTTCTGCCGCGCTCTGGCGATTTTCTTCTGGTCTTAGCGGATTAGACATATCGGGGCGAAAGTTACCAAAAATATGGCGCTTGCAAGACGCCGGTAATACATTGTGTGGTATATTTATGCAGCGCCACAAAATTTAACCCGCTTAACACTATGAGAAAATATTATACATTACTACCTGCCCTATGCCTGATCACGCTCATGACCCAGGGACAGCAGATTAAAAAATCAGAAGTAAAACGCATATTATCCACATTAGCTGCTGATGATATGCAGGGACGTGAAACCTTCAAACCTGGTGCGGAAAAGGCCGCTACATTCCTGGAAAAGGAATTTGCAGCGGCAGGGTTACAGCCCCTGGCAGGAGATAATGACTTCAGACAATCATTTTTTCAGTACGACACTAAACCGGTAAAACAGGAATTGGTACTGAACGGACAAGCAACCCAGGGAGAAAGAGTGTTTGTAAGCAGTGTGGAAGCTAATATCAGCTGGACACAGGACACTGAAGTGGAAATAGCCCATATCAACGCGGGCGATAATTTCGATAGCAAGGTACGGGAGCTGAAACGTACGCCTAAAAATACCCTTGTATGGGTGGACAGCACGCAAACCGAAAAATTCAATCAATATGCCGGCGGATTACAGCAGCATGGCGCCAGTAAACAGGATAGTACTGCTACCGTTGTATTTGTTTTAAAACAGCAGGCGTCTGACGATGCAGGTAAATGGTCCGTTCAGGCTTCGCAGGAAGTTACCCGCCTGCCACTTTGTAATGTAGCCGGCATGATCACCGGCAGCGGTAAACCGGATGAATATGTGATCTTTTCCGGTCACTATGATCATATCGGGATCCTGGCGCCGGTAAAGCAGGACAGTATTGCCAATGGTGCGGATGATGATGCGAGCGGGGTGACTGCTGTATTGATGCTGGCCAGGTATTTTAAAACACACCCGCCTGTACGCAGTATTCTGTTTGTCGCATTTACCGGTGAAGAGATCGGCGGTTATGGTTCACGTTATTTTTCACGCCAGCTGGACCCTGAAAAGATCGTGGCAATGTTTAACATAGAAATGATTGGCAAGGAGTCTAAATTCGGTAAGAACAGCGCCTTTATCACGGGTTATGAACGTTCCGACTTCGGGCAGATACTGGGCCGCAACCTGGAATCTTCCGCATTTCATTTCTATCCTGACCCTTATCCAGAGCAGCAGCTTTTTTACCGTTCAGACAATGCTACCCTGGCAAGACTGGGAGTGCCGGCACATACCATCTCCACTACACAGATCGATAAAGATACCCTTTACCACAGTGTGAATGACGAGATAGAAAGCATGGACTTTGATAATATCACCAGCATCATACAGGCCATCGCTACCAGTGCTACCTCTATCGTAAATGGTAAGGATACACCCAGCCGGATAGACAAAGCGGCTGTAAGCAGCCGTCGATAAATTAAGGGATCATCTGGAGAATAATATTCGGATCCGGGCAATTGGCCAGGTATTTTTCCCTTTCGCTGTAACGGCATACACCGGGGTAATCTCCCTTGTTGCCTTCCATGTCAATAATGATCTGGAAATGCAGGTGAGGAGGCCAGTGGCCATTCTCCGGAATATCTCCGAAATGGGCTATCTGCTGGCCGGCTACGATCCGCATATTCTCCTGCAGGCCTTCCAGGTCGCGCAATGAAAGATGGCCATACAGTGTATGGAAAACATATCCCTCCAGCTGGTGACGAAGAATGATAGTAGCGCCGTAGTCGCCATGTATATCATTAAACCGGAAACTATGGACGGTGCCTTCCAAAGGGGCAAATACGGGTGTTCCGGGCTCACCCCATATATCAATGCCCAGGTGCAGGCGACGGGGTTCATCAGCTGTAGAGAAGTGCTCGCTGCGTGCATAAATTGTCCTGTGTTCTGCATAGCCTCCTATGCCAAACCTGCACTGATGTGCTGCCAGCAGCTGATTTACATAGTCGGTGAACTTTTGGGTATCATCCAGTATTGCTGTAGTAAGTGTGGCATTCCGGTCAGTGAAGTCCATAGCCAGCAGGCTGTCATTTTCCGGATCAAACAATACTACCGGCTGAAAGGGCTGATAACGCTTCAGGATCTGTTCTAACATACTGATGGGTTGAGAGGGGCAAATTACAAAAAGTGCGCTTTTTGTTATAATCAGTAAGATTAATAAACCCTTGGTATAAAACGAAAATGCCGCGGTACATACCGCGGCATTTTCGTTTTATAGCTTGATCATTAGATGACTATGTTGATCATCCTGCCTTTTACGATCACTACTTTCTTTACAGGCTTGCCATCGATCCATTTCTGAACGGCCTCGTTCACCAACACTTCTTTTTCAATGGTCTCATTGTCTGCATCGAGCGGGAAGCTCAGTTCAGTACGTGTTTTACCATTCACCGCTATCGGGTAGGTGAAGGCGCTTTCCTTAGTGTATTTTTCTTCAAATACCGGATAGGGGGCGTCCAGGATACTGGTGGTATTGCCCAGCTGATGCCACAACTCTTCGGCAATATGTGGTGCATATGGCGCCAGTAATATCAATACCGGTTCCAGTATGCTGCGTTTATTACATTTCAGGCTGCTCAGTTCATTCACACAGATCATGAACTGGCTGACTGCTGTATTGTAAGAGAAATTCTCCGTATCAGCATCTATTTTCTGTATGGTCTTGTGCAGTGTTTTCAGCTCTTCAGGCGTAGCTGCAGCATCTGTTACAATGATGCCTTTTTGTTCATCAGCAAACAGGCGCCATAGTTTTTTCAGGAAGCGGTGTACGCCTTCAATACCTTTAGTATCCCAGGGTTTAGACTGTTCTACCGGTCCGAGGAACATTTCGTACATACGGAAAGTATCAGCACCGAAACGCTCCACTACGTCATCGGGGTTGACAGTATTGTACTTCCCTTTACTCATTTTTTCGAGTAACACACCACAGATGTATTTTCCATCTTCCAGTATGAATTCTGCATCTTTATTGGCAGGCCTCCAGTTTCTGAAAGCGGCTATATCGAGCTCCAGACCATCTACAATGTTGACATCGGTATGCAATTCGTCTGTCTCGTATTGATCTTTCAAGCCATGGGAAACATACGTATTCGTACCACGCACGCGATACACCATGCGGGAGCTTCCGCCGATCATGCCCTGGTTGATCAGTTTCTTATAAGGCTCCTGGAAGCTGATATATCCCAGGTCAAACAGTGCTTTTGTCCACATACGGGAGTACAGCAGGTGGCCTACAGCATGTTCGGTACCTCCCACATAAACATCTACCTGGTTCCAGTAGTCGGTTGCTGCACGGTCTGCAAACACAGCTGTGTTCTTAGGATCGGCATAACGCAGGAAGTACCAGCTGCTGCCGGCATAGCCAGGCATCGTATTGGTTTCACGCCTGGTGTCGGCATCGATATTTACCCAGTCGGTAATGTTGGCCAGCGGCCCTTCGCCTTCTTCGCCGGGCTTATAGTTCTCTACGTGCGGCAAGGTAACGGGGAGGTCTTTCTCTTCCAGTGCGTAAGGTATACCGTTCTTATATACGATTGGGAACGGCTCGCCCCAGTAACGCTGACGGCTAAAGCCAGAGTCCCTCATCTTATAGTTGATCTGGCGTTTGCCAATACCCATTGCCTCTATTTTGTCTGCCACCACATCCATCGCGGCGCGCATGGTCATGCCGTCGAGGAAATCGCTGTGCTGCAGGATCGCATCTTTTGTAGGGTTGGCCTCTTCTCCGTTAAAGGCATCTCCGATAATGTTGGTGATCGGGATGTTGAAGTGTTTGGCAAAAGAGTAGTCACGCTGGTCGCCGCAAGGCACCGCCATGATAGCGCCTGTACCATATCCGGCCAGTACGTATTCAGAGATCCATACCGGGATGCGGCGTTTGTTGAACGGATTGAGCACATATGCGCCGGTAAAGCAACCGGTGATCTGTTTCACTTCCGCCAGGCGCTCACGTTCTGAGCGGCTCTGTACATAGTCCAGGTATTTTTCCACTTCTGCTTTCTGGTCTGCGGTAGTGATGCGGCTCACCAGGTCATGCTCCGGCGCCAGTACCATGAAATCCACACCGAAGATGGTATCGGGGCGGGTGGTATATACCGTTACGCTGCTATCTGCCACGCTATCAAAAGCAAACGTGATTTCAGCCCCCTGGCTCTTACCGATCCAGTTGCGCTGCATTTCCTTCATGGCGTCACTGTACTCGACGGTTTCCAGTCCTTCCAGCAGGCGGTTGGCGTACTCTGTAATGCGGAGGAACCACTGCCTCATCTTCTTTTTAACAACAGGGTAGCCACCACGCTCACTTACACCATTCACCACCTCATCGTTGGCCAGTACGGTACCCAGGGCCGCGCACCAGTTCACCTCGGCAAAGGCCAGGTAGGCCAGGCGGTAGTGCATAAGGATCTCACGCTGGCGTGTTTCACTGAATTGCTTCCATTCTTCTGCAGTAAAGCTGATATTGCGGTCGCCGGGACATTCATAATCCTTATTACCTGCCTTTTCAAAAGCAGCTATCAGGGTTTCAATGCGTTCTGCTTTCTGCAGGGCGCGGTTGAACCAGCTATCGAAGAGCTGCAGAAAGATCCACTGTGTCCATTTGTAATAACCGGGGTCGCTGGTTTTTATTTCGCGGTCCCAGTCAAAACTGAACCCTATATTGTCCAGCTGCCTGCGGAAGGCAGCCAGGTTGTTAGCTGTAGTAACTGCGGGGTGCTGACCGGTTTCCAGTGCATACTGTTCTGCCGGCAGGCCAAAGGCGTCCCAGCCCATTGGGTGGAGTACATTAAAGCCTTTTAATCTTTTATAACGGGCATAAATATCGGATGAGATATACCCCAGTGGGTGCCCCACATGGAGCCCTGCCCCCGATGGGTAGGGAAACATATCCAGTACATAACATTTGGGTTTGGGGCTGTTGTTGCTAACCTGGTAAGCCTTTGTGTTTACCCAGTGTGCCTGCCACTTTTTCTCAATCGCCCTGAAATTGTATTCCATATATTAATTAAATAATCTGTCTTATCCGAACACAGGCCTTTGTTTAGCGCCTATGTGCTGAGCTTAAAATAACGTTAAAGGACGACAAAAGTAAACATAACTGCTAATTTTTATTATTTTCGCCATTAAACGGTAGATTAATGGCGCAGCAACCCGGCAAATCATCATCAAAAAAATCCAAACCTTCCTATCTCTACTCTATTATTGGGGTGGCCTTAGTGCTTTTTCTGCTGGGGACGCTCGGTCTGATTGTCATACATGCCAATAAACTGAGCGAGTTTTTCAAGGAAAGTATTGAAATACAGGTGATTCTGAGGGATAATGTAAAGGAAGAGCAGGCCATTGCCCTGCGGGATTCCATCGCATCCCGTCCTTACGTGAAGTCTATAGAATACGTCTCCAAGGATATGGCTGCCGAGCGCTTTAAAAAGGAATTCGGAGAGGATTTTATTACCCTCCTGCAATACAACCCCTTATATGCCAGCATCAACATCAAGGGAAATGCCCCTTATGTGAATCCTGACAGCCTGAAAGTGATAGAGGCTAATCTCACCCAGCAGAATATCGTCAGGGAGATCTCCTATCAGAGAGGACTGGTCAGCAAACTGAACGAAAATGTAAGAAAGATCGGCCTGGTGATCCTGGGCATCTGTATACTACTCTCACTGGTCGTGATCGTGTTGATCGACAATACCATCCGCCTGGCGATGTTCAGCAACCGTTTCCTGATCAAGACCATGCAGATGGTAGGGGCTACCCGCTGGTTCATTGCCAAACCATTCGACCTGCGTAGTATTATAAACGGGGCATTAAGCGCATTGATCGCCATTGCCGGCGTAGTCGGCATTGTGTATGGGGCCGACCAGCTGTTGCCCGAACTGGCAGGTATGAGGGATTATTTCATGATGGCGCTGCTGTTCATCGGCATGATCATCATCGGGATCTGTATCTCACTGGTCAGTACACACCGCTCCGTCATGAAGTACCTGCGTCTGAAACTGGACGATCTATATTAATCTGATAATTTTCACCATACGATACTATGAGTAAAGCATCCAAGCATATCACCGTTGAAAAGGCAGGCGTAGAGGAACGCCCTGTTTTTGCAAAAGAGAATTACAAATTCATGATCGCCGGACTGGCTATCGTGCTCGTAGGTTTCCTGTTAATGATGGGAGGCAACAGCGATGATCCCAATACCTTCAAACCTGAAGAAGTATACAGTTTCCGCCGTATTACCCTGGCGCCGATCGTTATCGTGCTGGGCCTGATAGTAGAGATCTACGCTATCATGCGCAGACCTAAATAAGCGCGGATATAAAATATTGAATGTTCACGGCGATGAAATGCTCATCGCCTTTTTTTTGATAACAGTACTTCAGAACTTAAATTCTTTTAATTGTCATGGATATCTGGCAGGCGATTATTATTGCGATAGTGGAAGGATTAACCGAATTCTTACCTGTATCGTCAACAGGTCATATGGTGATCACCAGTGCATTGTTAAAGCTCAACAAAGACGAATTCACCAAACTGTTTGAAGTTTGTATCCAGCTGGGAGCCATCCTGGCAGTGGTCGTTTTATACTGGAGAAAATTCCTGGTATTCGATAAGAACAGGATCAGTTTTTATATAAAGCTGATCGTCGCTGTATTACCGGCGCTGATTGTCGGTTACTTATTTGCAGACCGCATTGATGCATTGCTCGAAAGCCCCCTGGTGGTAGGTATCACCTTATTGCTTGGAGGGATCGTACTGCTGTTTGTCGACAACTGGTTTACCCGGCCCACTATAGAAAAGGATGAACAAATTAGCCTCTTTAAGGCCCTGCGCATCGGTTTCTGGCAGTGTGTGGCCATGATACCGGGCGTGAGCCGCAGCGCCGCTACCATCATCGGTGGTATGCAGCAAAAGCTGACCCGTAATGTAGCTGCGGAATTTTCCTTCTTCCTGGCAGTACCCACCATGGCGGCAGCCACCGGTTATAAGCTGCTGAAGGGACGTGAACTGCTGATGTCCAACACTGAAAACCTGAAACTCCTGTTGATAGGAAACGTCGTGGCATTCATCGTGGCCATGATCGCTATAAAATTCTTCATCAATGCCCTCAAGAAATATGGTTTCCGGGTATGGGGATACTATCGTATTGTGGTAGGCATCGCAATCCTGGTGGCTATCGGGCTCGGTTACAAATTATCTGTATAACTAAACTTTAAAATAAAAGGCAGGTCCCGGATCGTATGGTCCGGGCCTTACTATTTAATCATCTGTACCTGTATGAGAGTTATTTCCCTCTTCCTGTGCTGTATGCTGATCAGCTACGCTGCCGTGGCGCAACGTAATTATGTTCCCGGCACGATCGTTACCCTGAAGAATGATTCACTGAAAGGTTTTATAGACTTCCGCAACTGGTATCAGTCGCCGGGCGAAATTGTCTTTAAAGGAAGCCTGTCCGACGCGAATGAGCAACGATTCAAGCCGGCAGATATTAACGGGTTCAAAGTAGCGGAACCTGACGTTGAATATGTAAGCCGGAAATTGCGTATCGATATTACCAGGCAGGATATCAAAAGCCTGAATGAAAGCACTGAGCGTATCGTACAGGATACCCCGGTATTCCTGATGAGAATAGTGACAGGGCCGTATAACCTGTATCAGTATATAGATCCGTTTTCAAGGGCGCACTATATTTATGATGCCGTTGATGTGCCGGCCAGAGAACTGGAGTATATACAGCAATATGTAGAGCGCTCCTCGGGCAGCGGCATCTTTACAGATGAAAGATATAAAGACCAGTTAGCGGCTTTGTTTGCAGATAATGCCGAACTGTCGGAAAAGGCCGGGAAAGTACCTTACAGGGAAGCGAACCTGAAAAAACTGTTCCTGGCTTACAACACCTATAAGGCGCCGGGAAGCGGAACGCAGCAGCCGGTAAGGGTTCAGAAGAAAGCGCATCTGCCGGTGACTTACGGCATCATGGGGGGAATAGCGTTTAACAGCTATCCTTTTAGCGGAGCTGCCTTTTTAGGACAGGGGGAATATGAAAATACCCAAAGCCCTGTAGGCGGTATCTGGACCGATATTCCCCTGGGCCGTAACGGACGTAATATCTCCTTCGTCGCAGAGTTGCTATATAAAAAACTGGAGGCTAACGGGGATTTGCATGGTGTGTACAACGGTGCTGTTGTAAAGTTTGCGTTCAGCTATTTACAGTTAAATACATTGTTCCGTTATACCTATCCGACTAAAACAGCAATAAGGCCTTATATCAATGCCGGCATCGGGAATGGGTTCGTAATTAAAACGAGTGAGAACAGGATACTGAGAAGCCGCGACACGCAATGGCAGGTTGCAATAGACGGGCCCCGTAAATATGAACAGACATTAGTAGGAGGTATAGGCGTAAAGATCTATAAAGTGAACGTTGAAGCAAGGTATACAACAGGCAATGGCTTCTCTCCTTATCCCGGAGGGAAATCTGCTATTCACAGCTTTCAGATCCTGGCCGCCTATGGTTTCTAACCTTTCACTGCCAGCAGTAATTCCAGGTCTGTATATTTCAGTTTGAACTTTTCACTGAGATGATAATTGGTCAGTGCACCTTTATAGAGATAGATACCATTGCGTACACCGCGCTTGATCCATACAAGATTTTCAAAGCCGCCATCATCGGCCGCTTCCAGCAACAGGGGCATCAGTACATTACTGATCGCTTCTGATGCGGTGCGGGCAAAGCCTGAGGGGATGTTAGGTACGCAATAATGCACGACATCATATTTTTTGAAGACAGGATTCTCATGACTGGTGATCTCTGAGGTTTCGAAACAACCACCACGGTCGATGCTGACATCCACGATCACTGATCCTGCTTTCATATTGCTGACCATCGCCTCTGTTACAACGATAGGTGTACGACCGCTCTGGGATGACAATGCACCCACTGCCACATCTGCATTGCGGAGTTGTTCCGCCAATACCTTAGGCTGCATAACAGATGTGAATATACGTACGCCGATATTGTTCTGAAGGCGTTTCAGCTTGTATATATTGTTGTCAAATACCTTTACAGAAGCGCCTAAGGCCATTGCCGTTCTGGCCGCGAATTCGCCTACAATACCCGCCCCGATGATCACTACCTTGGTAGGCGGAATGCCGGTCACACCACCCAGCAGAATACCTTTCCCTTTATTACCATTACTGAGGTACTGACCTGCAAGCAACATCACCGCACCGCCGGCTATTTCGCTCATAGCCCTTACAATAGGGTACGTACCTGCATCATCTTTCAGGTTCTCAAAAGAGAGCAATGTGATCCTTTTTTCCATCATCTTCTGTACCTGCTCTATCTTCAGGGCAGCAAGGTGGATAGGGGAAATAACGATCTGATGAGGGTGCAGCAGTTCTATTTCTTCATCATTCAGCGGCGCAGACTTTACGATGATCTCCGCTTTGAATACTTCCTTTTTATCATACAGGATCTCGGCGCCGGCCTCTGAGAAATCGGTATCATAGAAATGTGAGCCGTCGCCGGCTTTATGTTCTACTACAATATGATGACCATTGCTGGCTAATATGCTAACCGCATCGGGTGTTAATGCAATGCGGTTCTCCTGGAAGGACGTCTCTTTAGGTATGCCAATAAATAAACGGGAGTTTTTTTGTGGAATATCTAACGTTTCTTCCAGTGGTGAATACGTAAAGCCAGCACTCACAACAGGTTTTTGCCTTTGCTCCATATGATTATCAAGATTGGTCCGGGTGATTTTTTCCGCGTATCCAAAGATACGTCATTTGTTTAAAGCATTATCCGGCGCGTAAAAGCCTTTTTTTGTCAGGTAACACCGATAGCTGCAGCCGGACGGTATCCGGTGGCAGTAGGTCATTGATGATGTCAGGCCATTCTACAAAACTGATGGCATGATCGTGATATAACGTGTCTTCAACGCCCGCTGCTATGGCTTCTTCCTCGTCCTTTAGCCGGTAGAGGTCCAGGTGGTAAATGGTGTATTCCTGACCGTTTTCCCGGAATGCATATTCATTGATGATCGAAAAAGTAGGACTTGCTGTAGCATCTTCCACACCTCTGGCGCTGCAAAGCGCTTTTATAAAGGTGGTCTTACCTGCTCCCATCGGCCCTTCCAGGGTGAATATATGTTGCCCCTTGTAATGTTGCCAGAAGCTTTCTGCAGTTGCCGGCAGCTCTTCCTGAGAAAATGTCCATTCCATGCAGTAAATTTAGCTAATTACTATATCATTGGTTGCTACGGAGTTGCATTAAAAGTTGAACCTGCCGGAATGAATTGATTCTCTGTACAATAAGCAGTTATGCCGATACTCCGTTGCATTAATATTTTATTCGCTAAAAACAGTGCTTGGTACCTTTGTGTAAGGTATTATGATATTAATTTTATTCGCTGAATCATGGAAACGATCAGTTGTAAAGTAAGAGGTATGCATTGCACCAATTGCGCGCAATCGGTGTCAAAATACCTTGAAAATAAAGGGATGCAGGACGTGAACGTGAGCTTTGCCACAGAAGAGTTGAGCTTTACCCTGCCCGCAGGGATCACCTCTGCCAATGATGTGCTGAATGGCATAAACCAGATGGGCTACCAGATTATATTGCCGAACCAACCTCAGCCCGGGAATTTATTCCTCAATACCCTGACCTTTAAATTCTTCTTCTGCGCTGTTTTTACTGCTCCCTTACTGCTGCATATGTGGGTAAACTGGGCCTGGCTCCACGATACCTATGTACAGTTAGCCCTGGCTACTCCGGTATACCTGATGGGTATGTGGCATTTCGGTCGCAGCGCCTGGCGGTCGCTGGTGAACAGGCTGGCCAATATGGACGTACTGATCACACTGGGCGCCACAGCTGCTTACGGGTACAGCCTCACAGGCACCCTGCTGCAACTGGGCAGCGATTATATGTTCTACGAAACGGCAGCAGCCATCATTACCCTGGTATTCCTGGGCAACCTGCTGGAAGAACGTTCCGTAAAGCAAACCACCACCGCCATTGCCGACCTGGCAAGGATGCAGGTGACCACCGCAAGACGGATCGAGGAGCATGGCGATCATGAACATATTCATGTGGTAGACAACCAGACCCTTAAACCGGGAGATAAGGTACTCGTAAATACCGGCGACAAGATCCCGATGGATGGTACTATCTATTGGGGCAGCGGTCATATCAATGAATCGATGATAACCGGTGAAAGTGCTCCCGTAGCCAAAAGCGAAAAGCATAAGGTTATCGGCGGTACCATACTGGAAGATGGCAGTATCAAGATGTTCGTTACGGCCACCGGGAAGGACACAGTATTGTCTTATATCATAGAACTGGTAAAACAGGCGCAGAGTGCCAAGCCCAATATGCAAAAGCTGGCCGACAGGATCAGCGGCATTTTCGTGCCCCTGGTGCTGGGCATTGCTATTGCTACCTTCCTCGGTTGGGCCATTTTCGGGAATGTGAGCACCGGCGAAGCTATTATGAAAAGCATTGCAGTGCTGGTTATTGCATGCCCCTGTGCCATGGGATTGGCTACACCTGCCGCTGTAATGGTAGGGCTGGGGCGCGCTGCCAATAACGGGATACTCATCAAAGGAGCTAATACGCTGGAGGCATTCAAGGATATCAGGTATGTGGTGCTGGATAAAACCGGTACACTTACCACGGGTAAATTGCAGGTAGGGAACTATCACTTTGAAGGAATGACAGAACAGGAATTCAAAAAGATGGTCTATAGCCTGGAAAAATATTCTTCTCATCCCATTGCCCGCTCCCTTTCCGGTTTGTGGAAAGGGGAGGGCGAGACACCCTTACAACAGGTGAGGGAAATAAAAGGCCGGGGCATGCAGGCGAAAGACGTTGCAGGCAATGAGTGGCAGCTCGGCTCTTTTATGATGGCGGAAAAGGTTACCTCAGATGACAGTCATAACATCTATCTTCTGAAGAACGGGCAACTGGCAGGCTGGATCGATCTTACTGATGAGATCAGGCCCGATGCAGCGCTGATGGTGAAGCAACTGCAGCAAAGGGGCATTAAGCCTGTATTGCTGAGTGGAGACACTGAGCGTAAATGCCGGGAACTGGCCAACCAGACAGGTATAACGGAAGTGTTCGCGGGACAGACACCTGAACAGAAACTACAGAAAATAGACGCGCTCATGAAAGAGGCTGCAGTAGCGATGGTGGGAGATGGCATTAACGATGCGCCGGCCCTGGCCAGGGCCAGCATTGGCATCTCACTGAGTGATGCTACGCATGTGGCCATGCAAAGCGCCAATGTTATACTGCTGAACAACCGTCTTTCCTCACTGCCACTGGCACTCGGGCTGGGGCGTCATACCTATCTTACCATCAAACAGAATCTTTTCTGGGCCTTCATTTATAATATCATTGCTATTCCTTTTGCGGCTTTCGGCGTTTTAAGCCCGATATCCGGAGCTGGTGTGATGGCGCTTTCAGATATTGTACTGGCAGTGAATTCTGTAAGACTGCGCTATAAGAAGGTGATCTGAGCATCGGCATGTGCAGATGTGAGCAATTCTTTATTTTTACAGCTGCACTGATATGGCCAATCCATCCGACATACTCAAAAAATACTGGGGATACACGCAATTCCGTCCTTTACAGGAAGAGATCATCCAATCTGTCAGCAAGGGTACAGACACACTGGCCCTGCTACCAACAGGCGGCGGAAAATCCATCTGTTTCCAGGTGCCGGCTATGCTCAGCGAAGGCCTGTGTATAGTGGTCACACCGCTTATTGCCCTGATGAAAGACCAGGTGGCTAACCTGCAAAAGCGGAATATACCCGCAGTAGCTATCTATGCAGGTATGTATTACCAGGATGTGGAAAGACTGCTGGAGGAAGCCCGCAGGGGAAAGTACAAATTCCTCTATCTCTCTCCCGAACGCCTGCAAAGCAAGCGTTTCCTGGAATATTGTGATGGTATGCCCGTGAACCTGCTGGCCATTGATGAAGCACACTGTATCTCTCAGTGGGGATATGATTTCAGGCCGGCCTACCTTGAAATTGCTACTATCCGGACTTATTTTCCCGGGGTGCCGCTACTGGCGCTGACGGCATCGGCTACTCCCCGAGTACAGCAAGACATCTGTGAGAAGCTGTTAATGAAACAGCCGGCTATATTCACAAAAAGCTTTGCCCGTCATAATCTTTCCTATAGCGTTATTGAAGAAGACAATAAACCGGAGAAATTAAAGCACATCCTGCAGCGGGTGCAGGGCAGCGCTATTGTATACTGCCGAAACAGGAAGCGTACGCGGGAAGTGGCTGAGATGCTGGAACAAAGTGGTATTGCTGCCACCTATTACCACGCAGGCCTGACCGGCGAGGAACGTGCGGTGCGACAGGAGCTATGGCTGAATAACCGTATCAGGGTAATGGCTTGTACCAACGCATTTGGTATGGGCATAGATAAGCCCGATGTGCGCGTGGTGATCCACTACGATGCTACGGATGGACTTGAATCATATTACCAGGAAGCGGGTCGTGCAGGAAGGGATGAAAAGAAGTCTTATGCCGTCTTGATGTATCAACAACAGGAACTGACGGAAATGGTCAGGATGATGGCGCTGCAGTTCCCCGAAGCAGAGGAGATCCGCGAGGTGTACCAATGCCTGGTCAATTACCTGCAGGTGGCCGTAGGAAGCGCAGAAGGCGTTTATTATGATTTCGACATCAATGACTTTGTCCGGAAATTCGAACTGAATATTACCACTGCATATAGCGCGTTGAAGATACTGGAGCAGGAAGGTATCCTGCAGCTGAGCGAAAGTGTGTTTATGCCTTCCCGTGTAGAGTTCATCATCAGCAAACAAACGCTGTATGACTTTACAGATATGCAGCCGGCATACGACCCCCTGTTGCAGACATTGCTGCGTACCTACGAAGGCATCTTCGATACGCCTGTACCGGTGTATGAAAAGCAGGTGGCAAGACTTATGAGAAAACCGGAATCGCAGGTCATAGAATGGTTGCAGCAATTGCATCAGCGCCGGATCCTGAAGTATAACCAGCGCAAGGAAGAACCTCAGCTATGCTTCACACAGGAGCGTGTTTCCGCACAACACCTGCGTATCGATACCAACAGGATAAAAGAGCGTATGAAAGTGTACAAAGAGCGCCTGGATGCCATGATCGACTATATCCGGAACAGGGAAGTGTGTCGTACACAGATGCTGGTACGGTATTTTGGCGAGAAGAGCACAGCTGACTGCGGTGTCTGTGACGTGTGTATAGAGAAAAAGAAAAAGCCGCTGGAGGGAAAGGAAGCCGAAGCAATAGCTGTCCAACTATTGGCGCAGCTACAGGCCGTGCCAATGGAGTGGGCGGATGTACGTAACAGGTTATTGACGATAAAGGAAGACGCTTTACTGGAAGTGATGCAATTCCTGATAGCAGAGGGAAGAGCGGGCAGGGACGCACTCGGGAGAGTACATTTGTTGTAGGCAGGATGTTTTTATTATCCCTCTTGTCGCTCTGCCTGTACAATTTTCGAACTTGTTTCCCCATGATTTAAGGCATTTGGCAAATATCGCGGTTTGAAAACAAAGGTTCAGCCGCTTTTCTATTTCTATCATAACCACTACCCGATTCCCTCCGGTCATTTCAGACAGATAACCTATTACTATTCTAATATCATCTATTAATAGAGTGATTTCCCAATGATCGTGGAGCATTCTAATTTTAGGTTAAGTCAGTACTGCTACCCATATATCGCTTAATCCATCACTAATCAATTTTTCAAATTATGAAAAAGAAGATCTTGTTCGTTGTCTCCAGCACCCATGTAATTGGGCCTAACCAGCGTCGTACAGGCAATTTGCTGCCTGAGGTAGCCCACCCCTACGAAGTTTTTAAAAAAGAGGGATATGAGATCGACGTCTATAGCGTCAAAGGCGGCGAGGCCCCTATAGAAATGGTTGAGCCGGAAGATCCGGTCAATCAGGCTTTTCTAAAAGGTGATGGGCCGGAGAAATTTAAGAATAGCGGCAGCATTGAAGAGGTGAGCACAGATAAATACGATGCTGTCTTTGTACCCGGTGGTCTTGCGCCTGTGGCCGACCTGCCGGATAATCCGACGGTTCAGAAAATATTGTCCACCATGTATGAGAATGGCAAAGTAGTGAGCGCCGTTTGTCATGGGCCGGTGTGCCTGATCAACGTCAGATTGAACGACGGCTCTTATCTGATCAAAGGAAAAAAGGTAACCGGCTTCAGTATTACAGAGGAATTCGACTATGCAAGAGGAGACGTTCCATTCGAGCTGGAAGACGCTTTGAAGGAGCGTGGCGCCGACTATAGCTGTATCACTCCCTGGAAGGCGTACAGCATTACCGACGGGAGGCTGGTGACCGGCCAGAACCCGGCTTCCGCACAGGGGGTGGCCCAAAGGGTCGTTACTATTTTAGAATCCTGAGCCCTTCCGGCATAAAAACGAATAATTATGGCAACGTCACCTGTTTACGTATTTGCGCGTTGGAAAGTCAAAGAAGGCAAAATGCAGGAGCTGCTACAGCTGCTGACATCGCTCCGGATGCAAACACAGGCTGAAGAAGGCAACCTCTTTTACACCGTGTGTCAGGACAATTCTGATGCCAACACATTGCTGCTGTCTGAAGGTTACACAAGTGCCACAGCGCAGCAGGCGCATGTAAGTTCGGATCGTTATAAAAAATTAGCAGCCGGCGGGATCATTCCCCTGCTCAATGAACGCGAAGTGTTTTTAACAACTCCAATTATAAAATAAAAGTCATGAAAACAGTACATACGCTCTTGCTTTTAAGTTCTATGTTCGCTACGGAAGTTTCAGGACAATCGGGCGATGGTGAAAAGCCAACGATCATTTTTGTACATGGCATATGGGCCGACGGCTCTTGCTTTACCCAGCAGATAGAACAACTGCAGGCAAAAAACTATCATGTAATGTCTATTCAAAATGGGGTAACCAGTCTGGCGGATGATGTGGCCGAAACGCAAAAGGCCATCGACATGGTCAAAGGTAAGGTAATACTTGTCGGTCATTCCTGGGGAGGCATGGTGATTAGCCAGGCGGGCAACGATCCGAAAGTGGTCGGCCTGGTCTACCTGGCCGCCTATGGTCCTGAGAAGGGAGAGTCAGTGTTGTCCGTATCGGCCAACGCGCCCCAGACCGAACTGACCAAGTACCTCGTAACATCGGGCGGAACCGTTTTCATTACAGAAGAAGGGGTAAAGAAGGTGTTTGCGGACGACCAGAGCGCCCAAAAGCAGGCACTGTTATATGCAACACAGACACCGGCGGTACACACCGTGTTTGACGATAAAGGTGGAGAGCCTGCATGGAAGACCAAGCCTAGCTGGTACATAGTAGCGAAGAACGATAAGACGATCCATCCGGACCTGGAGCGTTTTATGGCCAAAAGGATGAATGCAAGGACCCTCGAGATCCCTTCCGCTCATGTCATGATGCTGTCGCATCCCATGGAAGTGCTTAAAGTCATCGAAGAAGCCGCTAACTACAAGCACTGATGCTGTCAGTTCATGGGAATGCCGGCCCCCAGGCCCTTTGAAATCTCATTCAATTGATGATTGGAACAGGTGAAATTTCACCCTTAAGGTGGTGCCCGATCTGCTTCCGGTGCGGCAAATTACTCACCGGAAGCAGATCTGAGGGCTATATCCAATACTACAAGTATTGCTGTTACAACTTGATGATCTTACCTTCTTTACTGCTCTGGAAAGCGGCCTCGATCACCCGGATCACATTTACGGCATCTGCCGGTTCTACAGGCACAGGGGCTCCCTGCGTGAGCGCCTTGTGCATGCCATCAAAATATTCCAGGTAGTCGCCTTTGGGAGAAGGCAGGTACTTCCTGATCACCTCACCGTCTTTCTCAGTATGCAGCAGGCCCCATTCATGGATGCCTTCCACGCCCCATCCCGGAGCGCCTGGCATCAGGCCCTGTTGCAGCATGGTTTCCTGTGTATCGGCTTTCGTTTTAATGAAAGAACCTTTACGGCCATGAAACTGATAGGAGGGGATAGGCTCCCTGGTGATATAACTGCATTTCAGGCGTACACGTAATTTATCATAGAAGAATACCAGCTCGAAATAGTCATCCACAATAGATTCCGGGCGGATGATGCGGATATCTGCCCAGATGGCATCCGGTAAGCCGAATAGCTGAAGTGCCTGGTCCACCAGGTGTGAGCCCAGGTCGTACAGCCCTCCGGTGCCTGGTAAGGCAGCTTCTTTGTGTTTCTTATAACTTAATTCCTCACGGTAACGGTCGTAGTGGATCTCTGCCTCCAGGATCTCTCCCAGGTCGCCGCTGGCAATTACCTGTCGAACGATCTTGAAGTCACTATCAAAGCGGCGGTTGTGATATACACTCAGCAAGAGGCCCTTGCTTTTGGCGAGTGCTGTTAGTTCCTGTCCTTCTGCGGAGTTGACGGTGAAAGGCTTTTCAACGATCACATGTTTACCGGCATTCAATGCCGCTTTCGTATATTCATAGTGGGTATAATTGGGCGTATTGACAACGATCAGTTCCAGGGACTCGTCCTGGAGCATCTCTTCCACACTTTTGTAAACTTTCACGTCCGGATACCTTTCCTGTGCCATGTGTTTGCTTCTTTCCACCACAGCCGTGAATGCAAACCCCGGATGTACATGTATAAAGGGAGCGTGAAAAATATGGCCTGACATGCCATATGCACATATACCGGTCTTGATAATTCTTTCCATGAAAATCCTGGTTTTGTTCAGTTAGGGCAATAAGATAGTGAATATTCGGTATTTCTTAGAACCAACTGCTTTTCTTACTGCTTTTACCGCCCAGGCCCAGCGCGCCCAACAGGCTGCGGGTTATGATATTTGCCGCAGTACGGCCTGCCTGCCGTGCAGCAGAACTGGTAAGTACGGTTTCCAGGATGCCCTTTTCTTCTTTCTGTCTGCCACCACCTTTGGAAGATGCCTTTTCTTCCGTTTCTTTAGCCGTTTTTTCGGCCGCTTCCTCCAGTTTGGCACTTAGTATCTCATACGCACTTTCGTTGTCTATTTCACGGTTATATTTCTTTACCAGCTTAGAGGTATTGACAATAGCATCTGCCTCCGCATCTGACAGTACGTCCATACGGGAGCGTGGCGCTACCAGCATGGTGGCCGCCAGTGGTGTAGGCTGACCTTTTTCATTCAGACAGGTGATGAGCGCTTCGCCGATACCGATCTGTGTGAGCAGCTCATCTGTTTTATAATATTCAGACAGGGGATAGTTCTCCGCCGTTGTTTTGATGGCTTTCCTGTCATTGGCGGTAAATGCGCGTAGTGCATGCTGCACTTTCAACCCCAGCTGACCCAGTACAGATGGAGGTACATCCATCGGGTTCTGTGTACAGAAGAAGATACCCACGCCCTTGGAACGGATCAGTTTAATGATCGTCTCAATCTGTTGCAGCAAGGCTGTACTGGCTTCCTGGAATATCAGGTGGGCTTCGTCGATGAACATCACCAGTTTTGGTTTTTCAAGATCGCCCTCTTCCGGTAATGTAGCATACAGTTCTGCCAGCAGGCTTAACATGAACGTGGAGAATAACTTCGGACGATCCTGTATATCGGCCACCCTTACAATGGAAATAATACCCCTGCCATCATCGCTGATGCGCATAAGGTCATCCACTTCAAAAGAAGCTTCTCCGAAGAAGAGATCAGCGCCCTGCTGTTCCAGGCCGATCACCTTACGGAGAATGGTACCCGCCGATGTGGTAGAGATCTTACCATAATCTTTTTCCATTTCAGCCTTTCCTTCATCACTTACAAACTGCAACACTTTCTTAAAATCTTTCAGGTCCAGCAGGGGCAGTTTCTGGTCATCGCAGTATTTAAATATCATAGATACCAGGCCTTCCTGCGTATCGTTCAGTTCAAGTATTTTGGAGAGCAGCACCGGTCCGAATTCACTCACAGTAGCGCGGAGGCGCGCGCCCTTTTCCTTACTCAGGGAAAGTAGCTCTGTTGGATAAGCGGAGGGCGACCAGCTGCCGCCTATTTTCTGATAACGTTCTTCGATCTTGGGATTGCCTGTTCCTGCTGCAGCAATACCGCTAAGGTCTCCTTTGATGTCCATCAGCAATACAGGTACGCTGGCATCGCTCAATGCTTCTGCAATTACCTGCAGGGTCTTGGTTTTACCGGTACCGGTGGCGCCGGCTATAAGGCCATGCCTGTTCAGTGTTTTCAGGGGCAGGGATACATCGGCTCCGGCGACTACTTCGCCATTGAGCATGGCACATCCCAGTTTTATATGTTCACCTTTAAAGGAATAACCATTTTGTATGTACTCCAGAAATGCTTCTTTCGTTGCCATGGTGCTTACAAATTTTTGCTGAAGATATGGAAAAGCCGTTTCGGACAAAAGGGGGAATAAAAAAATCAGGAACTAACGCATAAGGAATAGTGCAAATGCATTTATTCTTCATGCTTAGTTCCTGATGTATCTTTTTTGCTGTGCGCTGACAGTCTTATAGTTCTTCTTCTCTCTCAAGCATCAGTATGGCGCCCTGCGGAACGATGAAATATTTCTCGCCCTGGTACACCACTTCTGTGGAGCCGCTGATCAGAAAGATGGCCAGATCTCCCTCTTTTGCCTGGAGGGGGATATATTTTACCTTTTCTTCTTCCGGTTTCCATGCCTCATCGTCTTCGCTTGGCAATGGCAATGCATAACCAGGCCCGGTTTTGATCACATATCCCTGTTGCACCTTCTCCTTTTCCTGCATGCCGGGCGGAAGATATAAGCCGCTTTCTGTGCGCTCGTTAGGGGTGGTTGGTTTAATCAGCACCCGGTCTCCTACAACTATTAGCTTCTTCAATTTATTGTCTTGAGTCAAATGTATAGCCATGGTAAAGTACCTCCGGCAAAAGGTATTGCAAAATGCGTGCAGCAGAGCGTTCTGATGCCAATATGGCACTTTATACGTCTGCCAGCCGGAAGGTATCAGCCACCCTGATGCCTTTTTCTGTCAACTGCAGGCTACAACACTCTGTAAAAGGGTCATGCTCGAAAAAGAGGATGTAGTTGTTCTCCACAGCCTCCTGTAAAAAGCTCTTTTTCTCCTGCAGGGTTGTCAGTGGGAACATATCGTATGCCATTACGTAAGGAATGGGGATATGCCCGGTGCTGGGCAGCAGGTCGGCCATATATACGATCGTTTTGTCTTTGTACCTGATCTGTGGCAGCATCATCGAATCCGTATGCCCGAATACAAAGCGGATATTGAAGTCATTGCTGAATGGAATACCTTCCTCCCTTGGAATGAATTTCAACTGCCCGCTTTCCTGGATGGGCTGGATATTTTCCTTCAGGAAAGAGGCTTTTTCCCGATCGTTGGGTTTGGTTGCCCATTCCCAATGTTCCTGGTTGCTCCAGAAACTCGCGTTTTTAAAGGCGGGCGCCAGTTGCTCTCCCCGTCTTTCTATGGCGCCGCCACAATGATCAAAGTGCAGATGTGTCAGGAATACATCGGTGATATCGTCACGGTGAAATCCATGTTTTGCCAGGGAGGTGTCAATACTGGCGTCTCCATGCAGGTAATAATGGCTGAAGAACTTTTCATCCTGCTTATTGCCTATGCCGGTGTCTACCAGGATGAGGCGGTCGCCGTCTTCTATCAGCAGGCTGCGCATGGCCCATGAGCACATATTGTTCTCATCCGCCGGGTTTAGCTTGTTCCAGATGCTTTTAGGCACTACGCCAAACATGGCGCCTCCGTCCAGTTTAAAATGGCCTGTATCTATGCTGTATAAGTTCATGATTGGATCCGTTTGGATGCTGAAGTTCGTGAATTTCAGCTTCCTGTAGTAAGCCTTTTTTGTTTTTGCAGCGCCGCATAGAGCCAGATGAGGCCTGTGAAGAAGAACGCGATCAGCGCCAGCACAGAGTTACGCATGCTGCCTGTCAGCTCATGGATATAACCGAAAGTGATCATCCCTATGGCGATAGATAATTTCTCTACCACGTCATAGTAACTGAAGAACGATGCAGTGTCGTCTGTTTCAGGCATTAGCTTGGCATAGGTAGAACGGCTGAGGGATTGTACACCACCCATTACAAGGCCGACCACTACCGCCAGTATATAGAAATCTGTGGCTGTCTGCATACGATATCCGACCAGGCAGATGACCATCCATAATATGACAACGACCATTAATACCGGGAGGTTACCAAATTTGCCCGACAGCCTGGCTATACCCCATGCGCCAAGTACAGCTACTACCTGGATGGCTACTACAGCCATTATCAACTTGTCGGCAGGCAACCCCAGCTCCTGGCTTCCGAAGATGGTCGCCGCCATCATCACCGTCTGAACGCCCATGCTGTAAAAGAAGAATCCACGCAGGAACCTTTTCAATACCGGCATTACCTTCACCTGTGCATATACTTTTTTGAGCTCGCGGAAGCCTTCTGTCAGTGCGCTGGCGCTATGTTGCTGTACGGTTGCCTTAGAAGCGGGCAGGCGCATAAAGGTGATCTGTGCAAAGCCTATCCACCAGAGGCCAGTCAACAGGAAGGTGATACGTACCGGCATACCTCCGTCAATACCGAAGGGTTTTACCACCACAAGCGCAAAACCTATCAGCTGTAACAGTACACTACCTATATATCCCATTGCATATCCCCTGGCACTGATGCGGTCGCGGTCTTCTATCGCAGCTATTTCCGGCAGATAAGAATTGTAAAATACCAGGCCTCCGCAATATCCAAGCGTAGCCAGTATAAAGAAGATGGCGCCGTATTCAACGCTGGGGTCCGGTCCTTTGAAATTGAACAAAGCACAGCAGCTTAATCCGCCCAGCCAGGTGAACAGCATGAGATATCTTTTCTTATTGCCCCGTGTATCCGCTATGGAAGAGAGTATGGGCGACAGCAGCGCTGCAAGCATAAAGGCGGCGGCCATGGAGTAGTCGTACAATGCAGAGTTCACGAACGTTCTTCCGAAGAAGCTTACATTGTCGCCTGTGGTATCAGAGTGCGTAATGGTCGTGAAATAAATAGGGAAAAAAGTGGTGGTAATTACGAGGTTGTATACTGAGTTGGCCCAGTCATACATTGCCCAGCCATTGATTACTTTTTTACTGGCAGTTTGCATACGTAGTAAGTAAGTTAATGATCAAAAATAAGGAATATGGAGCCCATTGGATCAATGCATTCCCCCCGGCGGGCGTTTATTTATAATCCTGTATCCTGATGTGGTTCGGACACATGAAGTATTCCTGCTCATCATTTGAACTGACAATGATAAGACGGTCGCCGCTATAATCGGTAATAAGTTGCTGATAGAGCCGGATACCTGCGGCATCCAGGTTAGTACAGGGTTCATCCAGCAGCAGCACAGGAACATCTGAGAAAATGGTCAATGCCAGTTTCAGTCTTTGTTTCATGCCGGATGAAAAATAGCGGATCTGTTTATTCATGGATTTCTCCAGGCCCACCAGGGCCACAGCATCTGCGGGAGTGATAGCAGGAATGAATTGTTTGAACTGCAGGTGGAACTGCAGACTTTCTGCCAGTGTAAATTCCTCTACCAGTTCGAGGTAAGGAGCAGCAATGGCACAATGCCGGAAGAACTGATCAGGGCTGAGCGGTTCTTCCGGTGTGCTATAAGTAACGGAGCCTTCATTGTGATGGAGGTGTCCGCTGATAACTTGTAAGAGTGTGGATTTCCCCGAGCCATTGGGACCCAGTATGGCATACCTTCCGCCTGCCTCAAAGGTGGCGGATACACGACGGAAGATCCAGTCGTAGTTAAATCGTTTGCCTGTCTGGTGCAGCGTTATTTTCATTCGTCGCTGGCTAGTGACGTATAACCTTTCATAATGCCCCTGCCGGATTCACGTATGAAGGAAAGTATCTCATCCCTTTCATCTGTGGCAGGATATTCCGCTTCAATGATACTGATAGCTTTTGACAGCTTGTATCCTTTCACGAATATGATGCGGTAGATGTCCAGTACATGATTGATCTTTTCGAGAGAGAAACCTCTTCTCTTGAGACCAATGGAGTTCACGCCTACGTATGACAGTGGCTCACGCGCTGCCTTTACGTAAGGTGGTACGTCCTTTCTAACGAGGGAACCACCTGTAACAAAGGCATGTGCGCCTATTTTACAGAACTGCTGAACGGCTACCATGCCCGCCAGTACTACGTGGTCGCCCACGGTGATATGGCCTGCCAGGGTAGTGTTGTTGGAAAATACACAGCTATCGCCCACTTCACAATCGTGTGCAATATGGCTGTAGGCCATGATCAGGCAGTTCCTGCCGATAACGGTTTTCCATTTATCCTTGGTTCCTCTGTTTATGGTTACGTACTCTCTGATGGTGGTGTTGTCTCCGATTTCAGTTGTGGTTTCTTCGCCTGCAAATTTCAGATCTTGCGGGATGGCGGAAATTACAGCCCCGGGAAAGATACGGCAGTTCTTACCGATCCTGGCGCCTTCCATGATGGTGACATTGGAGCCGATCCAGGTGCCGTCTCCGATTTCAACATTCTTATGAATGACGGTGAAGGGATCGATCTTTACGTTTGGCGCAACTTTGGCGTCCGGGTGAATGTAAGTTAGCGGATGGATCATTGCTATTGTTTAGCTTTCTCTTGTTTTAATGATTTGAGCGGTCAGATCACCTTCAGTTACTACCTTGTTACCTACAAATACGGTTCCTCTCATTTCTACTATGCCTCTTCTGATGGGGCTCAGCAATTCCATCTTCAGGATCATTGTGTCTCCTGGAAATACTTTCTGCTTGAACTTACAGTTGTCGATCTTAATAAAATAGGTATCGTAATTCTGAGGATCGGGAACAGTGTTGAGCGCAAGAATACCTCCGCACTGTGCCAGCGCTTCCACCTGCAATACGCCCGGCATTACGGGATTATTAGGGAAGTGGCCCTGGAAGAAGTGCTCGTTGAAGGTAACGTTTTTGATACCTGTTACCTGTGTATCGGTAAGATCGATGATTTTATCCACCAGCAGCATCGGATAACGATGCGGCAACGTTCTTTCGATACGCGGCAGATCAAAGATCGCTGGTTTATTAGGATCATATACGGGCACATCTTTGATGTGCCTGTTCTTTTTGATATACTGTTTGATCTTACGGGCAAACTCCACGTTGGAAGCATGTCCGGGACGGTTTGCAATGATATGCGCCTTAATAGGAACGCCTACCAGCGCCAGGTCGCCCACGATGTCCAGCAGCTTGTGACGCGCTGGTTCATTCGGGAAGTGAAGCTGTATGTTGTTGAGGATACCTTCTCTTTGCGCTACGCTGATATTCTTACGTTTGAATACCTTGGCAAGGCCGTCCAGTTGTTCATCGCTTACCGGTTTGTCAACAATCACGATAGCGTTGTTGATATCACCACCTTTGATCAGGTTGTTGGAGATCAGGTATTCCAGTTCGTGCAGGAATACGAAAGTACGGCAGGGCGCTACTTCCTGTCTGAAATCCTGCAGGCTGTTCAGATTAGCATGTTGTGTTCCTAAAACAGGAGAATTGAAATCGATCAGGCAGGTAATGCGGTAATCCACTGCCGGAAGGGCCACCATCTCTACGTTCTTTGAATCGTCGTAGTAATTGATGTTAGTGTCAATAGAATACCATACCTTCTTGGCATCCTGTTCGGCAATACCAGCTTCCTCTATCTTCTGGATAAAGGGATAGGAACTACCATCCATGATCGGAATTTCAGGACCATCGATCTCGATGTGTACGTTATCAACCCCTGTTCCTACCAGGGCAGCCATAATATGCTCAATCGTACTCACGCGGGCGCCGTTGTGTTCGAGGGTCGTGCTGCGTGAAGTATCCACGACATAATCGACATCGGCTTTAACTACAGGTTGTTCAGGCAGATCTACACGCTGAAATTTAATACCGTAACCGGGAGTGGCCGGCTTCAGGGTCATGTTTACATGCGCTCCTGTGTGTAAACCAACACCCGATATGGTAACTGGGGCTTTTATCGTGTGTTGGTTAGACGACTGTTGACTATCCATATTTTTTTATAACTGTTTATCCTACTTTATTCTTCAAACACCTTCCCGCACGGAAAGCAGTTGTTTTACCATATCTTCCAATTCCTTCACACGTTTTTCAAGGTCGGGCAAATTTCTAAAAATTGCCTGACTTTTCAGTGAACTTTTGTAATCAAAGGCAGGAGATCCCATCAGTGCTGTATTGGGTTCCGCTATCGATTTGGACAAACCGCTCTGCGCATTGATCTTGGTACCGTCTGCCAGCTGAATATGTCCCACCAGGCCTACCTGTCCACCTATCACACAGTTCTTGCCGATCTTGGTACTGCCGGAAATACCGGTCTGTGCCGCTATTACAGTGTTGGTATCCACATCCACATTGTGCGCTATCTGGATCAGGTTATCCAGTTTAACACCCTGGCGGATGATGGTAGAGCCCATTGTAGCGCGGTCTATTGTAGTATTTGCCCCTATTTCTACATCATCGTGAATGATCACGTTACCGATCTGCGGCACTTTCTTATAGGTTCCGTCAGGCTGCGGTGCAAAGCCAAAACCATCGCCACCGATCACACAGCCCGCATGCAGGATCACCCTGCGGCCTAATATACAGTTGTCATATACCTTTACGCCGGGGAAAATGACAGTATCATCATTCACAGTAACATTATCGCCAAGGTATACGCCGGGATATATTTTAACATTGTTTCCAAGCACCACATTCTCACCCAGGTAAGCAAAAGCGCCGATGAAGACGTTCTGGCCGGTCTTAACTGATGCAGGCACATAGGACGGTTGCTGAATACCGGTTTTGTTGCCCACCATCTGTTTATATTTTTCCAGGAGAAGGGCAAAGCTGCTATATGCATCTTTTACCCTGATCAGGGTTGACTTAACAGGTTTTTCCGTTACAAGGCTCTCATTCACTATCAGTATCGAAGCATTGGTAGTATAAATGAACTCTTCGTATTTAGGATTGGCAATGAAACTGAGCATCCCTTCACCGGCCTCTTCAATCTTGGCGATGTTGCTCACTTTTACGTCCGGGTTGCCTTCCAGCTTACCATCCAGCATGGTAGCCAATTGTAATGCGCTAAACTGCATAGTTATTAATTAATAATGTTACCCGATCTGACCAGCTACCAAATTGTACCTATTCCACAACTCGCATTTCCGGAATTTGTAATTGATAATTAGCCATTCATCAGATTTTTGGATGACAAATGTAGAATTTTTTTACGGGTATAGCCAGCGTATGACTAACCAGTGCATTGTCAATAGACGAAATGTCTTTTACAGTTCCGTCTTTAAAGAGAATATTGATCTTCTCATTATTCACATTGTAAGCACTGAGACAGGCTGTGCCCGTGAAGACGAAATAGTCCAGGTCCCTACCGCTAATGCCGTACTGCTGCTGCACTTTCTGCTTCATGAGGTGAATACTTTCCGTATCGAAGGCCTCATTGCTCAGCACGCACTTGAACAGATGCCTGTTGATGAGCCAGTTACAAAGCAGCGATAATATTTTATCCGGGTGTTGCGCCCAGACCTTGATCGCTCCCATGATGTCATAATCATCCAGCAGGCAGAACTGTTGCAGACAATGCGGCTCCTGTTCAAAGTTGGCGGCGGTGATCGTATGATAGAGAAAATACTCCAAAGCCGGCGAAGCATACAGGGATACGCCCTGTAAAGCCAGTTCCTTGGCCCTGCGCAGTATTTTTACCAGCATATTCTCCGCGCTCAGCACCGTTTTGTGCAGGTAAACCTGCCAGTACATCAGGCGGCGCGCTACAATGAACTTCTCTATCGAATAGATCCCCTTCTCTTCCACCATGAGCTCATCACGGTGTACTGTCAGCATTTTTATTATTCTGTCATATCCAATCACGCCTTCAGAAACGCCCGTATAAAAACTGTCCCGGTTCAGATAATCCATCCTGTCTACGTCTAACTGGCTGGAAACCAGCTGATGCAGAAAGGTTTTGTGATAACGGCCGTTAAAGATCTCTATCGTCAGCGTCAGCGCCCCGTTCATTTCCCTATTCAGCTCTTCCATCAGCCACTGGCTGATCTTTTCGTGAGATACGCCCTCAATGATGCCATTCTCCAATGCATGTGAGTAAGGACCATGACCTATATCATGCAAAAGTATGGCCATCTTTGTAGCAACCTCTTCCTCTGCCGTGATCTGTACACCCTTGGCCCGAAGCTCCATTAAGGCAAAACACATCAGGTGATAGGCGCCCATGCTATGATGAAAACGGGTATGCATTGCGCCCGGATATACCAGGTGTGCCAGGGCCATCTGGTGGATCCTGCGCAAACGCTGATAATATGGATGGGAGATCAATGTAAAGATCAACGGATGGTCAATCGTAATGAAGCCATATACCGGATCGTTCACAATTTTACGCTTGCGTTCTGCCATTTACCGTTCTCCTTTAGCTAGACAAAGCTACGTTAAGGAATTATTATCTGTAACTTTTTCTAATGTATAGACGCGGGAAGAAAGGAATCCCCCTATCTTCCCCATGATTTTCCCTATTTTTATGATCGAAATTATTAATATTTAATCACTGGTCATAGAACATATTGTTTTTTAACAATTTATTGTGCCCGGATGAGCTGCCGGGAACGGTTTTTGACAACTTAGAATCGTAACTTGGGTAGGATAGTTGTCACTGCCAACTATAATTTGCTTTATCACAAACACCTTACTTGAATGAGTCAAATAAATATACTTTGGGTAGACGATGAAATAGAATCACTGAAATCCCAGATCATGTTCCTGGAAACCAAGGGGTATAAGGTATCCGCCCTCACCAACGGGTACGACGCCCTTGAATTCCTGCGTGACCAGGTGGTGGATGTTGTGTTGCTGGATGAATCTATGCCGGGTATAACAGGGCTCGAAACCCTGGGGAAGATCAAAGAGATCGACCAGCAGATCCCCGTGGTAATGATCACCAAGAATGAGGCAGAAAATGTGATGGACGATGCGATCGGCTCCCAGATCACAGACTACCTGATCAAGCCGGTGAACCCCAACCAGGTGCTCCTTTCCCTGAAAAAGATCATTGACAACAAACGCCTGGTGGCCGAAAAGACCACCATTGCCTACCAGCAGGAGTTCCGCACACTGTTCATGGCCCTGAACTCCAACCCGGACTATAACGAATGGATGGATATCTATAAGAAACTGGTATACTGGGAAATGGAAATGGGCAAAACAAACAGCCCCGAAATGCTGGAGGTGCTGAACTCCCAGAAAGCTGAAGCTAATACCGAGTTTGCCAAATTCATCAGCCGGAACTATGCCAGCTGGGTAAGCCCGAAATCAAAAGAGGCGCCTGTGATGTCGCATACCCTGTTCCGGGATAAGATCCTGCCGGCGCTGGACAGCGAGGTGCCTAATTTTATTATCATCATAGACAACCTCCGCTGGGACCAGTGGAAGGCGATACTGCCCATTTTCCTGGAGTCTTACCGCCTGGTGCAGGAAGATACTTTTTACAGTATCCTGCCCACCTCTACCCAATACAGCCGTAATGCCATTTTTGCCGGCATGCTGCCCGTAGAGATAGAACAACGCTTCCCGGAAGAGTGGAAAAATGACGACGAGGAGGGTGGAAAGAACCTGCATGAAGAAATATTCTTTGCAGATCAGCTCCGCCGCCTGAAACTGGACAGCCGTTTTTCATATACAAAGGTGACCACCCACAACGACGGGCAGCACCTGGTCAACAATGTCCATAACCTGATGTCTTACCCCATCAATGTGATTGTGTATAATTTCGTGGATATGCTCAGCCACGCCCGTACAGAAATGGAAGTGCTGAAAGAACTGGCGGCCGATGAAATGTCCTATCGCTCTATTACGGCGAGCTGGTTCGAACATTCACCGCTACACCAGGCCCTCCGTAAGCTGGCAGATAAAAAGATCAACCTCATCGTGGCCACCGACCATGGCAATGTGAGGGTGAAAACACCTGTAAAAGTGATCGGCGACAAGCAAACCACTACCAATCTCCGGTATAAGCACGGCCGTAACCTGAACTACGATGCAAAGGAAGTACTGGCTTTCCGCGATCCCAAAGAGGCAGGTCTGCCCAGGCCCAATGTGAATTCCTCCTACATCTTTGCCAAAGAGGACGGTTATCTCTGCTATCCGAATAACTATAATTACTTCGTTAATTTCTACCGGAATACTTTCCAGCACGGCGGTATCTCACTGGAAGAAGTGATCGTGCCCGTGGCAAGGCTGGTGAGTAAATAGGCACTCCGGGCTTTTTCCTTATTTTTGTTGAATGAACTTTAAAGTCACACCCAATAACCTGACCCGCCTCGAAAAGATCTTTGGAGAGGCCAAGTACGAGTTGCGTTTCGAAAAGGGAACGTTCAACTCCGGCTATTGTGTACTTGAGCACAAGAAGGTGGTTGTTATCAATAAATTCCTCAACCTGGAGGGACGTATCAATACCCTGCTGGATATCCTTTCCACGATGGCGCTGGATGAAACCTTGCTGACTCCGGAGTCGCTGAAACTGTACAGGCAGATCGTCGAAAACAGGAATGCGGCAGATGCGGCGGCGGCGGCCGACAACAACGATGAACCATCATTACCACCTTCACCAGAACAACCTTCAGAGAATTGAAAGTCACCTTTTTAGGAACAGGTACATCACAGGGCGTACCTGTTATAGCTTGTGGTTGCCGGGTCTGTACCTCATCCGATCCGAGAGATAAACGCCTGCGCAGCAGCATCCTGATATCTGATACGCCCGCCGGTAACATTGTTATCGATACAACGCCCGACTTCCGTTACCAGATGCTCAGGGTAGGGTTAAAACACCTGGAAGCGGTGCTGATCACCCATTCCCATAAAGATCATATTGCCGGCATGGACGATATCCGTGCCTTTAACTATTTTCAGCAACGGGCTATTGACATCTATGCCACAGAATTTACACAGCAGGTCATCCGTAATGAATTCTCCTATGCCTTTACCGAACAGAAATACCCCGGCATCCCGGAACTGAACCTTCGTACCATCGGTGCCGCTCCTTTTAATGTGAATGGCCTCGATATCATTCCTGTCAATGTGATGCATCACCGGATGCCCGTGCTGGGCTTCCGTTTCAATGATTTTACCTATATAACGGACGCTAATTTTATAGCAGAAGAGGAAAAAGAGAAGATCAGGGGCTCTAAAGTGCTTGTGCTCAATACCCTGAGAAAAGAGAAACATATTTCCCATTTTACGCTGGACGAGGCAATTGCCATCGGCCGTGAACTGGAGATCCCCCAGGTTTATTTTACCCATATCAGCCATCAGCTGGGCTTACATGAAGAAATTTCTGCAGAATTGCCTGCAGGCATGGCGCTGGCCTACGACGGGCTGGAAGTGATACTGTAACTTTCCCCCGGCGCTGACCGTTTTACAGGAAAGCTCCTTTAGTGCGATCAGCAGCTGTAATATGCCTGTTCGTATGCTTATCAGGAAAATATTCTTTACCATGAAACCTATCCCTGTATTTCTCTGTATAATATTACTCATACTTACCGCGGCTTGCCGGAAGAATGAAGAGGGCGGAAGGCGGATCCTGCAAAAAGGATTAAGAGGAAAGATCGTGTATACTTCCTGCGCTACTACCGTTGTCCAGGTACTTAACAAAGATATCGGTACAGACTGGACCAGCTGCACAGACAAGAAAACGTATGAGCATGTAGTTGATGCCAATATTGTGAACAGGAACGGCCTGGTGGCAGAAGTGGAGTTCAGTTTCAATATTGTTGAGAATGAACCGGTATTCAGGTGCGATATGCTGGATTGTATTCCCGCCACATCTGCCACCATTGTTATCACAGGAGATTAACTTCGCATTAACCCTTTTTCTTTTTTTATGCTATAACTTGCTCAGCTTTAAATGTTAACCCATGAAGCAGACGTTATGGAAAGCTTACAATAGTTTTTCGCGAAAGGAAAGGCAGGGTATTTTATTCCTGTTGCTACTGACAGGTACCTGCATGGCCGTACCTTCCCTGTGGGAGCGCTTTCTGCCTGTACAGGCAGAAGTATATACGGCAGATAGTACCCTGTCTGCCGAGGTAGCCGCCTTCCGTAGTGCGCTGTTGAACAGCGGAAAGGTTTTCCCGGGGGATGCTGGTAGCGATGTTCACCGCCGCCGGTTCACCTTCGATCCGAATACAATAGACGCTACGGAGTGGGAGACCCTGGGACTGGAAAAAAAGGTGATCAGTAATATACAGCGCTATATTGCCCGGGGCGGCCGGTTTCGCCGGAAAGAAGATCTGCAGAAGATCTATGGATTGCCGCCGGGGCTTTGTGATGAACTGATGCCTTTTGTCCGGATCGGCGGACAGCCGCCGGGTGCCTTCCGGCGTTATATGGGCTACAGGCAGGACACAGCGCATGGGAGGTATGGTCAGTATGTTCGTCACGGGCAGGAGGAAGGGCCCTACCGGAAAGCTTATAATAACAGGATACCTGTGCTGGACATCAATACGGCCGATTCCTCACTGTGGGAATCACTACCGGGAATAGGACCTGTGCTGGCAGCCCGCATTGTAAAATTCCGGGACAAGCTGGGCGGCTTTTACGCTATCAGCCAGGTAGGAGAAACCTACGGCCTGGCGGATAGTACATTTAATAAAATTCAACCTTCTCTGCGATTGCATAAGGTTTCACTAAAAAAAATCGACCTCAACCAGATGGATGAAAAATCTTTGGCACAACATCCATACATACGACATAAACTGGCGCGGTTAATAGTACTGTATCGCAGTAACCACGGGCCTTTCAGGCAAGCGGAAGACCTTCTTGGCATACCATTGGTAGATGATAGTATTTATCGTAAAATTGAACATTACATCAAAACAGAAAATTCCCCATTATGAACTTTGAGCCTACAGAAACGCAGCAGCAGATTACACAGGTGATACGCGACTTTGGAAAAATTCACATGCAACCCTACGTACTGGAATGGGATGAGAATCAGACTTTTCCGGCACATTTGTTTAAACAACTGGGCGAACTTGGCTTAATGGGGGTATTGGTTCCGGAACAATATGGCGGCAGCGGACTGGGATACCTGGAATATGTGACCGTCATCAGCGAGATCGCTAAGATCTGTGGCGCCATTGGGTTGAGCGTGGCCGCCCATAACTCATTGTGTACCGGTCATATCTTGCAATTCGGATCAGAAGCGCAGAAACAACGTTATCTCCCCAAACTGGCCAGCGCAGAATGGATCGGCGCCTGGGGCCTGACAGAGCCCAATACCGGTTCTGACGCCATGAACATGAAATGCGTAGCGCACAAGGATGGCGACGAGTGGGTAATAAATGGCACCAAATGCTGGATCACCCATGGTAAAAGCGGAGATGTGGCAGTGGTGATAGCCCGCACCGGGAATGTGCGCGACAGCCATGGAATGACAGCATTTGTGGTAGAGCGCGGAACGCCCGGTTTCAGCGGTGGCAAGAAGGAGAATAAACTGGGTATGCGTGCATCCGAAACAGCGGAAATGATCTTTGATAATTGCCGTATACCGGCGGCCAATATGTTGGGAAATGAAGGCGAGGGGTTCATACAGTCGATGAAGGTACTGGATGGCGGGCGTATCTCTATTGCAGCCCTGTCACTGGGCATTGCAAAAGGCGCCTATGAAGCGGCGTTGAAATATGCACAGGAACGCCATCAGTTTGATAAACCGATAGCCAGCTTCCAGGGTATCTCATTCAAACTGGCTGATATGGCCACAGAGATCATGGCGGCAGAACTGCTGACCATGCAGGCGGCCGATACGAAAACCCGGGGTGGCGCGGTAACACAACAGGCCGCGATGGCTAAGTATTATGCCTCTGAAGTGGCCGTGAAAACGGCCAACGATGCTGTACAGATCTTTGGAGGGTATGGCTATACGAAAGATTTTCCCGTAGAGAAATTCTATCGTGACGCAAAGCTGTGTACGATAGGAGAGGGTACTTCCGAAATACAAAAACTGGTCATTGCGCGCGAAGCCTTGAAATAATACCGGGTATCCGTTCCCGTTCAGATATTTCGTTGTTTACCGTTTAACAAAGAGGTTGTATCGAAAAGAAGATACAGCCTCTTTTTGTTTGGATGCCTACTCACTCTTCGTAATCCATGTGTTTTGCTCACCTGACTACGCTCTACCCGTAAATGGCTCATCATACAAGATCGTTTTTAAATTAAATCGATGAGCCTATCGATTTTTGTTATCGCTTTCATCCGTGCAACGCCTTTACCTTTGGGCACAGTTGTAGCATAAAAGGAATTTCTTATAAATTTCAAAGACTGTTAATTGAGTATCATAGTCTTAAAAGTCCTTTTATTATCTTCAACCAATTAAATAACTATGTCATGAGCTTTGAAGAACAATTACACCACATGTTCCCCACTGCAGATGCTATCCCGGCCGAATACCAGTTGCCGGCAGAAGTACACCAGCGGGAATATCTGTCAGGTGGCGAAATGAAACCATGGAATGGCGATGTGCATACGGTATTATCTCCGATCTGTATACAGACACCGAATGGGTTGGAGAGAAAAGTGATCGGTTCCTATCCTTTATGCGGAGAGGCAGAAGCAATGGCTGCACTGGATGCGGCTGTGCTGGCCTATAATGATGGCCGTGGAGAATGGCCGACGATGACGGTATCTGAACGTATTGCCTGTATGGAGAAGTTTACCGGCAAGATGATCGAGAAGAAAGCAGAGATTGTAAAACTGATCATGTGGGAGATCGGTAAATCATATACAGATTCCATTAAGGAATTTGACCGTACGGTAGAGTACATCAATACCACAATTGATGCATTAAAAGACCTGGACCGCAATTCCAGCCGTTTCGAGATACAGCAGGGAATCATCGGTCAGATCAGGCGTTCTCCTTTGGGAGTGGTGCTTTGTATGGGACCATTCAACTATCCCCTGAATGAGACCTTTACGACATTGATCCCGGCGCTGATCATGGGTAACACGATGCTGTTCAAACCACCGAAGCACGGTACTTTATTACATTACCCGCTGCTGGAGGCGTTTGCCAGCTGTTTCCCGAAGGGAGTTGTAAATACTATCTACGGCCGTGGCAATATCATCATCGGGCCGCTGATGGAATCAGGAAAGATCAATGTGCTGACGTTGATAGGCAGCAGCAAGGTAGCTAACCAGTTGAAGAAAATGCATCCGAAGGTGAACCGCCTGCGGGCCATCCTGGGGCTGGATGCCAAGAATGCCGCTATTATCACAGATAAGGCCGATCTTGACCTCGCCGTACAGGAAACAGTACTTGGCTCATTATCTTTCAACGGACAGCGTTGTACAGCCTTAAAGATCGTTTTTGTGCACAGCAAGGTAGCAGATGTATTCCTGCAGAAACTGAGCGCCGCCATCGGTCAGCTGAAAATGGACATGCCATGGGAGAAGGGCGTGTTCCTGACACCCTTACCGGAGCCCCAGAAACCGGCTTACCTGAAGGAGTGTATCGACGATGCTATTGCCAACGGTGCAAAAGTGATCAATGAGAACGGTGGGGCCATCTTCGAATCTTTCGTATACCCGGCAGTTTTATACCCGGTAAATAAGAAGATGAAGTTATACAGGGAGGAACAATTCGGACCACTGGTGCCGGTCTTGCCTTTCGACGACATTGAAACACCAATTGAGTACCTGATAGAATCTGATCACGGGCAGCAGGTAAGCCTGTTCTCCAATGATGCAGACGAGCTGGCGTCCCTGATAGATCCGCTGGTGAACCAGGTAAGCCGTGTAAATATCAACTGTCAGTGTCAGCGTGGTCCGGACGTATATCCATTCACCGGTCGTAAGGATTCAGCAGAAGGAACGCTGAGCGTACCGGATGCCTTACGTGCCTTCTCTATCCGCTCTATGGTGGCTACAAAACAAACTGAACAGAACAAAAATTTGCTGAATAAGATCGTAAACGATCAGACTTCCAACTTTTTGTCAACAAAATATATCTTTTAGTCAAAATTATATTAGTGACTGAAAAGCTTATTACGGGGTTAAACACGAGCGTTTTAATCATGTGATAAAATATTAATGTATTATTGCCTTTCGTACTTTTTTACAGAAAAATGAGTATTAGTTGATTCGGGTGATGGAATTGTGGATTAAGAACGTTAAATTTGGGTTAATTCATCACTCTTTACCATTTATCAACCTTCAACAAAGAAAGACAATCGAAACATTTTTACGCAACCCAAGAAGAGCATCCGCTGAATAAGCGGATGTTTTTTTTGAAAAGCTAAGATCTGTCACGATTTCCAACTGTTCAATTTGTCCCTGGTATGTTATTTACGACCGGACACTGTAAACTAAAAGGCCGATCTGTCACTGACAGATCGGCCTTTTATCATTTGAATATTTTCTAGTGTTCCAGGAAGTCGTTGTCTTTATTCTCTTCCGCAGAGCCCTTGGCGCCTGCTCTTTTTTCGATGTCTGCAAACCATTTTTCAACGGTGCCTGACAGAAAACCGGGCACTTTACCCCTCACATATTCTTTGAGGATCTCGAAGGTTTTTAAGGCCTGCTCATTGGAGAGCCCTGCTTTTTCCTGAAGTTCTTTTAAGAGGTCCATATCGTATTGCTTTGAGTTATTTTAAGCCACTTTAAGCTGTACAAGCGTGGATTTATCCAGTCTTTCTTCTGCATAACCTCTTGTCAGTACAAAAGTACTTTCGCTGGAAGAAGGCAGGTTAAACATGGCGTCGCTGAGCACCACTTCACAGATGGAGCGGAGACCACGGGCGCCGAGTTTATACTCCATTGCTTTCTCCACGATATAATCCAGTGCATCGTCTTCGATGATCAGTTCTATGCCTTCTACCTTGAACAGTTTCTTGTATTGCTTTACAAGTGCATTCTTAGGTTCTGTCAGGATCGCTTTCAGTGCGTCGGCGTCGAGAGAGTTCAGGTAAGTTACCACCGGCAGACGGCCCAGTAATTCAGGGATCAATCCGAAGGCTTTCAGGTCCTGGGAATTCACATAGCGCAGGATGTGTTTTTTGCTTTCTTCTTCCCTGTCGGTATTCACGTTGAAACCGATGGAGTGGGTCTGTACCCTGCGGCTGATGATCTTATCAACACCGTCAAACGCACCACCGCATATAAACAGGATATTCTGTGTATTTACCTTGATAAGTTTTTGTTCAGGGTGTTTACGGCCACCTTGCGGGGGAACCAGCGCTTCTGTACCTTCCAGCAGTTTCAGGAGGCCCTGTTGTACGCCTTCGCCGCTCACGTCGCGGGTAATGGAAGGATTATCGCTCTTACGGGCGATCTTGTCTATCTCGTCAATATATACGATACCTCTTTCGGCAGCTTCCACATCGTAGTTACAAACCTGCAGCAGGCGGGTAAGGATGCTTTCAACGTCTTCACCTACATAGCCGGCTTCTGTAAATACAGTAGCGTCTACGATAGTGAAAGGCACATTGAGCAGGCGGGCGATGGATTTAGCCAGCAGGGTTTTACCCGTACCGGTTTCGCCTACCATGATAATGTTTGATTTCTCGATCTCCACATCATCATCCCCAACCTGTTGGTTAAGGCGTTTATAGTGATTATAAACGGCTACTGCCAGTATTTTCTTTGCATCATCCTGACCAATCACATATTCGTCCAGGAACTTCTTTATTTCAACTGGCTTAGCCACTTTAGGAACAAAGTGGGAAGGGGCTTTTTTGCCCTGTTGCTGAAACAACTCCTGTTCTATGATCTCCTGCGCGTTTGCGACGCAGTTCTCACAGATATGACCTTCTGCACCGGCAATCAGTATTTGCACTTCATCTTTTGAACGGTTGCAAAATGAGCAACGGATTTTAGACTCTTTCATAGCTTACAAAGGTACGTTAAATGGGGGAAAGGGGAACTTCATGAAATGAAAAAGGGTGCAAAAAAGACATTCGCACCCTTTTTCATTACTTTTTCCGTAATCTCTTATTGCGGATTGTTTTCCTGCTGTTTTCTCGGATTCTTGCTGAGTACGTCATCGATGATGCCGTATTCTTTTGCCTCGTCGGCTGTCATCCAGTAGTCACGGTCAGAGTCTTTCTCTACTTTTTTCACCGGCTGGCCACAATGGGTGGCGATGATCTCGTTCAGCTCTTTTTTCAGCTTAACGAACTCACGTGCAGTGATCTCGATATCGGAAGTCTGGCCTTCTGCACCACCATGAGGCTGGTGAATCATAACCCTGGCGTGTTTCAGTGCAGTACGCTTACCTTTTGCACCTGCTACCAGCAATACGGCGCCGAAAGAAGCGGCCATACCGGTACAGATAGTAGCTACATCGGGAGCGATGATCTGCATGGTGTCATATATACCGAGGCCCGCATAAACGCTACCACCGGGGCTGTTGATATACATCTGTATATCGCGGGTACGGTCGGTAGACTCCAGGAACAGCAACTGTGCGGTAATAATATTGGCTACGTAGTCATTTACAGGGTCTCCCATGAAGATGATACGATCCATCATCAAACGCGAGAACACATCCATTATTGCCATGTTCATCGGGCGTTCCTCGATGATGTTTGGCGTTAAGGCATTAATCTGATGACGGGTATAGCTATCTACTACCAGGCTGCTGATCCCTCTATGCTGGATGGCATATTTCCTGAATTCGTTATTAATGTTCATGATGGTGATGTTTATTAGGTAATTTAGCAAATTCTTCGGCTGTTACTTCCTCTTCCTTCACATTTACCTTATTTTCTGCCCAATCAAACAATTTCTGTGTCACCATCTCGCGGTAGGTCTGGTCCACGAATTTCTCATCCTGCAGCAGGCGCTCCAGGTAGCTGTCCAGCCAGTCTGCGCCATCAGTAGCGGCGGCGCCACCAAAATAGCCCAGTACTTTCTGTTTGGCTGCTTCTTTCACTTCGTCGAAAGAAACGTCCAGCTGATTTTCGCGGATCAGTTTATCGCTGATTAATGTCCAGCGTAACTGATGATCAAAACCTGGATATTCCTTGTCAGCTTCTTCAGCGGTTTTTGGTTTTTCACCGCCGGTTTGCAGCCAACGTTTCAGAAAATCCTTAGGCAGCTCTATCGGCGTTTCGTGAACCAGCACTTCGAACAGGTCGTTGTGCAGGCGGTTGCGGCTTTCGGCATCCCAGGATTTTTCTATTTCTGATTGCAGTTTTTCGCGGAAGGCTGCTTCAGTAGTGATTTCTTCTGCAGGGAACACTTCTTTGAAGAACTCTTCGTTCAGTTCTCTTTTTTCTATTAATTCTACCTTGGTAATAGTCAGCTTGTAATATTTAGCAGCTATATCCTCGTGCAGGCCCAGTATATCGTGCTGGAACCAGGTCAGCTTGTCAGCGTCAATGGCAGCAGAAGCCTGTACCACTATGCTGTCGTCTTTTTTCTTACCCTGCAGCTGGGACTGGGTAGCCGCAGAGAAGTTTTTAACCAGGAAAGTGATGTCTTTTTCAAGACCACCTTCCACAGCAGTACCCTGTGCGTCTGTTTCAACAACATTCAGGCCGAGAACGTTATCAGCGCTGGTAACGGACTCAACTTCTGTTGATTTACCACCCCTTAACTGCAGACGCTCGATCTCTTCGTTCAGCATTTCAGGAGTAGCTTTGATCTTGTAACGGGTCAGGGTAGTTTTACCCGGAGCCAGCGGAGTAACCTCGAAAGCTGGTTTCAGGCCGATTTCGAAATCAAAGTCGTATTCAGATGGATTATTGTGGTCGAAAGTTTTAGCTTCTTTATCCAGGGAAAGCGGCTGGGCAAATATTTCCACTTTTTCGTTCTGGAGATATCCCATTAACTCTTTTTCTACTGTTTTCAGTATTTCATCTGCGAAAATGGCCTGGCCGTGCATTTTCTTCACCATGCCAGCAGGCACCATGCCTTTACGGAATCCAGGTATATTAGCGGTTTTGCTGAGTTGCTTTACTGCCTTGTCAAAATTCGGAAGGTAATCTTCCTGGCTCACTTTCACAGTGATCTTATCATTCAATAAACCGATGTTTTCTCTGGTAACGGTTGCCATAATAGTTTAAATGTTCTTGTATGAAGCAATAATAATTCCTTGTTTGAATTTTCTGCCATGAAGTCACAAAGGCACGAAGGAATGGCAGCTGTGTGGGAGTTACTTGGTGACTTAGCGCCTTAATGGCAAGTATTTGAAGCCGGGTACCGCGGATTGCCGGATAAAAAAAACGCTTAATGCTGAGGCAGAGTCTGCGTTAAGCGGTCAGCATCGGGCATTAAGCGTCAAAAAAGTGCGGGTGATAGGACTCGAACCTACATGCCGTGAAGCACCAGATCCTAAGTCTGGCGTGTCTACCAATTTCACCACACCCGCAGCAATATTTATAAGAACTTCATTCCCCAACATGCAAATGTTGGGAAAAGGATTGCGAAGGTATTGTTTTTTTATTTATTAAAAAAATCGTACCGGCCAGTTTTTTTAATTGTTATTCAAACCCTTAACTGCCGGCCTTAACAGGCGGGGCAACCGCCCGATCCGGAAGCCATCCGGTCCTGCCCGGTCATTGTCAGAAGACCAGCGGTAATGCATGTATCCCCGGATGGCCGGCAGCTCAGTTTAAACTGCCGGATGTTGGGTGGTTGCCGAAGGCGCTTTAAGGTATATGACAAGTGTACAGTTCCGTATTAGTCGGGCTTTAATACCTATATCAATATTACATTAAAACGATATTTAGAGGTCACCTCAATATCCAATCGATATATAAGTACCCTTTAGATGCCCTTTTGGTGACATTATAGTATAGGTATCAGACCGGAGACTAAGCGGTAGTTCACCAAACACTGGAAGGAGGATCAATACATCCGGATGATCTTTAAAAAAGACGCCCTCCCGGCGATAATTCCGGGAGGGCATACGTTTTTACAGAACGTAAAAGGGTGTGTGGTGTGGCATGGCGATGACGCGCTGTAAAGACATAGTCAACCAGGACCAGGTCGATCCCTGGCCAGCTTACATCAGACATAGTTCAACCAATACAGGCGCGAACCCTGATTGGCCAACGCTAATCTTTTCAGGCCTTTTGAACGGCAAGCTCCGCCTTGCGGGCGGTTTTTGCCTTATTTCTGAAGAAGAGGAAAATGTTTACCAGGATAACCCCGCTACAGCCTGCACATACTGCCGGCCAATTCCCCAGATTCCAGAGGAACAGTCCGAAGGCAGACCCAGTAGCGCCACCTATAAAAGTGGAGGTCATAAAAACGGTATTAAAACGGTTCCTCGCCTCAGGAAGGATGGAGTAGATGATGGTTTGATTGGTAACCTGGACGGACTGGTGTCCCACATCCAGTATAATGATGCCGGCCAGTATGAGAAATATGCTGCTGCCGGTAAAGTAGAATCCTATAAAGCTTAACAACTCGCAGACCAACCCTATGATGATGTTATTCCCCGGATCCCTGCCATCACTGATCTTTCCTATAAGCGGTGCGGCAAGTGCGCCTGCGGCGCCTGCAATGCCGAACAGGCCGATCTCGAAAGATTTAAACCCGAAAGGTGGTTGGGACAGGAAAAGCACCATGGTAACCCAGAAGGCACTTACTACTGCAAACGACAAGGCATTGGTGATGGCAGCCTGCCTGAGTAATGGCTGTGTCATGGCATAATGTGCCACAGACTTCATGAGGTGCCCGTAATGCCCATTGAAAGACGGCTGGCTCTTTGGAAAACGCAGGCGCATCAATACCAGCAGGACCAGGCATACCCCTGCGGCGATATAGTACATGGCCCGCCAGCCATATAAAGACCCGACGGTTCCGCTAAGACTGCGGGAGGCCAGAATACCGACCAGTAAACCTGCCATAATGGTACCAATAGTACTGCCCCGCTTATGGTCGGATGTCAGATGGGCGGCCAGGGGCAGGATCAGTTGTGGAACGATGGAGGAAACGCCAATGAGCACACTGGCGATCTGTAAGGTGAGGAAATTAGGGGCAGTTGCTGCCAGCAACAATGCCAGTACAGAACACCCGGTACTGAACAGGATCTGTTTCCTTCGTTCCAGGATATCTCCCATGGGAACGATCAGTAACAGCCCGAGCGCATATCCGATCTGGGTAAGATAGGTAACCCTGCCGGCTACGCTTTCATGTAAGCCCCATTCTTTTGAAATGAGAACAATTAAAGGCTGGCAATAGTAAATGTTGGCAACAATAAGTCCTGTACAAGCCGCCATAAATGCCGTATCTCCCTTTCCTAAATGTTTCTTCTCCATCCTGTTTCGATCAAATAAGGCCGCAAGTTACAACAATTAGCGGAAGCCTTCGAGGAGCTCTACAGCGCCCCTGGCCAGGAAGGATGCTCCCAGGGGGAGACATTGTTCATTGAAGATCACTTTTGGATGGTGGAGATAGTAGCCCGGAGATGTAGGGTCCTGGGCGCCCAACAGGTAAAACATGGAAGGCACTTTCCGGGAATAGTAACAGAAATCCTCGCCCGCCAGCAAGGGCACTTTTTCCAGGGCATTCTGCTGCCCGAACACACTATGCAGGCTACGCTGCAACTTTCCATGCACCTCCCCGTTATTGAGTACGCTGGGAATGCTGAAATAGAGATCAAAAATGATATCGGTCTGATGAATAAGACCCAGCCCTTCACCGAGCTTCCTGAGGCGACTGATCACTTCTTCGTAAACATCCAGGTTCAGTGCCCGGATCGTTCCTTCCAGCACAACCCTATCGGCAATTACATTGGGTGCAACACCCCCGTTGATCCTGGTAAAGGACAATACGGCAGTTTCCATTGGAGGGGTATGCCTGGACACAATAGTTTGTGCGGCCTGTACCAGTTGAGATGCAATCACCACCGCATCAATGCCCAACTGAGGGGAAGCGCCCGCATGCGCCGCCCTGCCTTTCACTTCTATTGTAAAGAAGCCCGTGCATGCCAGGGCAGGGCCAATGGCATAAGAGATCTGTCCTACGGGAAGAGATGGATCTACATGCAGGCCGAGGGCTGCCTGCACATCGTCCAGGTGACCGGCTTCCACAAAGCGGCGTGCACCGCTCTTTTTCTCCGGGTCAGTGCTGGGGCCCTCTTCCGAAGGTTGAAAGAGCAGTTTTATTGTTCCCTGGAAATCTGTTTGTTTTAACAGCGCTGCTGCGCCTATGAGCATGGTAGTATGCAGATCGTGACCGCAGGCATGCATTTTTCCGCTCACCTTTGAGGCAAAGGGCAGGCCTGTTTCCTCTTGCATGGGCAAGGCATCCATGTCTGCACGGATGGCTACACAGGGCCCCTTGCCCCGGGTCAGGGAGGCAATAACGCCTGTGCCCGCAATATTGGAGATGTAATCTATTCCCAGCAGGTCCAGTTCCTGTTTTACCAGGCCGGAAGTATGTTCTTCTTCGTAGCCTAACTCCGGTTGCGCATGGATTTGTCTTCTGATATCAATAAGCCTGTCCGTTAATTGTGCGTCCATCTATCAGCATTTTCCGTCAAGTTAAGCGGTTTTTCCGATATTCTCTGGGAGAACAACGGTAGCGCTTGCGGAAAACAGCGGTGAAATAATTGGCGCCCCGGTATCCGGTGCTGTAGCTGATCTCTTTAATACTGAGCGTAGTCTGCGACAGAAGGGAGGCTGCTTTTTTTAAGCGCAGGTGTTCAATATATCCGCGTGGAGAAACGCTGAGCAGTTCCTTGAAAGCCCGCTCAAATGTATTGATATGCATACCGGCCTGCTTACTCAGTTCTGCTATGCTCAATGGCTGGTGGTAATGATTCTGGATGTAGATGCATATCTGGCGTAGCTTCTGGGCCTGATCGCCGTTCTGCAGGTACTTGGGCGTGAGCGCGCTGAAATACAGGGATAGCAACTCATTCAGCCTTGCTTCCAGGTAAGGCTTCAGCGCCTGGTCTCCCTCGGGCGACTGGCGCATTTCATGCAATACTTTCAGGTCTGACACATCCATCCTGATGGCAGGTAAGAGGGCTGCCCTGCGGGCCTGCCGTTGTTGCTGCTGGTAGATCTCCTCAAAGGAGGGATGATGCGCGATGAACTTCCGGAAGAAGGAGGGCGAAAAAGAAATACAAATCATTTCATAATATCCCGGGCGCAGGTCTGCGATATTCTGGGAATTAGCAGGGAGGTAATAGATACCGAATTCTTTTTCTATCAGCATTAATTTCCCTTTTCCCTGCAAACGGCAGGAGATATTGCCCTGCAGGATGCAACACATTGCAAGCATGGGTTGTGTAACGGAGGGACGCAATCTGATCTTTTCCTTTACAAAGCATTGTTGCCAGCTGATAATCCAGTCAGGATCTCTGATCTCCTGGGTGATGTAACTGCCGAAAGGTGCTTCTACGTAGGTGGAATTTGTTGACTGTGCGATCCGGTATTGCTGATATCTGTCCGGCAGGCTCTCGGACACCCGGACATGTGGCTGCATTTTTTCAGGTATCCCGAAATGTAGCGCGGGGGGATATAAGCTGGAGGTCATGTTCAGGCATTTAACCGGTGACTGTAATAATTCTGGTTGTATAAATTCAGGTTACTACCCAAATATATGTCCCGGTACTGCGATGATACTTCAGATAGATGCGGCTTTTTTTTATTGCGTCTTCGCAGGCAGTTTTTATGTATGCTTTACTGTAAAGCGCCAGCAGCCTCCTCTTTTCACAGGGCCCGGAAGCTGATATTGTTTTTTGTGATGCCGGAATATACTATCCATCAGAAAAAGCGCACAATGGGAGATATGCCTGCTGGCATAATGAGTTGTTTTCCGGAGGGTCATCGCAGCTAAAGATGTCAACAATACAATTAAAAGAAGGATTGCTTCAGTTGGGGAACTGCGTTGATATATCTGAAGGTGAATGTGCGAACAGGAGTATGTCGTTGAAATATTTCATCAGGCCTGTGCTGGAATATATTACCAGGCTATGCTGGCATAGTGGCGAAGGAACGGTCTGGGATCAAGTGAAGGCGTAAAGAGAGAGTATGTCGTTGAATATCTTACCAGCCTATGTTGGCATTGTGGTGGGGAACGGTCTGAGGAGAGTATGTCGTTGGAATATATTACCAGGTTTTGCTGGCATTGTGATGAAGGAACGGTCCGGGATTAAGTGAAGGTGTAAAGAGCCTATGTCGTTGAAATGTCTTACCAGCCTGTGTTGGCAACTGGTGAGGGAACGGTCTGGTATTTGATGGGAGAGAGCAGGAAGAGAAGAAGCGGAGAAGACGGAGAGAACAAGGAGCGTATAAGCTGTCTTTTGTGAAGTAAGGAACAATAACACAACAATGACGCCTGTAATATGTTAATTTAATTCAAACTCCAAAATCCACCAGCATTATGACAACACAAGAAATTGCAACCCGCCTTGCAGAGCTCTGCAAAAAAGGAGAATTCGAAGCTGCACAGAAAGAATTTTTTGCCCAGGATGCTATCAGCATCGAACCAGAGGATACACCTGAATTTGCAAAGGAAACAAAGGGCCTTGACAAGATCTTTGAAAAGGGAAACAAATTTATGTCCATGGTAGAGGCTGTACATGGAATAGATGTTTCTGCACCATTGATTGCAGGAAATTCATTTGCCTTTGTACTGATGATGGATATAACCATGAAAGGAAGAGACAGAATGAAGATGCAGGAGCTATGTGTATATACAACAAAAGATGGAAAGATAATTTCCGAACAGTTTTATATGTAGCACAGCGGGCTCTCAGGAATGATGACCTGCCCGGGAGGGCCGGACCCGGGGACTGCTGAAAAAAATAGTGTAAAAAAGGGCCGCAGATCAGTGCGGCCCTTTCTGTTACCAGCCCCTCGAATTGGAGCCGGATTCAATACAATGGAGGCAATATCGTTCAAATTCTTCGCCGAATTGTTCCTCATATACGCTGTAGCCAATGAATCCGATGTCCCCTGCGGACACGTTCATAGTGGCTGTGGCTGGATTTTCGTCAATCATATTATAATACCGTTCTCCCATACCGACTATAAAGCATCGTCGGTGAAGGAAGCCCTCATCAGATCCGTTCACACGTTCATGGATCTCTTCACGGTCTATGTGGAAGAGCTTTTCTTCCATGACGTGATTGAACCTGGTCAGCTCCCGCTCATCCATATAAAGAAGCTGTTGCCTGATATGGCTGGCAATGTCGTTGGAAACGATATTGCCAAGCTGCCTGATTAAAATGGGATCATTGGTCGTAAGCGCTGTTTCTCTTAAATTGAATAAATATCTATCTGTTGTCCACGCGGTTTCAATGATTTCCCAGAATCTTGTTGCGTTCATAAAAGACAGATTTATTATGTCGTGGAATAAGTGCGCCAGGCATAATCAATGTATTTACGTGGGCACCTTTACTATAACAACGGAGTGGTAGCAAAGTTCATCCCATATTTTCCATGTATACCGCCGATTTTACTATTTTGTCGATGACCAGAATAATAACATTTCTAAATCGCATATTATTTTATGAGACGTCTATTTTTTCTTGCCGCCCTTATTTTCCTGGGACTGGCAACGAGAGCACAGCAAACTCAAAAACCTCCCTTACATGGCAAACACTGGATGGCGGTGACCGGTAAACCCCTGGCAGCCACAGCAGGCTCGATGATATTCCAGAAAGGCGGAAATGCCGTGGATGCGGCCTGTGCCATGCTGGCAGCCACCTGTACCATGTGGGATGTGTTAAGTTGGGGAGGGGAGACGCAAGCCCTTATTTACAATCCTAAAACCAAAAAAGTTATTGCGATCAATGCCCTGGGCGTTGCGCCTACCGGGGCTACCGTGGAATTCTTTAAAAGTAAGGGATACGGTTTCCCTCCTGAATACGGCCCGCTGGCGGCGGTAACACCCGGTACGCCCGGAGGCCTGTGCTATATGCTGGCTGAATACGGTACCCTGAGCCTGAAAGAGGTGCTGGCGCCGGCTATGGAAATGGCCGCCGGTTACCCTATCGAGGCGCAGACGGCCAACAGCATGGAAAGAAGCAAGGACCGCCTGAAACAATGGCCTTACAGCAAAGCGGTGTTCCTGACCCATCCGGGTGAAAAAAGGGAGGCGCCGGAAGCAGGGGAGATCTTTGTACAGAAAGACCTGCTGGCTACGCTCACGAAAATGGTAGAGGCAGAGCAAATGGCGCTGAAGAATAAAAAATCCCGTAAAGAGGCTATTATGGCTGCTTACGATCGCTTTTACAAAGGCGATATTGCGAAGGAATTTGTACGCGGCTGTAAGGAACAGGGAGGGCTGATCACAGAGCAGGACCTGGCAAAGTGGAAACCGATAGAAGAGGAGCCGCTGCATGTAAATTATAAGGGAATAGAAGTATACAAACTTCAATCTTGGACACAGGGGCCGATGTTGCTGCAAAGCCTGAATATCCTGGAGAATTTTGATCTGAAAGGAATGGGATACAATTCCGCTCAATATATACATACCCTGTACCAGACCATGAACCTGACCTTTGCCGACAGGGATTTTTATTATGGAGATCCTTATTTCACCCCTAAGACGCCGATCGAGGGACTGTTGAGCAAAGCCTATGCAAAGGAAAGGGCGAAACAGATCAACCCTGATCATAATGATGCTGCGGCTGCTCCCGGCGACCCTTATCCTTTTGAGGGCAAAACGAATCCTTACCTGAGGTTATTAAAGCAGCGCAGTGCGCTGACAGACACGTCTGCACAGAAAAAGCCGGAAGGCTTTGTGCCGAAGCATGATGCTGCAGGTCTGCTGAATGTGCCGGCTACTGACAGGATGTATGCTGCCAATGATGCAGACAGCCTGTATATGGACCGTTTATGGAGAGGAACCACCAGCGTGGAAGCCGCAGATGAGGAAGGCTGGGTAGTATCTGTAACGCCAAGTGGCGGATGGACGCCGGCATGTATTGCGGGCCACACAGGGGTGGGCATGAGCCAGCGTTTACAAAGCTTTGTACTCGACAGCGCTTTATGTCCATTCAATGTAATAGCACCCGGTAAACGACCAAGAGTAACGCTGACGCCGTCTATGGCATTGAAAGATGGTAAACCATACCTCTCTTTTGCAGTGCAGGGTGGCGATACGCAGGATCAGAACCTGTTGCAGTTCTTCCTGGATGTAGTGGAATTTGGTATGACAGTACAACAGGCAACAGAAGCTGCCAATATTAATACCAATCAGCTGTGGCTTTCATTGGGAGGCACCAGCATAAAAGAACGTATGCCGCATCCCGGTAGTATATTGCTGAATAACAATACGCCGGAATCAGTAAGAGAAACATTGAAGAAAATGGGATATATCACCACTTTCGGTGAGCGCACAAGCGGTCCGGTAAATGCTATTTTGCTGGATAGTAAGCATGGCTCTCTTTGGGGCGGAAGCAGTAACCATGGAGAGGATTACGGTATTGGATGGTAATCTGAACAGGGTCATTATATAGTCGGGAAAGCCACTTGATAAATGTCAAGTGGCTTTCTTGTCTTAGATCATTTGAACAGGAAATGGTTTTTATGAATTTTGTACCAGCAATTAACACAGTGTTCAAATGAGCAACATCAACTGGTAAAATTGTAAGAACAAGTTGTAGAGTATTGTATGTTCAACCTCAAATTAAACAATCCTGAATTAGATCAAAAGTCTCGCATCATTTATGCGGGACTGTTTTTTTTAGCACAAAAGAGAATGCATAAGTTGAATGAATTTGCTGAGGAGCACATAAATGATACTCACCAGGTGAGCAATGAAAAAGGGCTGTATCGAATTTTGACGACACAGCCCGTTCTTATCTGTGTTATAATTGATATTTAGTTGAACAGGTATCTTCACCAAACTGCATCTGCCAGCGTGAAGTAATCCGAAGATCTTGTTTCCGCTACCGGAATGAGGAGTTTTCTTTTTTGGCCGCCATCCATAAGTACAAAGGTATCCCGATCATTTGCAGGAGGAAGCCATAGTAAATAGTTTGCTGGCCCGCGCTGGCAATTGCCCAAAGTACATAGCTGAACGAAACGGCGAATAATAAAATGCATTGCAGCAACTCACTGGTTTTAAGTGGGCCGTTTTTGATCTTCAGTATGAAATAGGAGGCCGTTGAAAAGAGATAGGGGATCAGGACAGACAAGGTTGACAATAAGACCAGGAATTTGAATCGCTCCACTAATCCTTTAGTGTAGTTCATTGCCATGAGAATGGAGATCAGAACACTGCTGAACAGTGTGCCTACATAAGGCACACCTCTTTTATTTTCTTTGCTGAATATCTGCGGGAACAGGTTGTCCTTTGCGATGGCGTAAGGCAGTTGCCCCTGTACCAGCATCCAGCCGTTCAGCGCTCCGAAGGCGGCTATAGCTACTCCTGCGCTCACCCAGTAGCGGGCATTATTGCCCCACATAATAACGGCTGCATCGGCGAAAGGTGTGACCGTTTTTCTCAGTTGTGCCGCTGGAATGATGCCCATCACGCTGACAGTGCCTAAAACATAAACTACTGTCACTATCAATAATCCCAGCAGGGTAGCCTTTGGAATAGTTTGCTGTGGATTTTGCACTTTCTCAGCCGGAATCGTGGCAGATTCAATACCAACATAGGCGAACATAGTGAAGGTCACTGTATTGGAAAGGGCGGTGAAAAGGGAGGTACCGGTACTATTGAATGCGGGAAAGTTGGCCGCTTTGATGAAGAACAGTCCTCCAAAGGCCACCAGTAACAAAGGTATCAGCTTTAGTATGGTAGTGGCCATTTGCACAGAACCGGAAGCTCTGATGCCCCTGTTGCTGACCCAGGTGAGTAGCCAGATGGAGCCCAGGCCCGTAGCAACGGCACTTAAGGTATTGGTAGATAATATGGGAATGAAAGTGCTTAATGCGCTGACAAATCCTATGGTGATAGCTGCATTGGCACAGGACACCGCGAGGAAATATCCCCAGGCAATGGAAAAGCCCATATAGTCGCCGAAACCACGGCGGGTATAGGCGTATGGACCACCGGTTACATTAGGTACGAGTTTACTGAGATTGCCGAATACCTTTACCAGGAAGAAACAACCGATGGCCGAGATCACCCATCCCAGCAGGCTGACACTGCCGAAAGAGGCAAGAGCGGCCGGTGCGAGGAATATACCGGCACCGATCATATTACCAACGATGAGTGATGTGCTTGTCCAGAGGCCCAGTTTGTTTTTTTCCTTAGCTGTTTCTTTCATGCGGCAGGGTGTAGATGAGGTGTAAAGATCGTTATCCCAGGTTAAAATCCCATATCACAATATCCCACTCTTTTTCTCCGTCATTAAACGGGAAGAGGATACGAAAGCCCAGTTTGGTGTGTACGGCCAATGATTTCGGATTGTCCCTGGCAATAGAGCTCAGCGCAAAATCGTACACTGACTCGAAGTTATCTTTATGGAACTGGTACAATTGCCTTAAGAGACCTTTGCCACGGTAGTTGCTGTCGATACAGGTTTGTCCGAGGAAATATACGTTATAATCCATCAGTGCCTTGCCCTTGTAAAACTGACCATCAAACAGTTTCAGCGCATCTTTGAGTGGCGCATATACGTCGGCCGATTCTTTTACCAGTACCAGCAGATAGCCGATCACTTTGTCGCCATCTTTTATAATGGCAGATGGTGCAATTGTATGAAGCGCCTTGAGATCTTCAAAGTTATATTTCCAGGATACATAGCCCTGTTCGGCTTTCACCTCATCTGTGAGGCTCCCGGCTGAATTCAGCCGGGATAGCTCAGCGACCTGTCTTAATTCGTCGTCTGAGCTGATAAATTTTGTTGTATACATAGGTTGCAATGGTTTCCAGGAATGTAAAGAAACAAAAATGGACAGGATTAGTATATCCCCTGATTAGGTAGGGGTGTTTTTTAAAGGAAAATTGAATTTTTGGGAAAATTTGACGTTTTCAGGAAAAAGTATACATTTGCACTCCATTATGCGGGGAATTAGCTCAGTTGGCTAGAGCGCTTGCATGGCATGCAAGAGGTCACCGGTTCGACTCCGGTATTCTCCACTCCACCGGACGGCAGCGAAAACAAGGTTTCGCTGCCGTTTTTTATTTTGGTGAAAGCCGCGTCTGGCGTGAAAAGCGCCTTAACGATTGCGTTATCAGAATTGGTTCGAACTTTTCCATCTTTAAAATGGAACTTCTCCGGAAAGGTCGAACCAAGGAACTGAAACTTCTCTTCCGGCGTAGCGAAATCAATCAGCACATTGAGGTGACGCAGAAAGAAAAAGCCGTATTCGTTTATCTTCTCTTCCTCTGGGTCTTTTTGTTCAAAGCTGGCTATTTGCCTGGCTAACCTTTCGATCTCCGGTTCAATCCTACTTTTGATATTTCTGTAATCTGCAGCATCAATTCCGCCATCTAACATTAATAGTTGTGCATTTTCTAATCTTTTTTGATAGACTTCCAGTTCCTGCTTTAGCTTTTTAAAGGCTGTGGCCTTGTCTTGCCCATCGGTTTGGTTCGCTTCCTTCAATATCAATTCCATTGATTTGAATAGTTTCTCATTATTAGCGATAGCTGTAAGCTGCCCATAAAATGAAGCATTGGCATCAGCCGCCAGAAACCTTTCTTTGCAGCCGGTTCTACAATGGTAGTAGAAGTAGCGCCCACCATTACCCTTAGAGCCGCTGCCTGTTAATATGCGGTTGCACCTGGGGCACGTCAAAAAGCCACGCAAAGGCAATTCTTCTCGTTGGGTATGCTTTGCTGGCTGGTTGTTCTTTTTTCTTTTTCCTTCCAGGATATCCTGAACATCATAGAACAATTTTGTAGCAATAATTGGCTCATGTTTAGCCTCTACGATCATGGCAGGATCGACTTTATAAGCTGGCACTCTTATCTTTCCAATGTATGCAGGATTACGGAACATTTCATGAAAAGCGCTGCGTTTAGTTTTCAGTCCTTTTTTATGCGCCAGCATTCTTAAGTGATCAATGTGGTGCAAACCGGTCGCCATTTCTTCAAATACCCACTGTACCAAGGATGCCTTTTCAGAAGGAATAATACATGCTTTATTATTTTCATCACGGCTACGTTTATATCCTACCGGGGCTGGCCCCATCCATCGTCCTTCTTTCATAGCCTTGTGAATACCATCCGAAATATTTAACGAACGCCGGTCATTTTCCACTTCCGGAGCTGCCAGGTAAATAGCCAGCATAAACTTGTGCTCCGGGATATTCATGTCTAATGGTTGTTCGATAGCCTGCGGCTCTACTCCCAGTTTGTTTAACTGACTGATCATGCCGTAGGCATCAGCGGCGTTACGTGAAAACCGGTCCCATTTTAAAAACAACAGCAAGTCGGCAGAGTGCTTATTACTTTTAAGGAAGGCCAATAATTTTTTAAATTCAGGCCTTTCAAAGGTTTTGGCCGAATGGTCTTCTTTATAGAAAGCTGCCACTTCTATATTATTCAACGCGCAATATTTACGAAGCCGCTCTTCTTGGTAGGACAAACTAAATCCATCAGCTTGCTCGTCTGTACTCACTCTGACATAAAGGATAGCTTTGCGTGTTTTCATGTTCTTGTATTTGCTGTTGTTTAATTAGTGTATGTTCCTTTTCCATTCTTTGGCTGACGGCAATTACCATCTTCGCTACCAAATACAGCCAGTCCCTGATTTTGATTAATTCATCATCTGTGTAAGTATGGTGTTCATCATTCCAGATTGCCCTCAATTGTTGCAGGCTGACTTTTTCAAATAGGCTATCCGTTTCTATAGTATTGGAGTTTTGGGAAATGGGTTTTAATTTATTTTTCATATAAATATTGGTTTAAATGTTCTTTAGAAAAGAGATGCCTTCCCCGTTTTGTATGTTGTAGTGTTTGTAGTCTACCTGCATTTACTAAAGAATAAACCCTTGATACAGACAGGTGCAGGTAACTTGCAGCTTCCTGTAATGAAAGTGGTGGCGATGAATTGATTTCCAGGGAGGATAGTCCCGATTGGATTTTATCCAGTTTGGTAATTAATGTGTCTAACTTTTCCTGGATAAGCTTTAATTCATGATTCATAGATATGGTATTTATAGTTGGTACCATAAGATCAAATGCCAGGCCTGTTTTGTCATTGCTAGCTCGACAAAATTAGCTAACGGAAACAACTGCTAAAAAGCGGTAAAAAGTGTAAACTTTTTTACCAATAAACCACTTAAAGAAAATCTTAAAATCAAAACCTGGGTTTGTTTTGTGGCAAATTGTCACTGACATTGATAGAAAACATGAATGCCACACGGTCAGGCATTCATGTAAGGTGTAGTTGCTATTAGCCTAATAAATTATCTTGATACAATTACGCACGCTTCAGGATACAGTTAAAAACAATTAAGGACAATTAAGGGTTATTAAAGATTTATCAGGAACGAGTTGCATTTACGTTGAGATTATAACCTGCTTCCACCAAACAATAGATGTGTTCATATAGTAACAGTAGGAAAGAACGTTCAATCCCTTCGTCATATCCGACACCTTCGTTTGAAATACCAGCATCTAACCAGTTCCAAAATAAAAAGCGTAACTGTTTCAGCGTATATTTTTCAAAGAAGGATTTAAGTACCTGTTCCGGATTCATTACTTGTTCGTAAACCAAATCACGAGGTTGATCCTGGGATTGTGCCGTCGGGTGTGCATCCATTGATTCCGTAGCTCCAATAGCATTTTCCCATTTGTCTTTTTCGTTTATCAAGTGTAGGGCTTCCAGTAATACCAGTAAATCTTTATAGAAAGTCATTAATGTTAATCGAACGTCCTCTTCTTCGCAACTGCTTTTATTATTGGCAATAGCTGCTTTTATCCAATTCCAGGTATCATCACGAATAGAATCAATATCCCGAACTTTAAAGACTTCCTGAATAACATGGGTGGGATTTTGAGCGACTTTTTCCAAAAGAAGCTCAGGTATTTTTTCAAGCTCACTGGATTCGCCTAATGCATTTAAATTGTTTGCTTCTTCCTCACTTAATTCTCCGTTCCCAACTGCCTGCTTTTTTAATAATGCAATCAATTCGTCCTGGGTAGCCATTAATTGATTCTGCAAGCCAAGAATATAAAAATAACAGGTTTCGCTTTTGAAGAAGGCATCCAGGTGTTTAGCCGTTTCAAACTTAAGAATGGATTTGCCTGCTTCCAATTCGGCATATTGCTCCTTGGACATGTGTAAAGCATTGGCGACCGCTTCCTGGCTTAGATTGTTCTTTTCGCGGAAATATCGTATGAAAATATTCTCAGTCATGTTGGGTAAACTTATTGGTTAATGAATCCATTTTTTCCTGGAAAATCTGTTCAGTTTTGAGATGCAGTTCATGGATGAGAGTGAATAATTCTTGTAGCTCCAGATGTTCAATTTTAAAGTCATCCTTGTACCTGGCATTTACATAGGCTTTGTATAAAAGCTGGAACAAATCTTTATCTTTTCGAGTACTGAAGGGATGTGCATCATATAATTTAGGGGCGCATTGCCGTGTGAAGCGCAGTAACCTTCTCAGGTTATGGGTGACGTAGTTATGACCGGTGAGAGCATAAAGAATCGCGCGAAGGCAATGCTCGGCAGCCTGGTGAAGCATAAAAGCTGCAATATCTGCCACTCGTATTTGTGAAAAATGACCGGCTCCATCCAGGAATAACCGGGCGATACGAAATGTTTTATAAAAATCTTCCTGGGCTTTGATTTTCATAACTTCTAGATTGGTAATAATGCTAATCGGTAGCGGGAACCGACCGTCATCATACACCATGTTTTCTGTAGTGCACACCAGTGAATAAAATATATGCCCTTCTCTAATCAGCCTGTAAATTTCGACTGCTTTGGAAAAACTGATCATAACATCAGCAATATCCTTGCAGGCAGTTTCAATGGTTTCCTGAAGTTCTTTATGTGGTTGCTGTGACTTTCCGGGTAGCAAAATCAGTAGATCATATTGGGAAGCATGGCCAGCGTTGTCGTTTCCCCGAGCATCCAGCAGGAATATCTTTTCAGCCTCCGTTACTTTAACAATAATGTCAATAATCCTTTCAAGCGGATCTCCTTCCGGTTGCAGTACTTCAGGGGTGAGTGGAATGATAGGTGTTTCTGTTTTTGTATCATCTTCAGTATCTATTGGCCCTACGGATTCATTTCCAAGGATTAGCCAGGCCGCTTCAATCAGCTTTTCAATATTATCGTGCAGGGTGACATATTCCAGGGCCTCCACATCTTCTGCACGTAGCGCATCGGTTAGCCATTCCTTGAGGCATAATCGGATATCTGAAAGCGTATACCAGGTGAAGAATTCTTTCAGGATATGACGAGGATTGTTTATTTCATTACAGGTGAGCCTAAAAGGTTGTTGGTGCCATGCTGGCCAATTGGATAGTATTCGCTTGTTTAATGGAGTGTTCATTTGGAAAAGTTTAAAGGTGAATGCGTATGGGTGGAAAACGGGCGGTTAGCCTCTATGGGCAATAAAGCATTGTTTCAGTTATGAGGATGATAGCTGATTACGGATATGCTTAAAAAATCAGAGAATTAGAAGATAGTCAACTCAGTTATAACGGAGTGTGAGGCTTTCCTGGGGGAATAACTTGTAAAGGCGTAGAAAATGTCGTTAAGAAGCTTATATGCTTTGTGTAAGTAAAGGCAGATGTTTGTTTGACAGGTAGTATTGAGCAATGCATATAATTGCATTTGAATCAAAGGGAAATTAGGTGCACTTGTAAAGACTACCTTGCAGGGAGTGAAATAAAATTGCGTGGGTTAGTCCTTATCGATTCTGAAGGGCTGCGACACCCCAAATCACGAATAAGAACGCCCACGCAATAGCGTGAGCGATTTACTTATTTCTCGTGATTTTTGAAAGGTCGCAGTTTTCAGAATCGAGAATAAAGCAAACACGCTTAAAATATCTTATGTGTTCGCAAAAATAGAGTCTAGTTATCTAACTATCGTCAATAAGTTGTTTTAGTGTAAATGCCATATTGAGCTTAAAGATAAACATTGGTTATTAAATAACCAACAATAGCTTATTAATAACCAATATTGATAATTTAAAAAATACCTAATAATTTGCTAGTCAACCTTATAGAATAAACGATGGCAAAAAAGGAGAAAGTTAATTTAAACAGGCTCAGGATTGTACTGGCTGAAAAGAATAAAACCAACAGGTGGTTAGCTGATCAATTAGGGGTAACTGAAGGTACTGTATCCAAATGGGCTACCAATACACATCAACCTTCTCTTGAAACACTTTATCAGGTTTCTTTATTGTTCAAAATAGATATACATGAGTTGATTGAGTCGACGATCCCTAAAAAGTGAAGTTATACAGCTTATACTTGATGAGTAAATTCATAACTTGAAAGTTATTTTTAATTTATAATGGCAAAACAAAAAGGAAAAACAGAAGAACCGGTAGAAAAGCAGTCGCTTGGAAAGCTCGAAGCGTCGCTTTGGAAAGCAGCCGATAAGCTACGTAAAAATATCGATGCTGCAGAATACAAACACATTGTATTAGGTCTCATATTCCTAAAATATATCTCCGATGCTTTTGAGGAATTGTACGCGAAACTGAAAGCGGATGAAGCTAACGGCGCAGATCCTGAAGACAAAGACGAATACAGGGCTGAAAACGTGTTTTTTGTACCCAAGGAAGCTCGCTGGGCGTTCCTCCGCTCCAAAGCTAAGTTGCCAGAAATTGGTAAGTTCGTTGATTCGGCCATGGATGCCATTGAAAAGGAAAACAATTCATTAAAAGGTGTTTTGCCCAAAGTATTTGCTCGCCAGAACCTGGACCCAACTAGTTTGGGCGAACTGATTGACTTGGTGGGTAATATTGCCCTTGGCGATGTAAAAGCCCGAAGTGCCGATGTGTTAGGACATGTATTTGAATATTTCCTGGGTGAGTTTGCCTTAGCTGAAGGTAAGAAGGGCGGACAGTTCTATACACCACGTAGCGTGGTTGAGTTATTGGTAGAAATGCTGGAGCCCTATAAAGGTCGCGTGTTTGACCCTTGTTGCGGTTCTGGCGGTATGTTTGTTCAGTCTGAAAAATTTGTGGCTGACCATCAAGGGAGAGTAAACGATATTTCCATATACGGTCAGGAAAGTAACCAAACAACCTGGCGACTGGCGAAGATGAACCTGGCCATCCGAGGCATCGACAGTTCACAGGTAAAATGGAATAGCGAAGGTTCTTTTCTCAACGATGCCCATAAAGACCTAAAAGCAGATTACATCATAGCCAACCCACCATTTAACGTGAGTGATTGGGGGGGCGAGTTGATGCGTACCGATGGCCGCTGGCAATACGGTGTGCCTCCCGTAGGTAATGCCAATTTTGCCTGGTTGCAACATTTCATTTACCATCTTTCGCCTTCCGGCCAGGCGGGGGTAGTGCTGTCCAAGGGAGCTCTTACCTCCAAAACGAGCGGCGAAGGAGATATTCGAAAAGCATTAGTCGAAGCTGGTTTAATCGATTGCATTGTAAATCTGCCTGCTAAGCTCTTCCTCAATACGCAGATACCTGCTGCCCTCTGGTTCTTGGGTCGCAATCGTAAGAACGGTAAGTACCGCAACCGCAATCAGGAAATTCTTTTTATCGATGCACGCAACCTCGGACATCTAATCAATCGCCGTACACGCGAGCTTTCGCTTGAGGACATACAAAAAATTGTCGAGACGTATCATAATTGGCGTAATCCTAAGGGTAAATATGAGGATATACCCGGCTTCTGCGCCTCAGCACTTATAGATAAGGTAAGATCTCTGGATTATGTACTCACCCCTGGGCGCTATGTAGGGTTACCTGATGAGGAAGACGACTTCAACTTTAACGAACGCTTCAATGTCCTCAAAGTCGAATTGGAATTGCAGTTGAAAGAGGAAGTACGATTAAATAAAATTATTGCTGATAACCTTTTAAAGATTCAGACGAATGAATGAGTGGAAGGAGTATAAATTAGGAGAAATTTTAAATCTTATTACAAAAGGAACAACTCCTCCAAAAGGCGTTGGCTTTGTTGACAAAGGAATAAATTATATCAAATCCGACGCTATTGGTTATGATCGAAAATTTGACAAGTCGAAAATTGTGCAAATAGACAATAAGACTCATGAAAAATTTAAAAGGTCACAATTAGCTGAAGACGATATATTATTTTCAATGGCTGGTATTTATTTAGGAAAAAATGCAATAGTACCAAAGGATATTTTGCCTGCTAATACCAATCAAGCCCTTGCTATACTTAGAATTAATCAAGAAATAGCTTCCCCATCTTATGTCAGCTTATATCTAAGTCAGCAGAACGTTGTTGAATTTGTAAATAATATGTCGGGCCAGTCAGCGCAACCCAATTTAAATTTTGAAGAAATTAAGAGTATAGAAATACAATTACCTTCCCTTCCAGAACAAAAAGCCATTTCCTCTATTCTCAACAGCTTAGACGACAAAATTGAACTACTGCATCGCCAGAACGCTACCCTGGAAAAAATGGCTGAAACGCTATTCCGGCAGTGGTTTGAGGTGGAGGCTAAGGAGGATTGGGAAGATACGACGCTTCAACAACATACAGATACTGTTAGGGGACTTAGCTATAAAGGAAGTGGATTGGCTGAAATTGGCAAGGGGTTACCGATGCATAATCTTAATTCCGTTAATGAAGGGGGAGGATACAAATATGAAGGTATAAAATTTTACACTGGTGAATATAAAGACCGGCATATTATATTCCCCGGTGAAATCATAGTAACAAATACAGAGCAGGGACATGAATTCAGATTAATAGGGTTTCCTGCTATTGTGCCGAATTCGTTTGGCAATAAAGGGCTTTTTAGTCAACATATTTATAAATTAGTGCCTAAGGAAGATTCATATTTATCAAGGCAATACATTTATTACTTGTTACTGAGTTCTAATATGAGAGAGCAAATCATTGCCGCTACCAATGGATCAACAGTTAACATGCTTGCAATTGATGGCTTACAAAGACCTGAATTTAAATTACCGCCACAATCTTTAGTTAAGAAATTTACTGAGATTGTATCAAAGTATTGGGAAAAGAAAGATTTAAATCAAACCCAAATCCGCACCCTCACTGCTCTGCGTGACGCCTTGTTACCAAAGTTAATGAGCGGAGAAGTAAGAGTTCAAATAAATTAAAATGGCAAAAATAACTCCTGAAAATATTGAGTTGTATTGTGTAAGGGCAGATTTCGGCACGTATACTCGACAGTTTATAGAAGGTAGTTATGTAGCGATTGGTTGGCTGGTAGAATATAATTTATCTGAAATAAAAAGCCGGGATGAGCTATATCCATTATACAAATCAACATATCCCAAGGATACTAGCAATGTAGTGGTTGGGCAGCAGGTAGGCCAGATAGCAAGGTTTCTTTTGGAAATAAAAGCTGGCGATTATGTGATTACACCTGCTCAAAATACAGAGTACATTTATTATGGCATTATAGATGAAAATGCTTATTACTTTTCCGATGGTGCAGATGGCTGTCCTTATTTACACCGCAAGAAAGTAAAGTGGAACAAAGAACCCATCCAAAGAAGTCAGTTTTCCGTTCCTTTCCAAAATACTATTCGGTCATCCCTCACAGTTTTTTATATTAGTCATAAAAAGAACTTCTTTAGTACTATTGGTAAGCCGGAACTGGTACCAGAAAGCGAAAAAAAAATCGAATTCGACTATTATACATCTATATTAAATCGCATTCTTGAATTAGACGATAAAGAGTTTGAAATCCTGATAACTCATATTCTCAATGCCTTAGGATTTGAAGGCTCTGAGCATCAAGGTAAAGTAGGGGATGGTGGGGTGGATGCCACAGGTGAACTTAATGTGGCTAATATGGCTAAAATCAAACTTTTTGTTCAGGCTAAGCGGTACAAGTTAGGGTCAAGAATTAACGCCAATGTAGTAAAAGCGTTGCGGGCCAATATTCCAGCAGGCGGCCAGGGCGCATTCATTACCACTGCAGATTTTCAAAAGCAGGCAAAGGATATAGCTGTAGAACAGGGCTTCCCTAGAATAGGATTAATTAATGGTCCTCAATTGGTAGATATTTTGGCTGAGCATTGGGGCGAAATACCGGTTGAATTTAAAGTAAAACTAAACCTAAAAATTGGACTGGTACCTAACTAATGGATAAGTTGAAAAAAGTCATAGAGCAATATGGACGTTGGTCGGAGCTAACAATTCTTATTTTAAGGATTGAGGCGCATATCGAATCCGATTTTAGCAATTCTCTCGAAAATGCTAAATCACTTCTGGAAACAATCGGAAAAGAAATTTGTACTTTAAAAGGTCACACGTTAAATCCTAATTCGACAATAAATGGAGTTTTAAAAAATGCGTTTTCTGTTTTGGGTTATAGTAATACGAACTTGGTAAATCAAATTTCTTCAGCATTGGCGACTATTGGTCAACAAGTTGGAGAGCTAAGGAATGAAATTGGTATCACGTCTCATGGTAGATCCTTAGCAGAAATCAGGGAAAGAAATAACCGTGTAAATATTCTGACCAGGGAATTCTTGATAAATACAGTCGAAATTATCTCCTGCTTCTTAATCCGGAGTTTTGAAAATGAGAATCCGAGACAACCCAATGAGGCTACGGAAAATGCTGTCAACTATTTGGAAGCAGAAGATTTTAACGAATTTTGGGATGATGCATTTGGTGAGTTTCAAATGGGGACATATTCCTACGCAGCAAGCGAGATTCTGTTTAACGTAGATAAACAGGCATATATTAATGAATACAATTCCTTTACACAAGGCGAAACTACCGAAGAATGACCAGGATTACCGAAAATAGTATAGAAGCCTATGCCATTGAGTTGCTGGATAGATGTGGCTACGAGTACATCTATGCCCCCGACATTGCTCCCGATAGTGAAACACCTGAAAGAAGCAATTTTGAACAAGTATTGCTTATAGAGCGTCTGCAACAGGCTGTCCGTAAGATCAATCCTTACATTCCTCCTGATGCACAGCAAGAAGCCCTCCGTGAAATACAACGAATTACTTCACCCGAATTGATAGCTAATAACGAGGCTTTTCATCGCCTGCTTACCGAAGGTATTCCCGTTACAAAATGGGTGGACGGCGAAGACCGGGGCGACAGGGTTTGGCTTATTGATTTCAATAACCCGTATAATAATGAATTTGTAGTAAGTAACCAGTTTACCATTATAGAAAATGGTCAAAATAAACGGCCGGATGTATTGCTTTTTGTAAACGGTATTCCTCTGGTGGTGATGGAGCTGAAGAATGCAGCAGATGAAAATGCTACCATTCAGTCGGCCTTCCGGCAAATGGAAACATATAAAAAGGCGATTCCTTCTTTATTCACATACAACGGTTTTATAATAATATCTGATGGACTGGAAGCCCGCACAGGTTCACTATCGGCCGGCTTCAGCCGATTTATGGCTTGGAAATCTGCGGATGGCAAAGCCGAAGCTTCCCACCTGGTAAGCCAATTGGAAACGCTTATTATGGGGATGCTGAACAAGGAAGCTTTGATCGATTTAATCAGGCATTTCATTGTTTTTGAAAAATCGAAAAAGGAAGACTCGGCTACTGGAATCACTACCATTTCTACTGTTAAGAAACTAGCTGCTTACCACCAATATTATGCGGTGAATCGGGCAGTGGAATCTACCATAAGAGCCTCGGGGCTTTTACAGGATGAAATGTCTTCACTCAATTTGGTGGAGGAACCTCCGGAAAGCTATGGTATACCAAGTGTGAAGAATCAGCCAGTAGGTGACAGAAAAGGAGGGGTGGTATGGCACACGCAGGGGAGTGGCAAATCGTTATCCATGGTGTTTTATACTGGCAAAATAGTGCTGGCTATGCACAACCCAACCGTGCTGGTGATCACCGATCGCAATGACCTGGACGACCAGTTATTCGACACCTTTGCCGCATCCAAGCAATTATTGAGGCAGGAGCCTGTACAAGCTGAAGATCGGAATCACCTGAAAGAGTTGCTGAAAGTAGCATCCGGCGGGGTTGTCTTTACCACCATTCAAAAGTTTCAGCCCGAAGAGGGGAATGTATATGAGTTACTTTCCAACAGAAGGAATATTATAGTTATTGCCGATGAAGCACATCGAACACAATATGGCTTCAAGGCCAAAACGGTGGACGCTAAGGACTATCAGGGTAAAGTCACAGGGAAGAAAATAGTGTATGGCTTTGCTAAATACATGCGCGATGGGTTACCCAATGCCACCTATCTTGGCTTTACCGGAACGCCGATTGAAAATACAGATGTCAATACTCCTGCCGTTTTTGGCAATTATGTAGACATTTACGATATCGCACAGGCTGTTGAAGATGGCGCTACCGTAAGGATATTCTACGAAAGTCGATTGGCTAAAGTAAATCTGAGCGAAGAAGGCAAAAAACTGGTAGATGAACTGGACGAAGATCTAGACCAGGAAGACCTTAGCCAAACTCAAAAAGCTAAAGCCAAATGGACACAACTAGAAGCACTGATAGGTAGCCAGAACCGCCTCAACAATATAGCTAACGATATCATAAATCACTTTGAACAGCGACAATCAGTTTTTGAAGGAAAGGGTATGATCGTATCTATGAGCCGAAGAATTGCCGCAGAACTATATTCAGCTATTATAAAACTAAGGCCAGAATGGCATTCCGAGGATCTAAATAAAGGTGTGATAAAAGTAGTGATGACTTCTTCTTCGTCAGACGGTCCGGAAATCTCCAAACACCATACTACTAAGGAACAGCGGAGAAGACTTGCGGAGCGCATGAAAGAGCCTGATGATGAGCTGAAATTGGTCATTGTGCGTGATATGTGGCTCACAGGTTTCGATGCCCCAAGCATGCATACCCTGTACATTGATAAACCCATGAAAGGGCATAATCTGATGCAGGCCATTGCCAGGGTTAACCGCGTGTACAAAGACAAGCCCGGTGGTTTGATTGTAGATTACCTGGGGATAGCGGCTGATTTGAAAAGAGCGCTCTCCTTTTATGCAGATGCAGGCGGTAAGGGCGATCCCGCTACGGTGCAGGAACAGGCTGTGCATCTGATGCTGGAAAAAATTGAAGTAATCTCCCAAATGTACCATGGCTTTGCTTACGAAAATTATTTTGAAACGGATACTTCTGGAAAGCTGTCTCTTATCCTGGCTGCCGAGGAACATATCTTGGGATTGGAGAATGGCAAAAAACGGTACATAGATGAAGTTACCGCATTAAGCAAAGCCTTTGCCATCGCTATTCCACATGATCAAGCTCTCGATGCTAAAGATGAAGTAGCATTTTTCCAGGCTGTGAAAGCCCGCCTAGTAAAATTTGACAGTACCGGATCTGGAAGAACAGATGAAGAAATTGAAACAACTATTAGACAGGTAATAGACCAGGCACTGGTATCGGAACAGGTAATTGATGTATTCGACGCAGCAGGAATAAAGAAACCTGATATTTCTATTCTGTCAGAAGAATTCATGCTGGAATTGAAGGGAATGGAACATAAGAATATAGCATTGGAAGTGCTCAAGAAGTTATTGAACGATGAAATAAAATCGCGTGCTAAAAAGAACCTGGTGAAAAGCCAGACATTAATGGAGATGTTGGAACTATCCATTAAAAAGTACCACAATAAAATTCTTACTGCCGCCGAAGTGATTGAAGAACTTATTAAGCTGAGTAAGGATATTGTTCAAATGGACAATGAAGCGAAACAGATGGGGCTTTCTGACTTTGAATATGCATTTTACACTGCTGTAGCCAATAATGACAGCGCCCGCGAGTTGATGCAACAGGACAAGCTTCGCGAACTGGCCGTAGTGCTTACAGAAACTATACGTCAAAATGCTACCATCGACTGGACGATCAAGGAAAGTGTAAAAGCCAAACTAAAAGTAGCAGTGAAGCGTATTTTAAGGAAATATGGTTACCCTCCGGATATGCAAATGCTGGCTACAGAAACGGTTTTAAAGCAAGCGGAAATGATTGCGAATGAGTTGACGAATAAAGAACATTAAAAGAGAAATTCTACTCCAAAATCTATAAACAATATAATATGCATCCAGAATGGTATGGGAAAAATTATGGTAGCACTCATTTTGGAATAGCACGGAAGAATAAAACGTTTTATGTTAGGGAATATAACCCAGATGAAACGATTCCTGGGGATATTATATTACCTCAGCCTTTACATGATAATATAGCTGACAGAATGAAACCTTCTGTTTTCTACCCGAAAAACACCATAAAATTTGAATGGAAAGCCTCTTGGGGTTATTATGAGTTTCATTATTTGACTATATATTACAAAGAGATTCCTGTTCAATTTATTAATATAGCTACACCTGAAATAGTACTTCAGTATCTACTTGAGTATGTCGAAATTGATGAAATAGAAGTTTTGCGAAGACAAGTAATGTTTTTGCAAAACAAGTTACATAAAACAGAAGTATCGCTTACGGAGTACAAAACAAAATTTCAGACGGTAGATAAACTACATAAAGAATTATTGAATTCTCTGAAAAATAATACCTATTTCAAATGATTTCTAGCAGTTAACTGAAACTGTATTTCTAACTAAGGGCCAATACCTAAAAATATGTGAGTATTGAGCATAGGTATATTTAAAGGAGTTGAATATGCTGGATAATTTTTGACAATTATTAACCATTGCAACTTTCTAATGGAAATACAAAATATACTTAATGCTGCTAATGTAAACGTCCAAAAGCTTGAAAAAGGGTTGAAGCACATTGGGCTTACTTTATCCAGCTTTGATAGTGTTGCGGAAGAACAGGTTTCAGGTCTTATAGAGTTATTTAAAATAGCAGTTGATATTGATCCAAAGACAACAGCCAAGTTTACTAAAATGGATCTCAGGTCAAAACTTGAAAAGGTTTTAAAAGGCCAACGAATAAATCATAATAATCATATTGTTGACACAAAAGAAGCAACTGTAAAAGAGGTTGTTGCAAATGAGCAAATTAAGAAACCGCGACTAAATGTAAAACTTGATTCAAAAGACATTAATGCAGCTAAGAAAATAAAACTTGGAAAGGTTAAGTTTTTTGATCATCGGGTGAACAATTTTGGAATTATTGTTGGAATAGATGATGCTATTGAATGTCATGTGTCACCAACAAATATATTAACTCCACCCATAAATGATGATGATATTGTGGCTTATGAGCCAGTACTGAATAGGGATGGAAAATATAGGGCAGCAAGAGTATCTAAAAATATTCCTGTTTTTATATTCAATAAAGAGTCTTCGCAAATTTCTTATGCTTATCCACTTTTTGATAATCATTTAGAGAAAGAAATTACTTTAACAGGGAAGTATGAAACTGGATTTGCAACTGTAAGAGCAAAATACTATCGTGCGTCAAGTTGGAAAATTTCAGTTGTGCCTTCTGAAAATATTCCAAAAGCAAAATCTATTTCATATGGTAAAAACATAATTGTAAATCTTTTACCCAATCTAAATGATTATAAAGGCACTATTGAATGGCTAACCTTCTTGTTACAAACAGAACTTGTTGAATCGGACCTAGATTCAATATATAGTGAAGTTATTAACAAACTTGAACAGAAGACGATTCCGGAAATAAATAAGGAAGTAAAGAACATTAAGGATGGTTCATCTTTCAAATCTTATTTTGAAAAAAAGAAAAAGTCATTAAATAAGATAAGTTTTGTTTTATGGGCGTTGGGTGAAATTGAAAAACTTCCTAATGCTGTTAACCAAGCAGAAGTCGATATATGGCGTTTTGATATTTTACCATCTTTACATTGGCAGGCTTTACAACAGGTTATAACAAAGCTCTTTTCTGAACAAGGTCCAACAAAACAAGTTGAAGAATCCTACAAGCATTTAATTAGCCTAGGATGGGAAATCACAACAAAAGATGAATTGGAAAGAGTTATAGATTTCCTTTCCTCCTTTACAATAAAATTTCCTTTCATTGGATTTTCAGAGGCCGATTTTAAGTGCATAATTAATCAGTTCTATATTGAATTGTATAATAAAGGGCTGCTAAAAGAATTGACAGATGATCGTATTAAGCAATGTATCGAGGAAATACAATCAGACTCTGATAAAGCCCTTTTTATAGAGAAACAAACGCCTGAGAAAATACTCTCGTTTTACAATTTATTTCCTGGTCTATCAAGCTATAGGGAGAATTATTTTGCTGGTATACTGGATGCTGAAATTTCAAAAATCGAATTCTTGTGCTTTGACTTAGAATCCGATGGTGAGAATATAATTGAATTTGCCTGGAAAAGCAGATCAGAAGTAAAAAGTGAAGCAGATTTTAAGCAGCAGGAAGATGGGATTACGGAACTTGTATGGCTCTTAAATTCGGGCACCTTAATTATTGGTCAGAACATTAAAGAGTTTGACTTATCAGTTTTAGCTAATCATGGAGCTTCTCCTTCTTCTGATTGTATTTGGGATACTCTCGAGGTAGAAATGTTACTTAATCCCGGGCGATTTAGTTACGGACTTAAAACTCAACACAGTGCAACATCAGATACGGAGCTTACTTATCGTTTATTCAAAAATCAGTTATCAAGGATAATTGTTCTGCAAAGCAGTTTATCTGCTGTTAAAGAATTATTACCAGCAAAAGCTATCGAAGCAATTAACCTAGTTGGCAGCAATCCAAATTGGGATTTGTTGGATTATGAATATTTTGTAAAGCAATCAAATGAGTTTTTCCGTCCCAATCCGACAAACCAGAATATTTCTGAGCAAACATTTAATCAGCTCACACAAAAATTAAAAGAAGAGGGAAACAAGGTCGTAATTGCTCCCGAATTTTTATGGAACACATTATCCCATCAATTCGACCTCACATTTTATTCGGATAGTAAGTCCTTTGGCTTTTGCTTGAACAAAAATAAAATTGAAGCCAGTATTAGTGATGATAAGTTGCTAAAAGCAATTCTTTTACGTTTTGTAGATTTATATACTTCAAAAGGATTACAGCCTTATTTTCAGCACCTGCCTATTGCAATAAGATTAAAGTTAAACGGTGAGCAGGCTACTTTAATTTGTGACTATATTGAGGTTGATTTTGAAAGTATTAATCACAAACCTATCTGCGTTAAACCAACTGATATAGAAATTCTTAAAAAGCAGAAGCATAATTTTTCAGATTTAAAAGTAATTGTGGTTGGAAATGAATTGTACAACTTAACAAGTAAATTACAATTAGGCCAAGACCTTGATTTTGCTACAATTTTCGACCGATTGAAAAATGAACCCATTTGGCTGCAAATGTCAGGTGGTAAAAGTTTTATTGGTCTCGAGCAAAGTCATTGCAGGCAACTGGGTATTACGGAATTTCCTGAGTTTATTCAAAATATTTGGTTAGAAAAAATTGGAAAGGGTAAATTCAAAGTATGGTGTAATATAAACTTTGATACATGTATAAACGATTTGCCGCTTAATGAAGCTTCCTATATTGATTGGGTAGATGAAAACTTTACGAAAACAAAGTCATTCATAATAAGGCCAGATGCCAGGAAGTCCGGTTATATAGCAGAACAAAAAAGGGTAAATCCTGAATCATTGTATAGGAAAATATATTGGGTATATCAATTCAAATTATTTGAGGGCATTGGCAATACAAACAATCCAAAAGTTTTAATAGTAAACGATGAATCGGAAATTGAAAAGCTATCCGCTTATGCAAGGCGGAAAGGGTACTATATTCCCGATACACAGGCTTCATTGGCGAGGCAGGTCGAATTACTGCATACACATAGATCACCTAACAAAATTTTAATCGCTTCTTTCCTAACCTTAGATAAAATAATTTCAAGCAACTATACGGGTCCTTTAGATTTTATATGGGATAGTTTTTTGTTACAGGAGAAATTACAAATGTTGAAGGGGAAGATTCCGGCAGATTTTCAATCTAAAGAAGAACAAAAAGAAGATGATTTTCAAACTGACGTTAATTCAATTCAAAAGGATTATGATTTATTTTCCCTAATTAAACTGCACAAACCACTTATTGATTATTACTATAAAATGCTTTATGATAATAATCAGGATTCGCAGCTATTCCTTTGCGATACTAGGCTGACTGACTACTATGGTATTGAGAAGAGTTTAAATCTTAATGCTAAAGATGTTCAGATGTGGTATAAAGAAGCAGATTACGATACTGATAAGGAAATTGCAGCTGAGTTCTTTTCATCAGTTCATGAGAATGCTAACACCGACTTTAATATTGATGAAGCGAAAGAAATACTCCGGCAAATCTTTTTGATACCCGAAGAGGGCGGCATTCCATATCCGTGGCATGATTATCAACACCCTTGTTTAAATGAAATTTTACCGGCAAAAAAGGATCTGCTAATTTCTTTACCAACCGGGGCAGGTAAATCATTATTATTTCAAGGGCCTGCCTTATTCCGTTCAGCATTTTCGTGTAAGCTTTCAATTGTTATCAGTCCGCTTCGTGCTTTAATGCAGGATCAGGTAGATGCCCTTTGGAATAAAGGATTTTATAGCAATGTTGAGTTTCTAAGTGGAGACAAATCTCATGTTGAAATTAGAGATATTTATCGTAGGATCTCAGGTGGAGAGGTTACTCTTCTTTACATAACACCAGAACGGTTTAGGTCTCGTTCCTTTGAAAATTGCCTTCTTACTAGATTGGATGCTGATAGCGGATTAGAGTACGTTGTATTTGATGAGGCTCATTGTATTTCACAATGGGGTCAGGAGTTTCGTCCTGATTATTTGAATGCTGGTAGAAAAGTGGCAGGTTATTCCGGAATTTATCAAATGTGTAAGCTGCTATTTTCTGCAACAATATCAGAACAAGTATTTGAAGAAATAAGTATTCTCATGCCGGGTGTTGTAACAGTGGAAGGTACAGAGAAAAGTTATAATCCGGTAAGAGACCACATCAAAATGGATTTCAAACATAATGTGGTTGAAGATGATAGGCTTCTTGAAGTTGCGAATTACTTAAAATCTGGCCGATTCAATCCTATATTAAGCAGGGCGATCATTTTTGTTAAAAGCAGAAAAAAGGTTGAAGAATGCTCGCTAATAATGCCGGACAGTTTAAAAGATGTGTTTGGTGCAGACTGTGGTTTTGTAGATAAGGTAGGTGCGTTTCATGCAGGAATGGATGCGGAAGATCGTAAGGATACTTACGAAAAATATAAATCGGGTGAAATTGTAATACTTTTTGCAACTAAAGCATTTGGTATGGGGATGGACATTCCAAATATTCATTTTGTAACTCATTATTCACCACCAAGTACGTTTGAGGATTTTCTTCAAGAGGTGGGTAGGGCTGGAAGAAATGAGAAACAACGCTTGGAAGCTGGTTTTAATAGTAATGAGAATCCAATTAAAACACTTTGCCTTACTACCAATAATGACTTCGCAAAATTAAAAGACCAATTACATCAAAGCAGAATCTCATGGCATGAGGTCAAGGATATTAAACAAGTGTTGGAAGAATATATCGCAAGATTTAAGTCATTGATACCGGATACTGAAAGTCCAGTAGCAGTACCGTTTAATCTTTATTCAAATGAGAAAGGCTCTGTGAATGATGATCTTGATATTAAATTTAGAATATCCTTGCATTGGCTGGAACGGTTAGGAAGAATTAAGTTAGGCTACTTTACGATTACTCATCTGGAATTTGATGCTGAATCATTAAACAAATTATCTGAGCGAATATATAAATGTCCAGATAAAGATTGTGAGAAAGTATGCTATTCAATAATAGAGTTACTGTCTAATGATTTTCAATCTAATAAAGTAGTACAACTTTCTATTGCATCCTTACGTGGCATTTCCAAACTAAGCCTCGAGAATCTATTTACAGCTTTATTGAAGAACCACTCCGCAGGAATATTAAAGCTGTTGCAGGATGTAGTCGTTGAGCCAACCAAAATTCGTTTGGATGAGATAAATCACAGCAAGAATGTATATTATGACAACGAAAAGTATCCAGCCCTACAAGTAATCTTTTCATTAGCATCTAAAATACTTGGATCAGTACCTTCTAACGGCTCTAAGTTTTTTGAAGGAGAGGAATTGGATGATTTGTTAAAGGAATCAGTAAATGAGAATATTTATTTTATAAAGCTGCCCTGGACTAAGAAAGATAATGCTGAAGCTCAAACAAAGGAATACAAAAATTACATCAAGGACATTTTCAAAAAGAGAAGCAAACACGCTTTTACAATCATCCGCTTATTGGGAAAGACCAAACATGAAACTAAAATGGAGAAGGTTTCTGATGGTAACCGAAAAATAAGAATAAAGCAGTCAGTATTTAATGGCTATCACAAAAAAGAAGAATGGTCAAATAAAATCACACAATTAGAGAAAGATTGCATTAAGCTTTTGGATTATGTAGCAAAACAATACTTCGATAAAAATATTAAAAATTTCAACTGGCCAGATATTATTTCCGAATTGAATTTAAAAGGGAATATTCAATACTTATCTGACTTACTTTTTATTCTATCTGTATTAGGATATAGTAAAACCGGAGGCTTGCTTCCTACAGGAATTGAAATTTACCTTACCTCAGTCGAAAAAGTTGACGAAACAGATTTACAATCTCTTGATAAAAAAATATTTGATGAATTTGAGGAAACCCGAAAAGTGAGAGAATTAAAATTGATTGCATTAGAGGTGTTGGCTGGGTTCCAAAAAATCGGTTTGGTCAATGATGCAAATGCAGTTAGGAAAAAACAAGATGCTTTTATAAGGAAATACTTTGGATGCAATTCGTTGGAAAGTTTGTTACAATTATTGCAGGATGAACTCCCGCCTAATGACCCGCTGCTTGTTAAATGGAGGGGTGATGCAATAAAAACTGAAGAAGACCGGTTGAATGATGAGCAACGAAAAGTGTATGATTCCGAAATAAATCAGCATATAAATGTTATGGCTGGACCAGGATCTGGCAAAACTCATACTTTAACTCTTCGTGTGGCGAGACTCGTGCATCATATTGGAACAAAGCCAGAGGAAATTTTAGTATTGGCATATAATAGAGCAGTTGTTTCCGAATTGAAAGAAAGATTAGGCCGCTTATTCAACGATTTGGGCTACGGAAATTTAGCAAAGAGAATCAAGATATTTACCTTTCATGGTTTGGCTAAAAGATTTTGTCAAAACGAAATTAAAGGGCAACCATTCGATGAATGGGAGAGAATTTTACTTGGACAACTGAATAATGCACCTGGTCAAATCATGAATCAATTAGCACCATTAAAGCACATTTTGGTAGATGAATTTCAGGATATTAATAATGTAAGAATTAGGATTTTAAACAAACTGCATGAATTAACGGATTCTCACATATTTATTATTGGTGACCCTAATCAAAGTATATATGGCTACGAAAGAATAAAGGAAGGAGGAAGCATGAGTCCTTGGCCATATTATGGAGATTTTAATGAGATATTCAATCCAACTCAATTTGAATTATACGATAATCACCGGTCATATCCCGCAATATTGAATTTGGCGAATCAGGTATTGACGCTTCCGGAGGAGCACCAAAATTTAATTCTAAGACCAACAAGAATTCCTGATGAAAATTTCATTACAAACTATGCTGAGGTAATTGACAGAACCCAACAGAGAGTGGATTGGTGGGATCGGATTTCAATTTTAATGCAAGAAAGAGTTGGGCAACGGCCATATAAGCAAATTGCAATTCTTTTCAGAACAAACAATGAGGTGTATAGAGGCTTTCAAAAAATAAAAGGTCTTAATCTTCCAAATATTAGAATCCGTATTCAAGGGAGTTTGCCATATGAGTTCACACGTATAAGAGAATGTCATGCTGTTATACAATTCTTAAAATCTAAACTAGGTCAACAAATTCCGTTAGAATTTAAGAAAATATTCCGAGTATATATTAACGACCTGATAAACCAAAACCCCAATTGGAATCATTTTTATATCAGAGTTATTTATGCACTCGTTTTAGAATACTTGGAAGAACAAGAAGAAAGTCATGTATTCGATAATTTGTTAGAGTTCATATCTGAATTGACATATAAGGATGATGGGCAATTGTATAAAATATATGAAAAGCATTTAGATAAAATTTCGACTACAACTCATGAAACGGAAATTATTCTCACTACAATGCACAAGGTTAAGGGCCTAGAATTTGATAGTGTTATTATCCCCCCTTCATTCTCAAATTTACCCTTAAAAATCAATGATCCGTTAATGGGATCGGAACTTGAAGAACAGTTGGACGAAGAAAAAAGACTAGTATTTGTAGCATATACAAGAGCAAGGTATCGATTGTTAGTCTTCAAGCATTTCAGAGAGATTGCATTAGCGAATAATACAAGGTATGTTATTCCTGAAAATGCAAATATTGGCCTGGGCATCCCTATACAGCCGGGAATTAAAAAACTGAAAATTGGTTGGGCAGCAAAAGCATTTAACTTTAATAGTGGTGTAAATAGTTATATCAACACTTCAGTCAGAAGTGGTGATTTTGTTTTTGTTAGACAAAAAATTGTACCATTTAATGGAGGACATTTTACGGTGTATGAAATCGTAAAGGAAAATACTTCAAGGCCAATTGGTGAGCTGGCTTCAAATGCCAATTTTGTTAACGACCACCAAACTATTTCAGGTTTTGTTGTAAACGAAGTAGTAGTATGGTCTTTTGATGATACTTGTAAATTTGATGCCGAGAATGGTACAAATTATTCAAGAGATTGGTGTCCAGAAGCACGAAGGCAAGGGTACATTTATTTGGTTGATTTTGCGGGATTTGGGGGAGCTAAGTAATTAACGGGTAATCCATAATTGCAGGGTCATTTCTGCATTGATTGCCCGGAATCAATTCTTTAACAGAAATAAGTTTGTTATATGACTGAACTGGAAATAAATAAAGGAATTAAAGCCATTTGCGATACTTCAAATGAGATAGCGTCTTTTTATGCCGATAACAATGCCCTCGTTGCCAAATTGAATTCGGTGCCGCAGGATGAATTACAAAAAGCTTCTGATTATTATGCTTCTCGTTCGGGCGTGATCGTTGACCTTCGAAAAGATGTATTAGATCATTTGAAAGATGGTAATAAACTGGATATTACAATGCTTGATGGATTAGTCCTAAAGCATAAGACCGGAAAAGAGCGCCAGTATCGTTCATACAAGAATTACTATTCAATTTTCTTTCCTATAATCACTTTTTATGGCCATAATGATATTCGCGAATTCATTAATGGTTTCATTGCAGAAATAATCAACCGGTTACAATTAAGGGGCAAAACTAAACATATATATTTTGACTTTCAGGGTCCAAGACAACAAGGAAGCGACAGATTTTGGTTCGCCATTTTCAATAATAAACAGGAAACGCAGTCAACGGGTTTACAATTATTTGTAGACTTCCATAATGGAAAAGTTAAGTATGGTGTTTATAAGCATGCAGATGAATCATATTTAAAAGGACCAATAGAGATGTTCCCTGAAAGTTTTAAATTTTCAGAGATGTTGAAGTTGTTTGAGGAAAGCAAGCAATTGATACTGGAAGATGAACCTGTAAAGGATAAACTTTTAACGATACCACTCAATCAAAAACACCTGTATAAAATTTCACATGGTGCATTTAAAGCCAAAGGGAATGAAAGGATCCGTGATATCTTTAAAGAAAATCAGTGGATAGTAATTCACGAAAATACTCAAAAAGGTCAGGCGGATAGTTTTAAAAATGATCTAACTGAAGGAGATTATGTTTACATAACCATTGGGGGCAATGAATTATTTTCAATTGCAAAAGTAAAGCCCGGTTCATGGGCATATGTTCCTGAAGATATAACGAATGAGAATGGGTGGATATACAGAGAAGTCGAATATGTGAAGTCAGCCATCAATGCAGATACTACAACGTTAAAATCATTCAATGAACATATTTACCCAAGTGGCAACAGTACATTTACTGAAATAACCATTGATAAAATAGAAGAAGCAAATAAGAATATATTTGAACCCCATTTTGGTGTAGAATTTATTTCAGAAGGCGCCTCAAAAATTAAATCCAAAGGTGAATTCCAAAAACATCCAAACAACATCATATTGGTAGGGCCCCCTGGAACAGGGAAAACGTTTAATAGCATAGACAAAGCAGTCGAAATAATCACTGACATCAAAGGTAATCATGATGACAATAAAATAGTTTTTGATAAACTTAAAAAAGAAGGACAAGTTGAATTTGTAACATTTCATCAAAACTATTCCTACGAAGATTTTATGGTAGGTATAAGGCCCGATATAGAGAATGAATCTTTACGCTTTAAGCCCTATAAAGGTATTTTTTATGAGATGGCTAAAAAAGCTAGAGAAAATTATTTTGCCTCGTTAAAAGACCAGCCCAAAGAAAAAAGCTTTCAGGATGTATTCGCAGATATCGTTAAACCACTTACCGAAAAGGGAGAGCATATAAAAATAAAAATGACATCAGGGGTCTTTTATACAATTACCGATATAAGTGACTATTCAATTTATTTCAATAAGCCTAGTGGTGACTCCCGCCACACCCTCAGCATTGATACATTGGAAGAAATCGTGGATGGGTCTAGAGAGTTTACAACTGGCTTAGGGCCTTATTACAATCCTTTAGCAGAATTAATCAGATCAAAGAAAAAGGAAAGTAATAATAATAATAATAAAGAACTAAAAAAGAATTTCGTTCTAATAATTGATGAAATAAACCGGGCAAATATTTCAAAAGTATTTGGTGAATTGATCACACTTCTGGAAGAGGATAAAAGAATCGACGCTAAAAACGAATTGCGGCTTACACTGCCAAATGGAGAAAAGGAATTTGGCATACCGCCCAATCTTTATCTTATAGGCACAATGAATACTGCTGATAAATCAATTGCTCTTATTGATATTGCACTTCGCAGAAGGTTTGAGTTTATTGGGTATTTTCCTGACTATAGTAAATTGGAAGAAGGTGATGGCGTTTTTTTAAAGCATATTAACAAGGAAATATATACACGTAAGAAATCTGCAGATTATCTCATTGGGCATGCTTATTTTATGACAGGGCTTGATACTTATACGGTCATAAAGAATAAAGTTATACCGCTGTTAATGGAGTACTTTTCCGGTAAGACAGAAGTTGTAGAAGAAATTTTAAAAAATAGCACTTGGGATATCAGCTATGATATAGAGAAATACGATTGGGTAATTCAACCATCAGTTTAATGTATATACTTTTTGAATATGGAGATCATATTTCGGTAACAGACAGAATAGGTCTGGAAATTTATCTGCATTCATTATGGCAGAATCATAAAGAGTTGTGGAAAGACCAAATGCCGGAGGCTGATGATTTGCCCAAGAGAGAATTTCAGCCATTCATTTCTTTTGATGGAGTGAGAGCAAAGGCGAATAATTTCGTTGGATTTATCCATTATGGTAATGAACTCCTTGAAATTTACCCTAAGGTTTTTCGGCAGATGCTGAATCCAAACAAAGAATTGATGCACCAGCATTTATTCTATTGGTTCAGTTATTGCAAGAAGATTAAATTCCCCTTTAATCAATCATTTCTAAATAATTTTGATTCTGATTATTTTCCTGAATTGATCATTTATTTAATCGCTAATCAAATCAATGAAGTAGTGAACACAAAACCTTATTCTGCTTATGAAGAAGTAGAAGAGGCATTGTTGATGCCCAGAGGAAAAATTAATTTCGGTCGTTACACAAGAAATCTCGCTTTCGGTAAAAGCCAATATATAGATTGTGATTATGAACCTTTCGTTTATGATAACAAAGTAAATAGAGTTATTAAATATTGTGTTCGCCTTTTATTGTCAAAGACGGTGGTGCCCGAAACTCAGAGAATTCTAAATGGAACTATTAATGTATTGGATGAGGTTGAAGATCAGGTTTGTTCTATAACTCAATTGAACCAGATAAAGATTCCGACATTATTCGTGGATTATGAAGATGTTATGCATTCTTGTAGAATGATCATCGAAAATCAGGTTTATTCATATGTGGAATATGAAATGAAGAACTGGAGTGTATTATTTCCTATGGAATATATTTTTGAAGATTTCATTAGTGGGTTCTTAAAGAAACATTTTAATCAGGAGTTTGATATAGAGTCACAGAAATCTGAACTCTATCTTCATCAGGATCCCCAGACATTTAACTTGCAGCACGATATTCTATTGACTAATAGAAAAACTAAAGAAAAAATAATTATTGATACTAAGTATAAACCCCGATGGGGTTTATCTGTATCAGATAAAAAGAAGGGAGTTTCTCAATCTGACATGTATCAAATGATAAGTTATGCCTATCGCAGAGGCACAGACAAGGTGATCTTATTGTATCCCAATACTTCAGATAAACTGGCAGAGGATTATATGTTCACGGTGCAAAAATCAAAGGAAAATGAGCATATAAAAATTAAAGTGGTTGACATCCCTTTTTGGTCTTCAACTGACCACAAGGAAGTTGAGTCAAAATTATTGACCAAGCTTGGCAGTGTATTACTAAGCGGATTTTAACTGGTTTTGATATTACTTTTGCCTGGTAGGTATAACAACGAAAGGGAAAGTATTATTGAGGCGGTTTTTTATATCAGGAAGAAAATAAATCTCATGGTATACCTAGTGACATTGTAGATATTTTGCCTATCAATTGTTTTACAGGACTAATACGCTTAAAGAATTCCTTTAATTGGTTCGACAATCTGCCGGCGGACTCCACCAGGTAAAAAGCCTTAGAATTTCTTAGCAGTAAGGATTTTAAGGCTTTTTTGTTTGTGTAGATTCTTTAATTTTGTCCGTACTTATCTAACAAAGTGCTGGCTTGCTTCCCCAATGCCAGTGCATCCCTGAGCCTATTGAGAAAGTGGCCCGTTCCCAGGAGCGTTTCCACCCGTTGCTGGTAGCCTGTTGTTTTGATGTGGACAAACCTTTCTCGTATTGTTTTGCTGTTATTTAAGACACCCGGCATTATCCCTGTTAATTTGTTTCAATGTTTAAGAAAATTGCCCTTCTCCTGATCCTTTTTGCAAGTGTATTTACAGATACTTCCGCTCAGTATGCAGACATGGGTAGTGGTGTTATTAAAAACCACATATGGTGGTTTAACTGGAACGGGTTTGCATTGGTTAACGGTGCATCCCGCGATTTTACTACGGACGACGGATTAAAAGTGAATATCACTTTTTCGAAAGTAAGTGGCGCCCCGCTTCCTCCAAAGGTGATGAATACATGGTCTGGAGCCGTACTCCATTACCTGTACGATTTCTCTGACCCGGCAATGATGCCTGCTTTGTATAATTACACCCAGGGAGAAGGCTCTTATTTTACCATGACTGTTACTGCTACGCGGGAGGGACAGGCGGTGCCTTTCACTTTTCTGGCTGCAGATGCAGAAGGTAGCCTTAGCCCGGTGGAATATACCACGTTTACTACCAGCGGCGGGAACTGGAGCTTCCTGGACTTCTTCAGAAATTCATCGCAGACCGGCAATCCCGTAACAGGTTGCGGTACGCAGACGATGGTAGTTTCAGATACACAAGGCTCTCTGGATGGCACTCCCTTTGGGCAGAATCCGCTCATGGCTACTGTGGCCCCGGCCAGTGGAGTACTGACTGTGGACGTAAAAATGGAAAGGACAGTGCCGGGTGGAATGGGTGTGGCATTTGCGGTGTATGCACCACTGGACAGGGGAGACCTGCCAGCCAGTTATGGATATGCAAGGCACCTGTTAAAGTATGTACGTAGCAACGGCTGTAATTTCAATCCTCCATTTCCTGCCCTCACCCAGGATGAAAGTCTGAAGCTGGGAAATATTATAGGAGATGCAGATGGCGCCGACAATATAGACGACGATCTCAATGGTGTTGATGAAGATGCTCTTACAGCATTCCCTGATTATACCGGCAATGGCACTTACAGTCTTCAACTGCCCCTTTCCAATACAACAGGTGCTGATGCCTGGCTGACGGGGAGTTTTGACTATAACAGAAATGGGGTGTTTGATGTGAATGAAGCAGTAACGGTTGTTGTGCCGCCTGGTGCAACAGCGGCCACCCTGAACTGGACCGGTATGCCAGGGATGCTTACTACCGGTAATGGCGGGCTGTTTGCCTTCAGGTTTCGTTTGTCATCCAATCGTGCTGCTACACAAAATGCGTCTATTGCAGCAGAGGATGGTGAGGTGGAAGACTATATGACGAGAGTGAATGCTCCATGCGCTATCACCACGAATCTTACTGCTACTGCTATCTGCGCCGGAAAATCGGTGCAGTTGCAGGCGGCGGGAGGCAGTACTTATAACTGGAGCCCGGCTGCAGGATTATCTGATGCTGATATCAACAATCCGCTTGCTTCCCCTCTTACCACGACCAACTATGAAGTAACAGTGGGAGACGCAGGTGGTTGTGGTGGGAAAGCGAATGTACAGGTAGTTGTAAATAACATAGCAGATGTTGTGACCCGTGCCGATACAACAGTTTGCAGCGGCAATCCGGTTCAGCTTAGCACACGTTCTAATGATGGTACAACGTTCAGCTGGGCACCGGCAACGGGACTGGATAATGCTGATATACTATCGCCCGTAGCGACGCCCGCTACCAGCACCCGTTATACTGTTACGGCAGATAATGGCAGCGGTTGTGTGAGCCAGTCTTCCGTACTGATAACTGTTATCCCCGGCACACTGATGTCTGTAACACCGGCTGATACGGCCATTTGTGAAGGCACTTCAATAACCCTGGAGGCAACAGGCGGGGATACTTATGAATGGCTGGAAAATGGCGTTGTGTTGCCTGCATCTGGCAATTCGATCACCATATCTCCTGATCAGGTGTCCACATATGCAGTTAACATTGTCAATCGTACCTGCAATGCAAACAAAAGTTTTGTGATACCGGTAATGGTGAATGCAATGCCTGTCACTGCCATCACAAGTACGAATGGTATTGATTGTTCGCACGGCTCTGCCATGCTGCTTGCCACGGGAGGCGTAAAATATGTATGGGACACCGTTCCGAGCATCAGTAATATGCAGATTGCCAACCCTGTGGTATCGCCAACGGAAACCACTACATATCATGTTACCATAACCGATGAGAATAATTGTGTTAGCCGCGATTCGATCACAGTCCCCGTAGACTTAAGTGCCGGATTGAGTGTATACCCTATGCCATCAGCCTTTACACCCAATGGTGACGGGAAGAACGACTGCTTTGGCCTGAAATACTGGGGCGGCGTAACGGCACTTGAATTCAGGATATATGATCGCTGGGGCGTGTTAGTGTTCAGTACAAAAGATGCAGGCACCTGTTGGGATGGTACGTTCAAAGGCGTATTGCAACCTGTGGGTGCGTATGTATATTTCGTAAAAGCTAAAACACTTTGTGGTGAAATTGAGCGGAAAGGTGTAGTCACCTTAGTGCAATAAGATATACTGGTATTACTGCCTGAAGGCCCTGTAAAGACATTTGCAGGGCTTTTTTATGCGTACATGTGCTGATGCGATGAATCTGTTTTCTGATCCCTCAATACCGAAATGCAAGCCGACCATTACCACTAATGGCGTTGCCAGTATTGCCGGCGTCTTCGCGGGAGGCGATTGTGTAAATGGCGGCAAGGAAGTGATGGATGCTGTCCGGACAGGAAAAGGCGGTGTTATAAAATGATTGTGGATGAAAACAAAGAAGTGCTTCAAAAGGTCATTGAGGAAGGAGGGTGAATGGGGCATGCGGCATAAATATGTATTGATGTGAGGGGAACGGGATTTAGATAATTTAAAATAGATTTGTATCTTCACCGATTACTAGTTGAATTTCAGTACTATTTAGATAAATATGCAGTCGTGAGCTACTCAGGGGGACAAGAAACACTTTTCGGAAAATTTTAAATGTATCAACCGGGATGCGGGGACAGATGATCCGTCCGCGCTGACATATGCCGATAATAGAACAGGTTTACAGGAGATCTCATGCACATATCTTAAACAATATTGGTGTCTGGCCTATTGAAGTACTTTCAGACAACCCGGGGCAATCCTTATATGATGTAACAGCGCAGATTTTAAGTTTTCATTGAAGCGATCCACAACTATAGACGAGAGACCAGACAAAATAAAGTTCGTAAAGACTGGTAAATGCCAATCTTTAAAGTGTATAAAAGACAATTAAATACTAAAGCGCATTACCACTGACCTAATAGAGAAGTTAAAATAAATTAAGTTATGAACAGATTACTCATGCTCTTCTATTGTATGACGAGTTGTTTGATCCCCTGCCTGGCACAGGAGAAAGTGCCGTCAGCGGTCCTTCAACAGCTTCTGAGGAAGGAACGTCCGGATACAGCTGAACTGCGGATGCTGTTCAGCGCCGGTGTTTCATATATCAACAGGCCCGGTATTGAGCCGGGTGATATAGATACTGCTTCAATGTGCGCAGCAAAATTGCTTAAATATGCTGTAAACACTGGCCATAAGCTATGGGAGGGAAAGAGTAATCTGCTCTATTCGAAGATATTCCGTGAACAACATGATGTTGTGAAAGGGAAAGAGTATATACTGAAAGCGGAGGCTATATTTAAAGAACAGCAGCAAAAGGAATCTCTTGCCGATACCTATGTCGAACTGTGTGACTATTATCAGCCGGTAGACGTTGAAAGTCTTAATATGAAGCTTAAGTACTATCGCGAGGCAGCAGTGCTCTATGGAGAATCCGGTCTGAAATTAAAACAGGCAGACGCGCTTTACAGGCTTGGCGACTACTACAGCTTCCTTCCAGACTACAACGAATCGAAAAAGGTATTGCTGCAGGCACTGGCAATTTTCAAAGAAGTACATGTTGAAGAGCTGCAAGGCATATACAACTTGTTGGGGGCAATTTACAACCAGCTGGGAGATTCCGATAATGCCCTGAAATATGTGCTGTTGTCATTGAAGACAGCGCAGGCGGTTGGAGATAGCAGTACACAGCTTTGTACAATTTACAACAGGTTAGGAATGATCTATATAAGGGTGGATGATATTCCTAAAGCCATGCAGAGCTTTCAAAGGGCCCGGGAAATAGCATTGCGATTAAAAGATACTGCCGCTATGCAGATACTGGCCCGTAACATTGGCCAGGCTTATCAGAAGATGAATAAGCCTGCAGACGCATTGAAGATCCTGAAAGAAGAGGAGCGTAACTATCCGCCAAAAAGCCAGGAAAACAGGATACTGATGTTTGAAAGTATTTTAAATGCCTACTGCCTGCAGGGTGATTTTAAACGCGGGGCCGTTTATGCGCAGCAACTGGAAGATCTGCGGCGTACCATGTATCCTGACGATGCTTACCTGGAATATGTTTATACTGCACTGGTCAACTATTACCTGGGTATTCACCAGTTCAATACAGCGCACCAGTATGCGCAGGTAATGCTGGCAGTAGCCAGTAAGAGCGGTAATCTGTCTTTCCGGGCAAAATCATGCTCTTTCCTTTACCGCGCAGATTCTGCCCTGGCCAACTATAAAGAAGCGCTTGACTATTACCGGATGTATAAACTGGCTAACGATTCTTTGTTTAATATCGCGAAAATGCAGAAGATCGGTTATCTGCAGGTGCAATTCGAAACAGAGCAGAAAGATCAGGCGTTGATGTTGAAAGAACGGAATATTGAACTGCTCACCCAGGAGGCGCAGGCGGCCCGCTTCACCAGAAACGTGATCATCGGCGGTGCAGGTATGTTGATTGCGCTGCTATTGTTAGGGTACAATCGTTATCAGTTGAAATTGAGTAGCAACCGGCAGCTGAAGCAACAGCAGGATGAAATTAACCGCAAAAATCAATCACTGCAGGAGTTGATCAGTTCCCAGAATAAATTGCTGGGTGAAAAGGAATGGCTGGTGAAAGAGATCCATCACCGTGTTAAAAATAATCTTCAGATCGTTATGAGCCTGCTGAATACGCAGGCTGCCTTTCTTGATGATAAAGATGCGCTGAATGCTATCAGGGAAAGCCGCTACCGGATGCAGGCCATATCCCTTATCCATCAGAAGCTTTACCAGTCAGACAATGTGGCACTGATAGATATGAGCACGTATATTAACGAGCTCGTAGTATTTCTGAAAGATGGTTTCTCTGATGTTAACAGAATAAAATTTGATCTTCAGATTGCACCGGTGAAGCTTGATGTATCACAGTCGGTACCGGTAGGCCTGATCCTGAATGAAGCAATTACCAATGCTATCAAGTATGCGTTCACAGGTAACGGCACTATTATCGTTTCCCTGCAACCTACAGGTAACGACGTCCTGACGCTTGTGATTGCCGACAACGGGAAGGGCTTCCCGGATGGCGAAATACCTACCCAAAAAGATTCTATGGGCATGATGCTGATGCATACGCTGGCGGAACAACTGGATGGATGTCTGGATATTAAAAGCTGTAGCGGGGTTACTATCACTGTCAGATTTAAATACCAGGAGAAAGAAACTATTGATAAACCGGTGCAGCTTGAGGAGAATGTTGCGGATTATATGTGAATATAACCTCTGAAGGAATCCTCCGGTTTTATACATGTATTATCGGGTGTGATCAGCCCCGGTCGGCAGAAGATAATGCCAGCGCATCGCCGGGATGATGGACCTGTATGTCATTATACCGGTATTTTTATTTTTTCACGCTGGGCATTTCCCCAGTCGGCCAGAGATTGAACAATAGGAAGCAGGGTTTTTCCCTCTTCGCTCAGTGCATATTCCACCCGCGGAGGTACTTCCGGAAATGCAAAGCGTTCCACGAAACCATATTTCTCCAGTTCTTTCAATTGCTGCACCAGCATGCGCTCGGAAATATTTGGAATGAGTGCTTTTAGCTGACTATAACGCACCCTGTTGTGGCCCAGATGCCAGATAATGCCTGGTTTCCACCGGCCTCCCAGTATCCGCACTGCGATAGCCATTCCACATGTTTCATACAGCTCTTTCGCATTGAGTGTATTGGTCGAGGTCTCTTTTCTCATTTCTAACATGTTTGTCAGTAATTAACAATTTCAAACCAGCATGTCAAAGATAGTTATAATGTATGCGACGTGTTCAATTCTTACTGTTTAGTAAGTAATTAACAATTTCCCGCGTACTTATCCGGGGCCTCAGGCTGATCTATGTTTGCGCCTCAATAAATCAATCGGGATATTATGGAAACAAGGAACATTGCCTTGATTACAGGCGTAGGCAGAAAAGAAGGCCTGGGATATGAAACGGCCAGGCAATTGGCGAGGCTGGGGTATAAGGTGGTCATCACCGCAAGGGATCACCGGAAAGCTGAACAGCTTGCGGCGATGATGTTGCATGAGCACCTGGATGCTATCGCAATGGAACTGGATACCACTGATGCAGACAGCGTCAACCGCTGTGAACGACAGGTTACAGAACGATTCGGCCGCCTGGATGTACTGATCAACAATGCGGGTGTTATGACAGATTTGACATCTACAATCGCTACCGCTAACCTGGAGCTTGTAAAATCATGCTTTGACAGCAATGTGTTTGGACCCTGGCAGGTGACACAGGCATTCCTGCCATTGCTCAGGAGGAGCGCTCAGCCACGTATCGTGAATGTAACCAGTGGTATGGGCTCTTATGACGATCCTGATTTTGGCCTGCATCATTTCCCAGGAGCGCTGTCAACATATGCACTGACGAAACTTACGTTCAATGCACTGACAGTAAAAGCTGCAAAAGAATTGAAAGATGAACGGATATTGGTGAATGCAGTATGTCCTGGTTTTACCGCTACCTATGAAGGATTAAAAGAGCAGGGCGCAAGACCGGTAGAAGATGGTGCGAAAAGCATTGTGTGGGCTGCTACGTTAGCGGCAGATGGGCCTACGGGAGGATTCTTCCGTGATGGGAAGCCATTGCCGTGGTGATGAGATGTGGTGAAAATAAAAAGCCACTGCAGGGGCTTTTTATTTTCAAACAAGGATCACATATCCTTAAAAATTTCAGCAATAGCGTTTTTCAGTTCTGAAGCCAGTAAAGGTTTCTTTAACAGTTTCAGCACCATCGGGTTTGCATAGGTACGACTGAGGTCTCCATAATCGAGAGATGACGATACCATGATGATATGGCACTGTGATTTGATCTTTGCAGGATAGGCGTAAAATGCTTCCAGGAATTCAAAGCCATCCATCTCCGGCATTTGTATGTCCAGCAGCAATACTGTGGGCGGTATTTTCGGCAGGGTGATATTAGAAGACAGGAATTCAAGCGCCTTGTTTGCGTTGTTAAAGGCAAGCACAGTTCTGCTGATCTGTTGCAGCGTGATAAGTCGCTCGTGCAGCAGCAGATCTACTTCATTGTCATCTATCAGTATTACACGTAAATCAGGAATCGAAATCATTTCTGTTGGGAATGCTTATTTCAAATTGTGTACCTTCTCCATATTTTGATTCAACGTTGATAGTACCGCCAATTTTATTCAGCGCTTCTTTTACAATATACAAACCAATACCACTTCCTGGTTTATTATTATTTTTTGAACGGAAGAACATCTTGAAGATGTTGTTGAGATGTTCACTAAGTATTCCTATTCCATTATCTTCTATGGACAGGGTAGCTTTATGAGGCTCTACCTTCACTGACAGTATCACTTTCGGATGACTCTCATCCGGTTTCTGATATTTCACAGCGTTCGAGATCAGGTTATTCAGAATAACACTGATACGGAAAGTATCTCCCTTGAAATCTACCGGCTGATCTACGTTCACCTGGAACTGGATAGCCGTGTTCTGATGACGGAAGGATGCGATACATTCCTGGATGAGATGTTCAAAGTCGATCTTTTCATATTCCACATCCAGCCTTGAATTGCGGTAATATTCTATGATCTTCTGTATGAATCCGTCCAGTTTGAGGATGCATGCTTCAATCATGTTAAGATAACCGTTGGGGTCGGTCACCGAGTTGTCGAGCCGGCTCAGGTTAATGATACCGAGCACAGACATGAGTGGTGAACGGAGGTCATGTGAAGTGGAGTAGATAAAGCGGTTGAGCTCATCATTGATCTTTTCCAGTTCCAGGATCTTTTCCTTCAGCTGTTTGCGGGTAGAATATATTTCGAATGCGTTGTTAATGGTGCGGTGCAGTTCATGTTCATCCCATGGCTTCTTGATGTAGGAGAAGATATGCCCTTTGTTGATGGCATCGATAATATCTTCTACATCCGTATAACCTGTCAGGAGAATACGCATGGGGTCGGGGAGCGTATCCTTTATTTCGTTAAAGAATTCAACTCCTGTAGACACGGGCATTTTCTGGTCTGCAATGATGATGTGGACATCAATGCTTTTCAATAGTTGTTTGCCTTCCTGGGCAGAATTGGCGGTGTAAATTTCATAACTTCTGCGGAACCCGGCTTTAAAAGCATTGAGGTTATGAACTTCATCGTCAATGTACAAAATCCTGATACGGTTGTCTTTCATCCATTTTGGTTTTGTCCGCAGGTTCAACTTTCAGGTTGATCAAATGGATTATCCTGCGTGGGTATACTAAGACGCATGAGCGGTTACGCTCATAGGTAAATATATAATAAATTCTGCACCTTTGTCAGGGGCTGTGACCACCTCTATGCGCCCGGCGTGCTTTTCAACAATACTGAACACGATTGAAAGTCCGAGACCGGTGCCTTCACCGACATCTTTGGTGGTGAAGAATGGGTCGAAGATCTTTTCTTTCACTTTTTCCGTCATACCGGGGCCTGTGTCTTTTATACTGATCAGGGCAAGTCCGTTCTCTTCCCTGGTCGTAATGGTTACCGTCTCTTCACGGTCTTTGTTGTTTGTTTTTATGGCGTTAAAGGCGTTGGTCAGTATGTTCATGAACACCTGGTTCATTTTACCTGCATAGCACTCTATTTTGGGTAAAGAGCCATAATCCTTTACTACTTTGACATTAGGAGGTATACTGTTTTTGAGTAGTACCAGTGTACTGTCTATTCCTTCATGAAGATCTACGGATTTGAGATCACTTTCATCCAGCCTGCTGAAGGTACGCAATCCCTTCACAATTTCCGAGGTCCTGGTAGCGCCGTCCTCAATTCCCTTAATGAGAGATGATATTTCGTCATGGATGTAGTCAATATCTATTTCCTCTTTAAAAGCGGCAATATCCTGAAGCGCACCATGAATATCTTTCGCCTGTGGCAGGGCGTCATATTTTTCCAGCAGTGTTTTGATATCCTGGATATCCAGCTTCAGCGGTTTTATATTAGAGGTGACAAAATTGATAGGATTATTTATTTCATGGGCAATACCGGCAGTCAGCTGACCAAGGGAGGCCATTTTTTCTCTTTCCACCAGTTGCGTCTGTGCATCTTTCAGATTTTTCAGGGCTATATTGAGCTCTTCGTTACTGGTTTGCAATTCTTCTGTGCGCTTATGTACCTTGTCTTCCAGTATGATATTTTGTTCCCTTACCAGTCGTTCGTTTTCCTGTGATGCCTGCAGTGCTTCCGCCTTGAACAGGTTGATCTTATAGGCCAGCGCGAAGGACAGGAGGAGGGCTTCCATGGCAGAGCCTATCTGCAGCGCATAGTATGTAAATTCATTGTATGGCAGTACGTTCATGTTCCTCAGTACAAATACCAGTACGCTGAGCAGGAATATGGACCAGGCTATCAGGAAAAACCTGGCAGAGCTGTATCCCATACGGCTCATGCGCAGTGATATATAGAATACGCTGATAGCTGCGGCGCCAACCACGGCCTGTACCCAGATCTGTGCAACAATGTACATGTCCAGCAGGGCCGGGATAAAGCAGCCGATATACAGGTAGACAAGTATATTAATAAGCCTGTGCCCGGGCTTATAGTATTGTTTGGTGAGCAGGAACTGCTGGATGAACCATAAAGCTGTTAGTCCGTTGACTATGGGGACCAGTACAGTGGCATGCTGGGCCATCCAGGGGCTGCCGGGATAAAGGAACCGGAAAGTAAATCCCTGCAGGGTGGCCTGGGTAAGGCCTACAAATACGTTATAGGATACGTAGGTCAGGTAGCTGGTATCTCTCGTAGATATATAAAGGAAAAGGTTGTAACAGGACATCGCCAGTATAACCCCGATGTATAGGCCAAATATGAGCTCCCGGTAGTCATTTTTCTCCATTACCTGGTCGCGGCTACCTATAGAAATAGGTAGTTGCAATTGTTCCCCAGCAACGACCCTCAGGTAGTACTGCCTGGTGGTATGCGGTGGCAGGGTGAGTGGAAATATGTAGTTCTGATGATCGACAGGCCGGTTCGAATAGCTGGTGAATTCCCCCAGGTGGGTTGTTTTATAGCTGCCGTCCGGCTGTGTCTCAAACAGGGTAATATCGTCTATGGTAGGGTATTCCACCTCCAGCAGCAGTTCGTGCAGGTCGGATTCATTGGTGATGGTAAACCTTACCCAATGGGTATATGGTGTGATCTGGAGATTGGGGACATTTTCATCCGGAGATGTAAAAGGCGCTTTGGTGATAGCGCTGATATCCAGTTTGTTAGTCTTATCAGTGTATATCTCGAGGTTCTTACCTATCCGGGTCAGGGGCATATTGTTTCGGAACACGACGGGAGGTGCTGCCTCCAGTTGCTGGAAACCCAAGATGGTAAGGAGCAATAGAACGATAAATCGGAACATGCGTTAAATTTATAGAAAATTCACCGTTCACTCTTCACATTGGAATACTGCAAATTAGCAATTTCGAGGTTATAGCTCACTTCATAAGAACCTTTAGGTCCGACTTCTGTTTTGGTTTGAATCAGATTTTCGCGCAGGTCATAGATCAGTTCCCGTTCCTTGGGGTCGGCATTTTCCAGTTTGTTAACGTCGTTGATAACCATGGCAGTGGCAATGAAGTCGTCTTTGGGATAAAAGAAGGTGCCTTTATCGCCTAAGGATTCATCGATGGTAAAGCCGACTCTCTTGCCTATACGGGTAGTAATGGGGGCGCATAAAACGTGGAAATTATCAATAGGCATCTGAGCCGCCAGCACCACGCCCGCCCGGGCCAGTACCTGGCTGCCTATGCCCATTCCGGCTACTTCTTTCGAGTTCCACATAGCGCAGATCTCTGCACTGCCGGTCCTTACGATATCGTATATTTTCGGATCATATTTACCGATAGCCGTTTCTATTGGCAGCGGCAATATACCGTCTGCCAGTTGTACACGTGCACCGCCGTATGTTTTCGTGCGTGTTTCATCCTCTACAATAATCACGATGCTATTTTCATGGTGCATCCAGTCCGCGCTGCCGGATGTGATCTTAGCAATGCCAAAGTATATTTCCAATAACCGGAGATGGCCATTATAAAAACGAAGACAGGCCTCCGGGTCGTCTGGCGCTTTAAAAGCCCTTACTGTAATCATGATATTGCATCTGGGTACTCCTTAAAAAAGATCAGGCCGGGAAATGAGCGGACCGGCTATTGCGCTTTCGATTGCAACGGGCTTCTTTTTCCGCTCATTCCTGAGTATTAAACAATTATCTGTTCGAAATCAACATAATACCTGCCAGAGCTTTTGAACTGACCGAGCAGTATTCTCCTGCATGTATCTGTTACTACGGCTCCGCCCAGTACAACGGAGGATGCCAGTTGAGGCCAGGTGGTGATTGTCTTTCCTATCTGGCCTAAAGAGTATTTCATTCTTTCGGACATGTCATCCAGTGCAACCATAGGGCGGAATATGGGTAGCTTCTCTGCATCCGTGAGCCCGCGAAGGCTCTTTAGATCTATATCGGGTATAAAACCGTGCAATAAGGGTCTGTCGGGTTCCAGGTCAAAACGTTCTACATCTACCATGCCTCTGTCATTAGTATCCATTACAACAGGTATGCCTAATGACTTCGCCTTCATCCTGCTCAGTATTTTTATATCTATGCCATCACATTCTTCTACCAGGATATCGATATTACCATCTTTGGTGAAGAACTCGTCCAGGTTTTCCTCGGTGGCTCCCTCTGTATAAATAACCACCTTAATGAACGGATCCAGTTCTGCTATCTCCCGGGCGGCCACTAGCACTTTATGAACCTGTATACTGTGAATGCCGGTACGGATCCTGTTCATATTGGTCAGCTCAACCTTGTCAAAATCGGTCAGCCTTAGTTCTCCGCATACTCTTTCCATAGCCAGGGTAAGCGCGATAGATTGCCCTACGGAGAGTCCGATAATGCCAATTTTCTTACCGCTCAGTATGGCGATCTCCTCATCGGTGATCTTTTGTTTATTCCTGCTGGTGCGGAGTTCAATGAAATCCTTTTCATCGACAATATGTACCACCCTGTGGGCCCAGGGGTAGTAAACCCATACGCCAAAAGCATGGAGCTGTGTAGTACCAACATATTCGTTGATCTTTTGTTCGGATTCTTCTTCCGTAAGTCGTTTGGTTGGATTACGGATCTTCATCAACTCTCTCAGCTGGGAATGTATGTGGTCATGTACACGTATATGTGGATTCGCTGCTAATAAAGCCAGTAAATCGGCATATTGTTCCTTGTGCTGCAATCGGTAAAATACTGGTGTATAATTATCCGGCTCGGTCCGTTGCTGATTGATATAATGCTCTAGTTCTGTCATTTTGCCTGGCATATAATTTTATGAACAATGATGGCAATTCAAAATGGTATATGTATGGTCAATTAGTTAGTCAGTATGTTAAGTGTGTACTGGCATGGTAAGGGCCTGATGACAAAGGCAAGCTCGTTAATTCACTACATATATCATATACTCACTATGTAGTCCGGGATAAATGTTGTTTTAAGTATACAAGTAAAGAAAAAGTTAAAGTTTCACATGAAAGCGTATGGTAAAATAACAATTAATTTGAAAAGATTGCGAAATGAAGCTGTTATTTTAGTGAGAATCTGTGTTTTAATGACAATTGTTTGATGACCGGCGCCACTCATGAAATAAATTTCTATAATATTGGTGTAGAATTTGCTGCTTGGCAATTACCATTGAAGTTCTTTATTCATCATAATTTTAATGCCTTAGTATATGAACAAGAGAGAATTTATAAAGCTGGCCGGCCTGGCCGGCGTGGCGGCTTTAAGCAATCCCTCAGGTATAGTGGCAGCTCCTGCCGCCCGTAGAGGGGTATCCGTTTTAGACGGCAATGCAAAAGCACCTTTTGAAGTACCACCTTTACCTTATGGCTACGACGCTTTAGAGCCTCATATTGACAAGGCAACGATGGAAATTCACCACGACAAACACCATGGCGCCTACGTTAAGAACCTGAACGACGCCGTGAAAGGATCATCTTACGAAAATCTTTCACTTGAAGAGATCCTTGCGAAAGTAAAAGCGGAGGATAAAGCTGTGCGCAATAATGCGGGTGGCCATTATAATCACTCTTTGTTCTGGAAGCTTTTATCGCCACAGAAAACAACACCTTCTGATAAGGTAAAAACTGCTATCAATAACTCCTTCACATCTTTTGAGAAGTTCCAGGACAGCTTCAATACAGCTGCCAAAGGGGTATTCGGTTCCGGCTGGGCATGGCTGATCGTAACTCCAGCCAAGAAATTGTCTGTTATATCTACCCCTAACCAGGACAATCCCCTGATGGAAAACATCGTAAAGGATCGTGGTACTCCGATCCTCGGGTTGGATGTATGGGAGCATGCTTACTACCTGAAATATCACAACGTACGTGCTGAGTACATTACTGCTTTCTGGAACGTTGTGAACTGGAACGAAGTGGATAGATTATATGCGGCCGCTGTAAAATAGCCGGTACACATGATAGATAAAAAGAGGAGGGGTTCGCAGCTGCGGACCCCTCCTCTTTTTATCTATATGATATATCATTTTCTTTTAAAGAACACAAAGCCGTTCTTTTCACCGATTACTTCAAGGTTCGGGTCTTTTTTCCAGATTTCGCTGTCGCTTACACGGCATACAAAAAATGTAGGTTTGTCTACCGGACCACTTAACAACCAGTCCTTGTTATAATAGTTCTTATTGGCTGGCGGGAGTTTTTTTGTGTAGAACAAGTGGGCGTAGCTATGATACTTCAGCACCTGTACATAGCTGTCTTTTCCTTCAAAGGTCTTAAAGAAATCAATGGCGGCGCCCTGGGAGTACCGCTCTATCTTTGGCGTAAAGTGTACGATAGTGACCTGTATAGCCGCTATTGTGCTCAGGAACATGCACAACAGTCCCGCCTTTACCTTTTTCTGGAATAACAGCACCGAGCTTATAATGATCAGCAGCATATACCCGCCACCGTAGGCAATTTCCCAGGCAGACCAGGGGACCCGGGCCTGGAGATTGGCTTGTGCGAACCTGTCGCCGATATGCGGGATCAGTACATCTTTATAGATGCCTATTACCGGCAAGAGGGCAATGGCGATACCGATTGCAAGGCCGGTCAGCAGCATTAATACTATATTCCAGGCGTGTAGTTGCAGTTTGTTCTCTGCGATCCGGTATAACTGCCAGGCGGCAAGGAAACTAAGCGGGAAGTAGCAGAGTGAAGAATAGTGTACGATCTTGGTTTCCACTATGGAGAACAAGATAAGTACCACCCAGAACAGGACCCACATCCAGGTTTTGAAATCCTTTACTTCAGCCGGAGTTGAACCGGTATAAATGGATTTGCCTTTTCGTCCCCTGATGTAAGTGAATAGAAAAATGCTTGCGGGAAAGCAGCCTATCAGCAGCACTATCCAGTGGTAAAAGAAAGAACCTCCATGACCGGCATCGGGGGTGGTAAGCAGTCTTATCTGATAGGTAACGAATTCGTTGATAAACCACCAGCCGTGTGCGATGAGCTCATAACCGAACCACAGGGCTGTTGTGATGAAGGCAACGAGCGCGATCAGGCCTACGCTGGCCAGGCTGATACCAATTTTCCCTTTTTTGTATATCCAGTAGAACGGCAGCGTCAGTATGCTGATCAGGATGGCTACGGGCCCTTTGGTCAACACCGCCAGGCCGAGGAATATGCCGCTCAGCATGGCCATTCGCGATGGCTTAGCGGCATAGGCTATACGGAAGGCGCAATAAATGGCCAGGAATATGAAAAAGTTGAAGGTAGGATCTATGATACCTGATTTGAAATAGAAGTGAGGCAGCCAGGAGCCGGCATATGCCAATGCCCACCATAAGCCCAGCTTTTCGTCGGCCAGCTTTTTGCCAATACCATAGAGCGTCACCAGTGTGGCAATACCAAGAACACCATTCGGGAAACGGGCCGCAAATTCATTCACACCAAAGATGTGCATACTGGCAGCCTGCAACCAGATAAATAGAGGTGGTTTTTCCCAGAAAGGCTGGAAATCGATCTGTACCTGTGAGTAGTTGTGCGTAACGATCATCTCTCTTGCTGCTTCCGCAAAATTGATCTCATCCCAGTCGAACAGATCCACTGCCCCAAGGAATGGTACAAAAAGAATCGCAGCTGCTATGGCTATCAACAGGTATTTCATAAATCATCCAAGTCAACAAAAATAACTAAATCAGGTCAGACCAATGACCGGTTCTGCAGCTGCTTCAGGAGATGACTTCATCCTTCTCTGGTGGAACAGTGTGTAAACAACCAGGCTGCTCGTGGTACCGATAATGCTACCTGCGTACACATCCACAAAAAAGTGTTGTGCCAGGTAAATTCTTGAATAGGCGGCCAGTAATGCCAGTGTTAAGAACGCAAATCCGGCTAATTTATTCCTGCAGATCAGCGTTAAAAAAGTGAACATGGCAAAAGCAGTCGTTGTATGCCCGGAAGGAAAACTGCAGGAGCCATGCACAGGTACCCATTTTACCGTGTGTACCAGCACCGCTGTATCAGCAAAATAAAGTGACGGTCTTGGCTCATTGAAATAATGCTTGGCCACCTGCACGATGAGTGTAACCAGTAACAATATTGTACCGGCGTTCAGGAACAGTTTGTATTTTCTGAAGGCCAGAATAAAGACCAGCATAACAGCAAACGTGATACCATCTCCAATATAAGTGGTACCCGTCATGATCACATCAGCCCATGGAGCATGCGCATGGTTGATGGCCAGGAATAATTCTGCATGTGTGAAATAGACCTGTAATAAAGCTCCTCCAACGATCCAAATAAGGAATGGCAAAAAGAAGCTGGCGTTCTTCCCTAACAGTGTATTTAGTGTTTTCATAGATGTAGGTTGTGACCCCCCCATAAGAAGAGCCGGGCATAGGATGTTCAGACATTTTCCTTTCGCGGGGCACAGGTTCATCCTGCGCCGGCAAACATGGTTTGCCCGGAAAATGAATACTGAAAATCTTGAAGCGGATAGCTACTGGCTTATGGCTGTCAAGTTGTAGGCTTTGTGTTTAATTTTTTAAAGAGCTTTTTTATATTACTGAATATCCTGAAATAGAACTCTTTATTGAATAACTGGGAATCATTCAATGCTTTGTATATCAGGAACATAGCAATAGGCATAAGGACTATATTGGAGAGCCACATACCACTCCAGGTGGTCATCACGTCTTTTCTGGCCATCTTCTCTCCGACCATGAAAAATATGTTAAAAATCACAAAAAACACAACAGCAAATATCAAAGGTGTGCCCAAACCGCCTTTTCTGATGATAGAACCCAGCGGGGCGCCTATCAGGAACATCACAATACAGGAAAACGCCAGTGTAAATTTGCGCTGCCACTCTACTTTATGAAGCAGGAGGGTGCTGTGTTTATCGCCAAACTCCCTGGCAGGCCCTTCCAGGTTATTCTGTCCGTCACGTATGTTCTGTTCGGTCCTCTCCATGACATAACGAAGTGATTTTTCCGGAATGACATCCTTAAATGATGTGATATTGGCAGCCAAAGGAGGCGCTTTGGCCAGCCAGCCTGTATCTTCCCACTTATAGAAAGGATAGCGGGTGGTGATATAGGCATTGACGGTGCGGGAGAACAGTTTTTCTTCCTTGTACAGGGAATCTATGGCCTTATCCAGTTGTCTCACATTCAGCATTTGCTGGTTGGAGGCAAAAAGGCCCATGTCCAGCCTGCTGAAGGCGAAGGAGCTCAGGTCAAATGCTTTTTTGTACTCCCTGAAGCCGAGACGGATCAGTTCTCCCGGGGTACTGGAACTGCGATTGTTGCGTTCCTCATAGCGCCATCCTTTTTCCAGTACGAAGTACAGGAAACGTTTGTCGGTAGAAAGCAGCATTGTACCTTTTTCAGCCAGTATAACCTTATCGCCTCCTCCGGGAGTATGGTCGATGATCATTACCTGGTGAATGGTCTTATTATCGCTCTCTTTCTGTGCTACTTTGATGGTATAGTCGGGAATGTCTGTATAAAACACGCCGGCCTTGATATTGAAGGCGGGTTTTGAGTTGGTAATATCGTACAGCAGTGACTTAGCCCGAAGGTTGGCCACCGGCATGGCATAGTTGTTAAAAAGAAAAGCCAGGACGGCGATCGAGGTACAAACGAGCAGGAGTGGGCGCATGAAGCGGGTGAGAGAGATGCCTGATGATTTCAGTGCCACCAGTTCGAAGCTTTCTCCCAGGTTACCGAAGGTCATGATGGATGAGAGCAGTACGGCCAGCGGAAGGGCCAGCGATACCAGGTTGGCGCTCGTGTAGGTAATCAGCTCTATGATCACGGGAGTATCGAGCCCTTTACCTACCAGGTCATCGATATACTTCCACAGGAATTGCATCACCAGTACAAACAGTGTAACAAAGAAGGTTGCCACAAAAGGCCCCATGAATGTTTTAATGATGAGCTTATCCAGTTTTTTCACTTCCTGCGTATAATGTTAGTTCGGTGCCGTATGGACGTTAATTCGTACATGAAGCGCACAAATTTAACATCATTTATGAAAGTGATGTCAAGTATGGATTAAAATTAGCGTTAAAATTCCCCTGAATGGTAAGCGCTGGCGTAAATTTATGGGATGGAAATAATCTCACTGACAGCGGAAGAACAGGCGTTGGTTGTTAACGCAGATTGGTTGTATCTGAAAAACAATGTCTTACAGAAAGTAATGACATTGATGGGGCAGTTGCAACAGGTGTTGGAAGCACATCCGGGCACAAAGACATTTCCTTTTCCCGGCCACACGCTGCAGGCGGGAGGGAAAATATCCCGGGGAGAGCGGTACAGGGAATTACCTTATATCATACTGGATTATCCCCGTTTTTTCAGCAGGGACAATATTTTCGCATTCCGCACCATGTTCTGGTGGGGACATTACTTCATTGCTACCCTGCACCTGGCAGGGGAGGAGAAGGAAAAGTATAGTGACGCGATCGCTTCAGCCTGGCATCAGTTGTCAGCGCATCAGTTTCAGGTCTATCTTCAGGAAGACCCCTGGCATCACGATTTAGAAAATGGGAACTACAAATTAATATCAGCCATACCGGTACTGGAATTCAAGCAGCTGATCGCCCGGCGTTCTTTTATTAAACTTGCTAAACCTTATAGTTTTGAAGAATGGGGAAAGATAGTTCCGGAGGTAGTAAGAGATTATGCTCTTCTGCTACAGGTACTGGTCCGTACTGACTGACCGCTTAGTTCCCTATCCTGTGGAAGAGGTCTTTCACCTGATAGTCCCATAATTGGCTCTGGTCGGCTATCTCTTTCTTTTCTGCAAAATCTTTAACGATCAGGATTGTTTCATTGGTCACTTCGGAGATCTGTATGCGAAATTCAAAGAATTCTTCCTTGGGCGCATGTTTCCAATGCAGACGGATAAATTCATCTTCTTCCTGTTCCAGCACTTCAGCCTCTTCGGTGGAGCCGTTCCATGAAAAGGAGAAGACGCTGTCCCTGTAGTCTACTTTATCTGCGAACCACTCCTGAAGACCTGCGGGGGTGGAAAGGAATTCGTATAAGATACTTGGTGAGCACCGTACCGGATATTCCAACTCATATTGCACTTTCTTTGACATCGCTCAAGTAATTAGTAAATCAATAGCATCTGGCTGCAATTATAGAAAATTATTTATTCTGTCAAAATTATTTTGCAATTTTTTTTAATAATTGACGAAAATCTTGTACACTTTATAAATAACAATTCTATTAGGAAAATTATAAATACATTAGCAATCTGCACCGTTTGTTTTCACGGCTTTTTGTGGGAAAATCCTAATTTGATGGTCCTAATATTAAGTTGTGAATGATGAAACGTTTTTGCTTGAAAATGGTTTAATAACCAATTATTTTTTTTGGGAGCTATCTAAAAAAACTTATTTTTGTCTGGCATTCATCAAATAGGGTAACATTTTATTAACCTGTAACTGTTCCGATTCTTTATGTCAATGCGCCAACTCAAAATCACGAAATCCATCACGAATAGGGAATCCCAGTCCCTGGAAAAATATTTGCAGGAAATTGGGAAGGTGGATTTAATTACTCCGGAGGAAGAAGTGAACCTGGCTATCCGCATTAAGCAGGGGGATCAGAGAGCGCTGGAAAAGCTTACCAAAGCTAACCTCCGTTTTGTTGTGTCTGTTGCAAAGCAGTATCAGAACCAGGGCTTATCTCTCAGTGACCTGATCAACGAGGGAAATCTGGGCCTGATCAAAGCAGCACAGCGTTTTGACGAGACCCGCGGGTTTAAGTTCATTTCCTATGCTGTATGGTGGATCCGTCAATCTATTCTGCAGGCATTGGCAGAGCAGAGCCGTATCGTACGTTTGCCACTCAACAAAGTGGGTTTGAGCAATAAGATCAGCAAGGCATATTCTCAACTGGAACAGGAATTTGAAAGAGAGCCGTCTCCTGACGAACTGGCAACCATCCTCGAGATCAATACGGAAGAAGTAGAAGCCACTTTAGGCGTTGCTGCCCGTCACGTATCCATGGATGCACCGTTCATCGATGGTGAAGACAACTCGCTGCTGGATGTACTCGCTAATCCGAATGCGGTAAATGCAGATGAAGAACTGGATCACCACGATTCACTGCGTCGCGAAATAGAACGTTCTTTGTCCACGCTGACAGACAGGCAGAAAGATGTGATCATCCTTTACTTCGGCATAGCGGTTGAGCATCCTATGTCACTGGAAGATATAGGCGAGAAATTTGGCCTGACACGCGAAAGGGTACGTCAGATCAAAGACAAAGCGATCACAAAATTGCGTACTACTTCCCGCAGCAAACTGCTGAGAAATTACCTGGGAAGTTGATTACGGGTTCAGCGGAGTGATGTTTTAGAAAAAAGTAACTTACTTTATATAAGAAAAAGGTGAATATCGGGTAGATATTCACCTTTTTTCGTTATTTGCGGCCTTCTGGTGGTTTACAATTTACTTTATATTATTTTTGCAACCCCTGAAGCTATCAGTCCCGACAGGACGGATGCAGAATGGCAAAAAATTAAACAAGAAAAAAATGTTTGAATCATTATCAGAGCGGCTCGACTCAGCGTTTAAACAACTGAAAGGCGAAGGCCGCATCAGTGAGATCAATGTAGCTTCTACAGTGAAAGAAATACGCCGGGCGCTGGTAGATGCTGATGTTAACTATAAAATTGCAAAGGATTTTACAGACCGTGTAAGGGAAAAGGCCCTGGGTGAAAAGGTAATTACCGCTATTTCTCCCGGACAGCTGATGGTGAAGATCGTGAAGGACGAACTGGCTGAACTGATGGGCGGCACGGAGTCCGAACTGGACATAAAGGCAAATCCAACTGTAATATTGATCGCTGGTTTGCAGGGTTCCGGTAAAACAACCTTTTCCGGTAAGCTGGCTAATTTCCTGAAGACAAAGAAGGGAAAGAAACCGCTATTGGTAGCGGCAGATATATACCGTCCGGCGGCGATCGATCAGCTGAAAGTGCTGGGTGAGCAGATAGGAGTGGAGGTATATAATGAACCTGAAAACAAGGATGCGGTAAAGATAGCACAGAATGCGATCCAGCATGCCAAACAGCAGGGTAACAACATCATCATTATCGATACTGCCGGCCGTCTGGCTGTAGATGAAGTGATGATGACCGAGGTAGCTAACGTAAAGGCTGCTGTAAAACCCAATGAGATCCTGTTTGTGGTAGACTCCATGACCGGTCAGGATGCCGTGAATACAGCCAAAGCGTTCAATGAGCGCCTGGATTTCAGCGGCGTGGTGCTTACCAAACTGGACGGCGATACCCGTGGTGGTGCGGCCCTGACTATCAAGTATACGGTAGAGAAGCCCATCAAGTTTGTGAGCATGGGCGAAAAGCTGGATACGCTGGATGTATTCTATCCTGAACGTATGGCGCAGCGTATCCTGGGGATGGGTGATATCACCACCCTGGTAGAACGTGCCCAGGAGCAGTTCAACGAAGAACAGGCAAAGAAACTGGAGAAGAAGATCCGTCAGAACCAGTTCGACTTTGAAGATTTCCGCGAACAGCTGCAGCAGATCAAAAAAATGGGTAACTTGAAAGACCTGATGGGAATGATCCCGGGGGTTGGAAAGGCTATAAAAGACATCGACATCAGTGATGATGCATTTAAGGGCATTGAAGCCATGATCGGTTCCATGACGCCGTACGAACGGAGCAATCCTGATATTATTGATGGCAGCCGCCGCAAGCGTATAGCGAAGGGCGCCGGGAAAAATATCCAGGATGTGAACCAGTTCATGAAGCAGTTTGACCAGATGCGCCAGATGATGAAGATGATGAACAAGTTTGGAGCTGGTGGTAAAGGACTGAGAGCTTTCGGCAGATAAGATTCAGGAGAAATTCTACAATTTGTAGACTTTTAACAGAAAATATTTTGAACTGTCGGGTTTAAAAATTACCTTTGCTGCCCCAATTAAATATTTTTTCATAACTCGCAAAAAAATAACTCGAATTATTTATGCCAGTAAAAATCAGACTACAACGTCATGGCGCTAAGAAGAGACCTTTTTATTTTATCGTAGTTGCCGATGCTCGCGCGCCAAGAGATGGTAAATTCATCCAGAAGATCGGTACTTACAATCCGCTGACTGTTCCTGCCTCTATCAACATTGATACAGAAAAGGCACTGCGTTGGTTGCAGAAAGGTGCACAGCCTACAGACACCGTAAGAAGAATCCTTTCATTTAAAGGTGTTCTCTACCTGAAACACCTGTTGAGAGGTGTGAAACTGGGTCTGTTCGATGAGCCTACTGCTTTCCAGAAATTCGAACAATGGCAGGCTGAACACGAGCAGAAAGTTGCTGCCCGTCGTGACAGTCACAAAAAAGCCAGAGTTGCAACTCCAATCGTAAGAAGAGTAGAAGATAGTCCTGCTCAGCCTGAAGGTGGCGAAGCATAATCAAAGCTTTTAAATCATATTGAAAGGGAAATATTTGTACGCAAATATTTCCCTTTTTCATAGCCGGAAGGACATGTATCGTATATGAATAATTACTTCAGCATAGGGAAACTGGTATCGGTATTTGGACTACAGGGAGAACTGATCCTGAAGCACAGTCTTGGGAAAAAAACGTCTCTGCCCGGAGTGGAAGCATTATTCCTGGAAGAGCGCAAGAACAGCTTTATTCCATACTTTGTTCAGAAGACCAGTGTGAAGGATCACGAGCATGTGTTTGTAAAGCTGGAAGGGATAGACACTAAGGAGGCAGCCCGGAGGCTGGTACAGGTGCCTGTTTATCTGGGTGAAGAGGATTTCAAAAAGCAGGCAGCCTCTTCCGCTCCTTTGTCGATGCTTGGGTATGCGGTGCATGATAAACAGCAGGGAGAGCTGGGTGTGATCGAAGAAGTAATAGAAATGCCGATGCAGGTGTTGGTAAAGGTCATTTTCCGGGAAAAGGAGATGCTTTTACCCCTCAATGAGCAGTCGCTTGTAAAAGTGGATAAAAAGCACCAGATCGTCCATGTAGATCTTCCGGAAGGCTTGCTGGATATCTATCTGGAATAGAAGCGCGCATTTATTGTTCACTATGGCCTTAAAACGGCTGGTTGAGCCATTAAATATGAGAATTGATATCATTACTGTACAACCGGGGTTGCTGGAAAGTCCATTTTCCCATTCAATATTGAAGCGGGCACAGACAAAAGGGCTCCTGGAGATACATACACATAATCTGCGGGATTATTCCACTCTTAAGCATCAGCAGGTAGATGACTACCAGTTTGGCGGGGGAGCGGGCATGGTAATGATGCTGGAGCCGGTGGTAAACGCCATTGAGAGCCTGCAGGCGAAGGTGAAGTATGATGAGGTGATCTATCTGACGCCAGACGGGGAAACCCTGAACCAGCGGATCGCCAACCAGTTGTCCCTGAAAGGGAACCTGCTGCTGTTGTGCGGGCACTATAAAGGGATTGACGAGCGTATCCGCATTCACTTTGTGACAAAAGAGATCTCTATCGGCGATTATGTATTGTCTGGCGGGGAGCTTGCAGCAGCTGTGCTGGTGGATGCCATTGGCAGGCTGATACCCGGCGTGCTGAATGATGAGACCTCCGCTTTGCTGGATTCATTCCAGGACAATCTGCTGGCGCCGCCTGTATATACCCGTCCGGAAGAATTCAGGGGCTGGCGGGTGCCCGACGTGCTGTTAAGCGGCGATCACAAGAAAATTGATAACTGGCGGCACGACCAGGCGCTGGAGCGCACAAAGGAACGTCGTCCGGATCTGTTATAAAATTTGGTTGATTGTCAACCGTTTGAAAAAATATTCTTTAATAAAAGGAGTTGTTATTTGGAAGTTGTGTATTTCTCAGTTACCTTTGCACTCCGATAAATATTTGAAAGATGAACGCTATTTCTTTTGTTCACGAGCAACTGACAGGTAAGAAATCCTACCCGAAGTTTAAGGCCGGTGACAACGTCACTGTTAACTATAAAATTGTTGAAGGTAACAAGGAAAGAATCCAGTCCTTCAAAGGTGATGTTTTGAAAGTACAGGGTACTGGTGCAACCGTATCCTTTACAGTAAGGAAAATCTCTGATGGTGTAGGTGTAGAAAGGGTATTCCCGCTGTTCTCTCCTCACATTGACGGGATCATCCTGAACAAGGTTGGTAAAGTAAGAAGGGCTAAGCTGTTCTACCTGCGCGAACGTGCTGGTAAAGCTGCCCGTATCAAAGAGAAAAGGGTTTAGTATAAATACAGGGAAATTAGTGATAACGGGGACCGTTCCGGTTCCCGTTTTTTTCATTTCTATGAAAACCGGATGCCACGTAGAGGGGAACTCTTAAAATAGAATTAAAACTTTGCAGGTCATTCCAGGTATGCCTAAATCCCGAATATATTTACCTATCTTTGTTTGCTTAACGTTTAAAACTGAGAAAATGACTGCCGTTATAGTTAAATCACCACTTTTATTATTCCAGGAATTAGGTATGACAGAATTACTTTTAATCGCTTTGGTTGTATTGCTGTTGTTTGGTGGTAAGAAAATTCCAGAACTGATGCGTGGCCTTGGTAAAGGTATCCGTGAGTTCAACGACGCGAAGAACAATGTGCGCAAAGAGATCGAAGATGGTATGAAAGATCAGCCAGCTACGACTGACCACAAGAATGCCTAATTAATATCCTGCTTGCAGGAAAATTGGAATTTCTCGTTTCTTTGATTCAAACGTGAATAGTGGAATAGTGTGCCTGTGAAGGAGATTGCATCAATCACTGTATTAGCTGCTATATACCAGTATGCCAACTGAACCGTCATTCGGTTTCGGCTTTCAAGTTTGACCTGAGCAATTATTTTATAAGAAATTAACTGGTTTGGCTTTGTCTGAATTCAGCAGTATATCGGCTTTTCAAGAAGCATTATACGCCGGCAGAACAACCTGTACGGAGATGGTACGGTATTACCTGTACCGGATTGAACAGACAAAACACCTGAATGCTTTTCTGGAAGTTTTTGAGGAGGAAGCCCTGGCGAAAGCGCATGCACTGGATATCCGGATTAAAAACGGGGAGCCTGTGGGAGCGCTTGCTGGCGTTGTGATAGGCATTAAGGATGTTATCTGTTATAAAGGACATAAAGTAAGCGCTGCTTCTCGCATACTGGAGGGATTTACTTCCCTGTATTCTGCTACAGCTGTGGAAAGGCTGCTGGCAGAAGATGCTATAATCATTGGCAATCTCAACTGTGATGAATTCGCAATGGGATCTACTAATGAGAATTCGGCATATGGCCCGGTGTTGAACGCGTTGGACAATACCCGTGTACCGGGTGGGTCATCCGGCGGTTCGGCGGTGGCAGTACAGGCGGATCTTTGTATGGTAAGCCTGGGGAGTGATACAGGAGGATCTGTAAGGCAACCGGCTGATTTCTGTGGTATCGTGGGATTAAAGCCAACTTATGGACGTATATCCCGCTACGGACTGATCGCTTATGCCTCATCCTTTGATCAGATAGGCATTTTTGGCAGGAATATTGCAGATGTGGCGAGGGTCCTACAGGTAACTGCAGGACCGGATGGATATGATAGTACCGCTTCGAAAGAAGAAGTACCTGATTATCAGATCGTGCACAATAAATCCTGGAAAATCGCGTATTTAAAAGACGCGTTGTTCCACCCCGGCCTCGATGAGGAGATGAAGGAAGGATATACCAGCTTTTTTGAAGAACTTAAAGCTGCTGGGGATACAGTTACAGCAGCCGATTTCGCTTATCTCGATTATGTAGTGCCAGCATATTATGTGCTTACTACCGCAGAAGCTTCGTCCAACCTGTCACGGTTCGATGGAGTAAAATACGGACACAGAACATCTCTTAAAAACCTGGAACTGGCCGACTTTTATAAGAAAAGCAGGTCTGAAGGTTTTGGAAAAGAAGTAAAACGACGTATATTACTGGGGACTTTTGTACTTAGTGCAGGGTATTACGATGCATACTTCACTAAGGCACAACAGGTTAGAAGACTGGTGGTAGATAAATTGTCAGAAATACTATCTCAGTATGATGCCATTATTATGCCAACAGTGCCTTCTACGGCATTTAAAATAGGTGAAAAAGCGGACGATCCAATAGCCATGTACCTGGCAGATATTTACACGGTACTGGCAAATCTGGCTGGGGTACCGGCAATTTCCGTACCTTTGCAGCGGCATTCAAACGGAATGCCATATGGTGTACAGATCATCACAAAGCAATTTAGCGAAGCAAACCTGTTGAGCATTGCGGAACACGTAATGCAAATACGGAGGGTTACTCCTGTTTAAAATAAATATGTGTATGAGGAAAATCTTTTTACTACTGCTGTTGCCAACTTTGGGTGCAGGGACTTTTGAGGCGATTGGTGGCAATGGTGTACCTAAAGAGATGGTTACTCCCTATGGAGGACCGGATACTACGGTACTGAACCACAAAATACGTTTACCTAAAGACACAGCTATTGTGCCTTCGGAAACGTCACAGACTGTGCGCAAGAATGCTCAGAGTCTCCCGTCCAGCATCAGCAGCCCCAAGGTTTATGAACAGATCAACAACAACATTGTAGCTGGATACATCAATAACTTTGCCAGCAGATACAGTCAGCATCTGCAGGTAATGGTATCCAAAGGCCAGCCTTACTTTGTAATGGTGGAGAAGATCTTCAGGGAACATGGTATTCCCGAAGAGATGAAATATCTCGCCGTAATTGAATCCAGCTTTAATACTAATGCACGTTCCCGTGTAGGAGCCGTAGGAGCCTGGCAGTTTATGTCCGGTACCGCGCGCATCTTCGGCCTCAGTGTGGGTAAAAAAGTGGACGAAAGAAAAGACTTCTATAAGTCTACTGTGGCAGCTGCCAAGTTCCTGAATGAACTGTACAACCAGTTCGGCGATTGGTTACTGGTAGTAGCTGCTTACAACTGCGGACCCGGCGGCGTACAGCGTGCTATGAACGCCAGCGGACGCACCGATTTCTGGGGTATGCAATACTTCCTGCCCGCAGAGTCCCGTAATCATGTTTACAAATTCATTGCTACAGGGTATATCCTCGATAGGTTCAATAACTTCTTCGGTGTGGGCGACGATATGACCAGCACAGTAGTCAACAGTGCTGCAGTTCCGGGTACCGCTTCCGCTTCTACTGAACTGACAGAAGAAGAAATGTTCAACACAGTTGAATTCAATATTTCCGGCAAATACCGCCTGGATGCTATTGCAAAGAAGCTGAACATGGAACTGACAGAACTGGAACACCTGAACCCCGATTTTGCCAGAATGATGGCAAGCCCGGAAAACAGCTATGATCTGAGAATTCCTAAAGACAAAATGAAGGAATTCCAGACCGAAAAAGAGGAGATCCTGAAAGAGTCCCTGCAGATGATGCTGGACGATAGGGCTACCACTTTAGACAAGTCCCGCTTCCCGGCGCCAGCTAAAATAGCTGCTCCAGCTGAAGCTAAGGCCAGAAAGACAGTAACTGCTTCCAAAACTAAAGCTACCAGATCTGCGAAAACAACCGCAAAAGGTAAAACAAGTAAAGCAGCTACCGCTAAAAAGAAAACAGTGGCGAAGAAAACAACTGCTAAAAAGCCGGTAACTAAAAAAACGACTTTGAAAAAGACAACACTTCGTTAAACATAATTCGTAAAAAAGAAAAGCCTGATCATTTGATCAGGCTTTTTCTTTTTTTATTACTTTTGTATTTAGATGATTGTCTAAATATATAATCATGAATACTGTATTTAAAGCCCTAAACGATAAAACCAGGCGGGATATACTGGAACTTTTGAAAGAAGGGGACAAGACCGCTGGCGAGATTGCCGATCACTTCAATTTTTCCAAGCCTACTATTTCACATCATCTGGACCTGCTGAGACAGGCGGAGCTGATCCTGAGCGAAAAAAAAGGGCAGTTTATCTCCTATTCTCTGAACACTACCGTAGTGGACGAGTTGCTGAAATGGGTTTTGCAATTTTCTTCAAATGCCAATAAAAGCACTGAAAATAAAAACCTTGGTTATGAAGGTCAATAACATCGGGAAGGAACTTCCTTTTATTTTGTTGTTTTTAATGCCCTGGACGGTATATCTGTTATTCCGGGAGCAATTGCCCGGGCTGGTAGCCTCACATTATACCGTGGTAAACGGGAAGTGGGTGGCGGATAGATATTCTTCACCTTTGGGATTACTGACGGGATTATCTGTGGGTGCCATTGTAGTATATCTTTCTATGTCCCTGCCGGCGGTTCTGAAGGGCGCCCGTCCGGAAATGAGCGCGGGTATGAAACAATGGCTGTATTATTTCAAGTTGGTAATAGTCGCCTTCATGCTTTTGCTGCCAGCATATTCTTTACTTGCTGCCAGCCATCAGTTACCAGACCTTTCCGACGCCAATATCGCCAATGCGTCTATGATCCTGCTGGTGATCATTCTCAATGTATTTCTGTTTTTACTCTTTTCACGCGCAAACAGGGACATGCCCAAACCTGTTTCTGAAAAATACTATAAGATCATCTGGGCAGGTACACATATCGTGACCAGCGCAGGGCCACTAATGGTAATTCTCTCCTCCCAGGGCATTCAAGCGCAAAGACTTATACCCGAACTGACCATGCTCTTTATTGCCATCTGCGGAAATCTGCTTTACAATGCCCGTCCGAACCGGTATATGGGCATCAGAACTCCCTGGACACTGCGTAATGAAGAAGTATGGAGAAGAACCCATCATGTAGGTGGGATATGGAGCTTTGTTGCCGGCATCGCTGGCTTTATCGTCTGCATTTTTGCCCCCGAGAGAATGCTTTCTGTGATAACACCGGCCATAGCAATTTCGATCGGCGTTTTCTGCATTGGTTATTCCTATTGGCAATATCGTAAGATCGTTACACATTGATGTAAATAAGAAAGCCGTCAGCAATGACGGCTTTCCTGATCTATAATGGTACAATGCATTATCACCCTATCTGGCTGGCATGTAAGCGGCTTTCCTCTACTTTTTTTACTATATCGAGCAAAGGTCCCGTCATGAATGTGGTGGCCAAGGCCATTAGTACAAGCATGGCAAAGATCTCAGGAGACAAAATGCCCAGGTCATAACCGATATTCAGCACCACCAGTTCCATCAACCCGCGGGTGTTCATCAGCGCTCCTATGCCCAGGGAATCGCTCCAGGACTGTCCCATCAGTTTTGCCGTCAACATACTGCCGCCAAGTTTTCCTCCTACTGCCACCAGCATGATCAGGCCAAATACAGCCCAAAGGTGTCCTTGTCCAAGGAGGCCGATCTGCGTACGCAGCCCGGTAAAAACAAAGAAGATCGGGAGTAGCAGCAAAACACTTACATCTTCCAGTTTGTCTGTCAGCAGCTTTTGTACGGATACTTCCGCAGGCATGATCACACCTGCCAGGAAAGCGCCGAACAAGGCATGAATACCGATCACTTCTGCCGCCCATGCAGAGAACAACAGTGTTATAAAAGCCAGTGCTACAACTGACTTCTGTTTATTAGCTGCCTGTAGTTTGATGATCTTTTTATTCAACCATGGTTTCAGTACGTATAACATAGCACCAAGGAACAGGAGCGCCATCACCATAGTAACTACAGCACTCCATAAGGTGCCGGCTTTTACGATAGTGATCACCACTGCAAGAATGCACCATGCAGTTACATCGTCGGCAGCTGCACAGGTAATAGCCAGTAAGCCCAGCGGGGTACCGCTGAGTTTTCTCTCCTGTACAATACGCGCCAATACAGGAAAGGCGGTGATGCTCATCGCAATACCCATAAACAATGCAAAGGAGAGGAAGTTCACATTGGCAGGTGAAAACTGCGGGTAAATATAGTAGGCCAGTAATACACCCAGGAAGAAAGGGAAAACGATGCTGGCATGACTGATCATTACAGCATCATGGGCTTTGTTCTTCATCTTATGTGTATCCAGTTCCATACCGACTACAAACATGAAAAAGGCCAGGCCTATCTGACTGAGGAATTGCAGGTTCTTAAAGCTATCAGCGGGAAAAATAAATGCACTTCCGGAAGACCAGAACATTCCCAGTAAAGAAGGTCCCAGGCAAATGCCGGCTACAATTTCACCTACAACTGCGGGTTGGCCGATCTTGTTTGCCAGCCATCCAAAAAGTCTTGCTGTCAGCAATATTAATATGATCTGCAATAACAACAGAGCCAGTGGATGTTGCACATTATGTACAAGCGATATCCATACGCTTTCAGCAGAACTCACAGTCGCCGGCGTGGTAGCTGGCGTTGCTGTAGTTGCAATATTGGCATGTGTAGTACCATCTGTGGTTAAATGGCTCCCCTGCCTTATGATAAACCAGATCAGGCACCCAAAAAAGCCGATAATCAGCGGATAAAGCAACAGTCTCTTATTCATAATTAATATCGGTTGGTTGTACGAAAGATAATAAGAATATCTAAGAGCATCCCGCTTATGTAGTATTAAATTACTTTAAAAGTTACCCGCATATAGCATCAGCTTGACAGAGGTTGTGTATCTTGTTGGCACTATGGATACAAGGAGAGACTTTATCAAAAAAGCAGCTTTATTATCAGGCGGTACGGGACTAGCGGGCGTATTGCCGGCATCTATTCAACGGGCGCTGGCTATTGATCCTGCCGCAGGAAGCACCTATCTCGACGCAGAACATGTAGTACTGCTCATGCAGGAAAACAGATCATTCGATCATGCGTTGGGAACATTAAGAGGAGTAAGGGGTTTTAACGACCCGCGTGCCATTACACTGCCTGATAAAAATCTTGTTTGGTTACAGTCAAATGCTGCAGGAGAAACGTATGCACCTTTCCGGTTGGATATTAAAGATTCGAAGGTAACCTGGATGAGTTCTCTCCCGCATTCCTGGGAAAACCAGGTAGATGCCCGCAATGAAGGAAAGTACGACAGGTGGCTGGATGTAAAACAATCCGGCAATAAAGAATATAAAGATCTGCCCCTTACCATGGGGTATTTCACAAGAGAAGACATCCCTTTTTACTATGCGCTGGCAGATGCATTCACGGTATGTGATCAGAACTTCTGTTCTTCTCTGACAGGTACAACCCCCAACAGGCTGTACTTCTGGACAGGCACTATCCGCGAAAGGCAAAGTCCGGACGCTGCGCCTAACGTGCGTAATTCAGAAGTCGATTATCCTGCACCTGCCAGCTGGACTACTTTTCCTGAGCGGCTGGAAGAGCATGGCATCAGCTGGAAAGTATACCAGAATGAGCTCAGTGTAGGTGTCGGTTTTAATGGTGAAGAAGATGCCTGGCTGGCTAACTTTACTGATAATCCGCTGGAATTCTTCTCACAGTACAGACCCCAGTTCTCAGTAGCCCATTACAAACATTTACAACAAAGCATCACCCGGTTGACAGCTGCTGTCAAAACACTTGAGGGCAAGATCAGTGAAGGAGGTAACACTGCCGCGTTGAGTAAGGAACTGGAGGAGAAGCAGGCACTGCTGACCAGGGTGAAAGAAGAGGAAGTTAAATGGCGGCCTGAGAAATTTAATCTGCTTTCTGAAAAGGAAAAGAGCATCCATAGAAAGGCATTTACGACGAATGAAAAGGATCCGGATTATCATCAGCTGACGACCCTTCAGTATCATGATGGTAATACGGAACGCACCATGCAGGTACCTAAGGGAGACATCCTTTACCAGTTCAGGGAGGATGTGAAAAAAGGAGAATTGCCCGCCGTATCCTGGATCGTAGCGCCGGAAAATTTTTCCGACCACCCGGGAGCCCCCTGGTATGGCGCCTGGTACCTTGCCGAGGTAATGGATATCCTGACACAAAATCCGGAAGTATGGAAGAAAACGATCTTTATACTGGCCTATGATGAAAATGACGGCGACTTCGACCATGTGCCGCCATTTGTACCACCGCATGGGCCTGGCACAGGGCTTGTCTCTGCCGGTATCGATACCAGCGTGGAATATGTAACCCGTGAACAGGAACTGCGAAAGAAAGACATGAAGGAAGAAGATGTGAGAGAGAGCCCTATCGGGCTTGGGTACCGTGTACCATTGATCATTGCTTCGCCATGGAGCCGCGGAGGTCTGGCCTGTTCGGAGGTATTTGACCATACATCGGTACTGCAGTTCCTGGAGCATTACCTCAGCCATAAAACAGGCAAATCCATTGTTGAAAGTAATATCACCGAATGGCGCCGTACGATATGTGGAGATCTGACCTCCGTGTTCCGTCCTTATAACGGGGAGAAAATGCATCTGCCTGTGTTCGGCGATAAAGATACCTTCATTGAAAGCATCCATAAGGCGCAGTTCAAAGAGGTGCCCTCCGGCTTTAAGAAGCTGACAGCCGCAGAGATTGCCGCCATTAACAAGGATACTACAGCACCACATATGGCAAGACAGGAAGATGGTATCCGTCCGGCATGCGCATTGCCATATGAAATATATGTTGATGGAAGACCTGGCGGTGACAGGAAATCCTTTGAGATAAAATTCACTGCCGGTACTGACCTGGCGGGCAAAAAGTCTGCCGGAGTACCATTCAATGTATATGCACCGGGCAAATACCTATCGGCAGATAAAGGTACTTATGAAGCTGTGAGAACATGGGCCTATGCAGTAAAAGCAGGAGACAGTCTGACAGACAAATGGCCTTTGGAAGCATTTGAGAACGGCCTGTACCATCTGCGGGTATATGGTCCTAACGGTTTCTACAGGGAATTTAAAGGAGATGAGAATGATCCATTGGTAGACGTGGTATGTGGATATGAACGAAAGGGCAAAGCATTTACGGGTAATATTTCTCTGCAGTTGAACAATACTGATCATACACACGTATATACTGTAGAGATCACTGATCATGCATATAAAAGCGGTGATCATAAGAAGGTACTGGCGGCAGGTGTAAAATCCTCTATGGTGCTTGATCTCAGCAAAAGCTACGGTTGGTATGATTTCAGCGTACGTATTTCCGGTAGCAGGACATTTGAAAGAAGATATGCCGGACATGTGGAAAACGGGAAAGTCACATTCAGTGACCCTGCGATGGGAAGGGTTAAGTTATAACGAACCTTTACCTTTGCAGACGAAACCACAAACACGTAATTATGGAATCAATAAAAGGTAAAAATGCACTGGTAACGGGTGCCGGAAAGGGAATAGGTAAAGCGGTGGCGAAACAACTGGCAGCGGAAGGCGTGAATCTCGCCTTGCTGGCACGCACGGAAAAAGATCTGCAGGCTGTTGCTGAAGAGTTAAAGGGAACAGGTGTAAAGGTGGTATATGCTGTTGCAGATGTGGCTGACAGACATGCTGTGGAAGCGGCGATAGAGAAAATGAGTACAGCGCTTGGCAGTATCGATATCCTGATCAACAATGCAGGCATCGGTAAGTTTGCAAAATTCCTGGAACTGGAGCCGGAAGAATGGGAGCAGGTAATAAAGGTGAACCTGTTTGGCGCCTACTATGTGATACGTGCAGTGCTGCCAGGAATGTTGTCCCGTCAGAGTGGAGATATCGTGAATATATCTTCTACCGCAGGACAGAAAGGGGCGCCGGTAACCAGCGCTTACAGCGCATCTAAATTCGGCCTTATAGGCATGTCTGATTCGCTGATGCAGGAAGTACGTAAATCTAATATAAGAGTAACGACATTAACGCCCAGTACCATTGCAACCGATATGGCGATAGATCTGAAACTGACAGACGGTAATCCTGAAAAGGTGATGCAGCCGGAAGATTTCGCTGAGCTGATCGTAATGCAGTTGAAACTGAACAGGCGAACATTTGTAAAGGAGGCCGGTTTATGGTCTACCAACCCCTGAGTAATCTTATCATATTGTTTCAAGGTCCCGCACATGGCGGGACCTTTATTTTTACATGGCTTGTAATAGCTGTATCTGATAGGCAACGGCCTGCGACTTCATCTTACGCAATATCAATGGCCACTGTACAGAAAAGAATGGCTGGAAAATACCTGATATTTCATTCATGAAATAAATATCGGCATCAGCAATATCCTTGGGATGATTGCCGGACAATATCCGGCTGAACATGGCCAGCAGGCCATTACTATCCTTGTCATTGGACCAGGCGGTAAACCACACTTTTTCCTTAATATAGACAGCACGGACCCACATGTCAGCAATCCAGCCCTGTACACGATAATGATCGTGCTTATATTTATCTTCTATCACCGGTAGTGACTTGGCAATACTATCTATATAATGCTGGCGGCTTTCTTCATCTTCCAAAAGGAGTACATCCTCGATCAGTTTATCCTGTGTTTCGTTTATTGACATAGACTCTCGTTTTAAGGTGACAATATGAAATTAAGAATATATGCCGAGGATGACCACTCTAAAACGGAAAATGTTTTTACGGTGACAGTTAATGTACGTATGATCCAAATTCTTAATTCAGGTAAGGATCCATAATGTTCTTAGGGGTGTAGGCCTCCTCACTCTTCCAGCTTTTTCGCGATCTTACTAATCAATTTTAGTCTGTCAATAATCACCAGCAGTACAAATGCTCCGCACAATACACCCAGGGCAGCAAACACCAGATAAGTGAAATAATGTATTGTCCACTCCAGTGATATTCTTACTCTGTGTATAAGACTGATCTTCTTTTCTGTTGCGCCTTCATACAATGACAGTTTTACCGTGCAGAACTCATTCTCTGTATCAAAATTGCCCAGTTCTACGCCCAGATCCTGCAGCTTACCTTCTGTCTCAAGTATCTTGTCGTGCAGCGACACGAGATCTGTAATAGGTCCCGGTTTTGATTTTAATTCATTGAGCGATTCCAGTGTTTTCAACAGGGATGCTTTTTGCGCATTGAGCTGGCGGTATTCGTTGGTCTTGTCTACTTTGGTGATCTGGGTTGCCCTGATGACACCAATTTTCTGAACGGCCAGGTAAAAGGAATCGAATGCCTCAGGATTCACGCCGATCATCAGGTGCAATTCCCTGCTGCCTTTCAGGCCCAGGGCCTGCTCATATTGTACAATGGCCTTAAAGGCTTCCGTCTGTGCAGCAATCTGTTTGCTGTCCTGTTCAAAATGGGAGGACTTTGTTTTAACAGAGGCTGTTTTCTCATATTTCTGACTGGGAGAAACGGCCATGTCAGGTTGATGCTGTGTGGTAGTGCCTTGAAATTGCATCTTTTCGGAAGCATAGTTTTTCCTGAGATTACTGATGCTCTCAAAGAAATCATTGCTGTAGTCGCCTGACTGGCGGCCATCGGGGGCTACATAGCCGTAAATGAACCTGAAGATAAACAGTATAAGGAAAACAAGGGCTGCCAAACGTACCAGTCCCCAGATACGGGCTTTAAAACTTTTCATCATATAGGGTATAAGTTATGTATGTAAGTTAAGGTAATTTGGTGATTGCGAAGCAGCCGTTGGTAGCTATTATTGCTCTATTGCCAGCTCAAAGGCGGTATTGAGGATAAGTTTACCTTCTGTTTCACCTTCTGCGCCTGTCAGTTTCCAGCCTTTTATTTTACCGGTTTTGCCTTTGGTTAACAGGTCTGCTATCTGTTTGTCTGTCAGCTTTTTCCCAAACACCTCGAAAGGCACCTTAAATCCGCATACTTTGAAATTAGCACAGCCATAGGCTGTATTACCCTTCTTCAGCGGATGCGCTTTACATTTCGGGCACTGCTGTTCTTCTATTACGACAGCCTTTTTAGGCTCTTTGGGTTTGGCCTCTTTCTTAGGCTTTTCCTCTTTCTCCTTTTCTTTTTCTGCCGGTTGATCAGGAGCTATGGTAATTACCTTATAATTGGCCGTCTTTACCTCTTTGGTCAGATCGATGACCATCTGGATCAGTTCCTGTTTGAACGTTTCCATGGTATATTCACCCTTTTCTATGAGGCGCAGCTTACGCTCCCATATACCTGTCAGCTCCGGACTTTTCAGCAGTTCAGTCTGAATAGTATCGATAAGATCAATGCCGGTTTGTGTGGCATAAATATTTTTCTTCCGCTTCTCTATGTACTTTCTGCGGAAGAGGGTTTCTATAATATTCGCACGTGTGGACGGACGGCCAATACCATTATCTTTCAGCAGTTCGCGCATTTCCTCATCATCTACCTGCTTGCCCGCAGTTTCCATTGCACGCAACAGCGTCGCTTCAGTAAACGCTTTCGGTGGGGAAGTTTTACCCTGATGTATCCTGGGCGTGTGTGGCCCGCTTTCTCCTACCACAAATACCGGCAGGATCTTTTCTTCTTCTTCTCCCTCTTTTTTAGGAGCAACATCATTGGCATATACTTCCTTCCAGCCTGGTTCCAGGATCTGCTTACCTGTCACTTTAAATTCTACCTGTCCTACCTTACCGAGTACGGTGGTATTGGATATCTTACACTCGGGATAGAAGGCTGCAATGAAACGCCTTGCCACAAGATCGTAAATACGTTTTTCCTCCAGTCCGAGGTTGGCCGGATAGACCCCTGTTGGAATGATGGCATGGTGATCTGTTACCTTTTTATCGTCGAAGACAGTCTTCAGTTTGGGAATAGGCTTTGCAAGAACAGGTGCGGTTAATGCAGCATAAGGCGTCATATCCTGCAAAATGCCCGCAACCTTCGGGTGCAGATCTTCCGAGAGGTAAGTAGTATCTACCCTTGGGTAAGTGACCAGCTTTTTCTCGTAAAGGTTCTGGATATATTTCAGGGTATCATCCGCAGAATAAGCATATTTCTTATTGGCCTCTACCTGCAATGCCGTGAGGTCAAACAAGCGGGGATTGCCCTCTTTGCCTTCTTTTTTCTCGAAGGAAGTGATCTCAAAAGGATGTTCTTTCAGGTAGGCCAGTCCCTTCTGCGCTCTGTCCAATACCTTGATACGATCAATGGTAGCGGTGAATTCCGTTTCCCGGTATATGGTCTTTAACTCCCAGTATTCTTCAGATACGAAGGCATTGATCTCTTTCTGGCGGGCTACGATCATGGCCAGGGTAGGAGTTTGTACCCTTCCAATGGAGAGTACGGTTTTCCCCATCGCAAATTTCTTGGTGAACAGCCGGGTGGCATTCATGCCCAGCAGCCAGTCACCGATTGCCCTGGCACTGCCGGCAGCATAGAGGTTATTATACTGATCAGCGTCTTTCAGTTTCTGGAAACCTTCACGAATGGCTTCTTCTGTCAGGGAGGATATCCATAATCTCTTAACAGGAGCGGTACATTGCGCTTTGAGCAAAACCCAGCGCTGGATAAGTTCCCCTTCCTGCCCGGCATCCCCGCAGTTGATCACTTCTTCACATTGCTGCACCAGTTGTTCTATAACTTTGAATTGTCTCTCGACACCGCTATTGTTAATAAGCTTGATACCGAAGCTGGACGGGATAATGGGCAGGTCTTCCAGGCGCCAGAACTTCCATTGTTCTGTATAGTCATGCGGTTCCTTCAGGGTACAGAAATGCCCGAAGGTCCAGGTTACCTGGTACCCATTGCCTTCATAATATCCTTCCTTACGTTGTTTAGCGCCGATTATCTCTGCGATATCTCTCGCTACGCTTGGCTTTTCAGCAATGCAAACCTTCATAGTCAATTGAACAGGGATGCAAATGTCGTATAAATAGACAGAAAGCTACTTAACTTCTGCCAGGTATTTATGCACAAAGCTGATGGCCATAGAACCTTCACCTACTGCCGCGGCTACCCTGTTCATGGCATGGGCGCGTACATCGCCGGCGGCAAAGATGCCGGGACAGCTGGTTTCCAACAGGTAAGGATCACGGTTCTGTTTCCAGATCTTATTGAAAGAGTCGTAGTTTTTGAGGTCCCTGCCGGTTTCAATAAACCCTTTATCGTCTTTGATGATGTCCAGCTCAATCCAGTCAGTGAATGGTTTAGCGCCTATGAATATATAGAGGGCATCAGCGTTCACCTGCCTGCGCTCTTTGGTTTCAATATTACAGAGGCAGAGTTGTTGCAGCTTTTCTTCACCCATTGCCTCAGCAATTTCTGTTTTCGGCAATACGGTGATATTTGACGTACCGGCAATCTGTTCTATGAGGTAGGCAGACATGGTACTGGTCAGGTCCTCTCTGCGGATGATGATATAAATGCTCTTCGCAAATTTAGACAGGTACATGGCGGCCTGGCCGGCGGAATTACCACCGCCTACAATGTACACTTCTTTATCTTTACAGGCGGCTGCCTCAGTGGTGGCTGCACCGTAGTAAATGCCTGCGCCGGTGAAGTCTGATACACCTTTTGTTTCCAGCTGGCGATAATCCACACCCGTAGTGATGATCACACTGCGTGTATTGATCTCCGTACCATCTTCCAGCACGATCTTCTTATAACCGTCTTTCTGTTTTATATCTTTCACTGATTGCGGTGTAATGAATTCCGTGCCCAGCCTGGTAGCCTGTGCAATAGCACGCCGGGTCAGTTCTGCGCCGCTTAGTCCGCTGGGGAAGCCAAGGTAGTTCTCAATACGCGAGCTCGTACCTGCCTGCCCGCCGGGAGCCCGTTTTTCTATCAGTAATGTTTTTAGTCCTTCAGAAGCACCGTACACGCCTGCCGCCAGTCCCGCCGGACCGGCGCCAATGATCACCACGTCGTAAACATCCAGCTTCACCTGTGGGTTAAGCCCGGCTTTGCGTGCTATGTCCAGGATCGACGGACAGGAAAGACAACCCCCATCGTCAAAGATCACCACCGGGAGGTCTTTGATGGAAAGGTTGTTGACATTCAACAGCCGTGTAGCTTCTTCTGAAGCCTGTACATCGAGCCATTGGTAGGGGATGAGGTTGCCTGCCAGGAAGTCCTTGATGGCATGCGACTTTGGTGAAAACTGGTAGCCCAGCACCTTGATGCCCTTAAAATCCGGGCGGTATATAGCCTGCCAGTTATCCAGCAGGTCATCGATGATTGGATATAATTTCTCTTCCGGAGGGCTCCAGGGTTTCACCAGGTAATAGTCCAGTTGTACCGCGTTGATGGCCCGGATAGCCGCATCTGTATCAGAATAGGCTGTCAGCAGCACTCGTCTCGCATCCGGATAGTATTCCATCGCTTTTTCCAGGAATTCCACGCCTTCCATTTCAGGCATACGCTGATCTGAAATGAACATGGCCACCGTCTCACCTTTGTTCTTTAACTCCAGTAAAGATTCCAGCGCTTCACTAACTACGGTTGTGCTTATTATTTTATAGTTATCGCGGTATTTCTGTTTGAGATCTCTCACAATGGCACGTAAAACTTGTGCATCGTCATCAATACAGAGAATATATGGCTGATTGTGATTCATATTATTCGTTCTTAGAATGGCATAAGTCAATTCAAAATTAACTTATAAATGCGATTATCCATGAATGGGGAGCGACACGATAAACCGGGTTTCTCCCGGTTTAGATTCTACACTCAGATAGCCTTTATGCTGGCGGACGATCTGTGATACTATATCCAGTCCAAGGCCTGTGCCTTTACCCGGGTCTTTTGTCGTAAAGAAGGGATCATATATTTTAGCGATGATACTTTCCGGTATACCGGGGCCATCGTCAGTGATGATAACTTTCAGACAATCTTTGTCCCGTTCCGTTTTGATGGTGAGTTTTCCCTTTTTATTCACCTCCATCGCATCCAGCGCGTTATCGATCAGGTTGGTCCATACCTGGTTCAGTTCTCCGATCAGTGCACGAAGGGGAGGCAGGCTGGTATCATATTGCTCTACCAGTTCAATGTTCCCTTTGCGTAATTTATACTGCAGGATGGAAAGCGTATTACGGATGCCATCATGGATATTGGTAAGTTGTTTATCATAGCCCTTATCCATATGGGTGAATGATTTTACGGAGCCTACCAGGTCTGCAATGCGTTTGGATGCTTCTTCAATATCGGATACTATTTTTTCTGTAACCAGGTTATTATTGATCCAGTTGAACACAGGTGAAATATCATTGGCTCCCAGGCGGTGTCTGAACTCGTCGAGCTTTTCCTTGGTAAATCCAAACTCCACGAAGTTCTCTGCCAGTTCCACGCTATTCTCCACATTGAGCTCGTCGAGCCATTCGGTCAATTCATCTTCCTTCTGGGAACGTTGTACAAGCGTGAGACTGGATCCCTGTGATTTGTGCTGTGAGAGCACCTCAAACATCTTCTCCTTGACAAGATCGATCGCTGCTGCGTCCATACGGATCTCCATGATCCGTTTGAAGAACTCCGGCTGTAATTGCAGGTGTTTTTTCATGGAATAGGCGCCCCTTACAACGGCTGCTGCCGGATTATTCAGTTCATGTGCCAGCCCTGCAGACAATTTACCCAGCGCCATCATCTTTTCACTTTGGCGCAGGAAAGAGGTGTAGTCCCTCACCCGGTTAGTCATAATATGCACAAGGGCCTGCGTCAGCTCAAAATGATTGCGGATCAGTTCCTGTATTTTCTCAATAGGAAGATTGAGGACTACCGTATCTTCAATCACTTCTCCTGTTACCTGGTATACTGTTCCCCTGGAAAAAGGAAGATAGCCTACTATTTTGCCAGGTTCTACTATAAGGAGTTCGCGCAGCTCATTGTTCTGCATCTGGCATATTCTCACCAAACCGGATACAATAAGCTGGGTGCCGAGCATCATGTCATCGACTTTGAACATATAAGTACCGGCGGCATATTCTTGCCGTTCACTATTATCTATGAACCATTGTAACTGGTTGTCGGGAACGCCCTGAAGTGTCTCAATGGAGCGCATCCATTCAACGGTGATATTAGTCATGGAAGGATGATTATTGACCAGAAAGATACTTATAATTCAGCTAGGTTCCCAACTGTGATAGTTGTCGGATTTCTGTTGAAATAGGTCTAAATCATCAGATGGAGCGTCTTACAAACATGGTTCCTAAAACAGATCGCCCTGAGGGGGCTGGTAATAACATCCAATACGTATTACAAATAATACCTGATCACTATAAATGCTGTTCCCTGCAACCGGCGGCTGACTGAAATCAACCAGATGGGTGAAAGCATAAGGTTTTGCAAGTGGGAACTACCCACCTGCAAAACCGCTATGAATATTACTTCAACGCATTCCTCAGCTCATTCGCTGCATGCCTCAATGCAGACTGCACTGCCGGTACATTTGCGATTGGGTTCAGCAAACCATAGTCATGTATCATGCCCTGCACACGAACAAGTGTAACCGGTACCCCTGCCTCATCCATTTTCCTTGCATACGCTTCGCCTTCATCCCGCAACACGTCATTCTCTGCTGTTTGCACCAGGGTAGGAGGTAAGCCTTTCAGTTCTTCTACGCTCGCCTGTAAAGGAGACGCGTAGATCTCATTACGCTGCGGCCCCTCCGGCATATAATTATCCCAGAACCAGATCATCATATTCCTTGTCAGGAAACGGGAAGTCGCATACTGGTGATAGGAAACCGTATCGAAACTGGCGTCCGTCACCGGCCAGAAAAGCACCTGGAATTGGATCTCCGGACCTTTCTTGTTTTTTGCCATCAATACGGTAGCGGCAGTCAGATTACCACCAACGCTGTTGCCTACCACCGCCAGGCGTTTCCCGTCTATATTCAGCTCTGCGCCATTAGCTGCGATCCATTTGGTGGCAGCATATGCTTCATTGAGCGCTACCGGGTATTTGGCTTCGGGAGAGCGTGTATATTCCACAAATACGGCAACAAGCCCTGAATAGACCACCAGGTCCCTGACAAAGCGCTGATGCGTTGGGAAATCTCCCAATACCCAGCCGCCACCATGAATGAACATGAAAGCAGGTAGCACGCCGGTCTGTCCTTCGGGACGTACAATGAACAGTTTCACACTAAGCCCATCTTCAGTGATCGTTTTTTCAGTTACTGTTACTCCGGAAAGATCTACTTCCACAGATTTTTGCGCTCCTTCCAGTACTTTACGGGCATCGCCAGGCGTCATGGTCTCCATAGGATCACCGCCGGCACTGTTCAACACATTCAGAAAGGCTTTGATGTGCGTGTCAATAGCCGGGTCAATAGCAGGATCCAGCACTGCAATGGTATCGCCAACAGCAATTAATTGTTCATTCATATTGTTATCTTTTTATGGATGTTAATAATATGGGTTACCACAAATCTATTATATAGGTATGCCGGCATCAATGGCGGAATGACGGCGTCTGTTGTATAATTACGGGAAAAGAAACGGATGAGCAGGCTATGCTGAGGCCCTGCTGAATTTAACTGACATTCCAGATCCAGGAACATTTCACTTGTTCCCTCAGGGGATAACTTTTTTTTCTCACGCATAAGGGTATACATTATACATGGTGTTGTTATAGTAAAGACTGCCTGTTAATTACAATTAATGACTGACCTATGGAATATGAAGAACATCAGAAGCATGAGGTGCTTGCGAAAATGCTGTGTTACCTGGTGCTGCCTTTTCTAAGCCTTATGTTTATTATAATCATAGCTATTCTTATTTATTCGCTCTCTTAAGCAACATTCATGTATACCACTGCCGACTATGTGTCACGGGCTACAAGGTTCGTGCGTAACCAGCTACAGCCTGCTTCAAAGAAATTATCTACCCTTATGATCTATGCTACGGATCTTTGCCAGTCCCGTTGCAAGCATTGCCTGATATGGGCCAAAAGACCGGTTGTACATCTTCCTATGGAAAAGATCGTGGAGATTATGCAGAGTGATTGTATCAGCAAATCTACCAACATAGGCCTGGAAGGAGGTGAATTCCTCCTGCATCCACAGGCTTTTGACATCTTACAGTGGTTCAGCAGGTTTCATCCCGCATATGATCTTTTATCGAATTGCCTGGATCCTGCAAAGGTTATTAAAGCCGCAAAAGAATATGCCCCTAAGCGCCTGTTCATTTCACTGGACGGTAACAGGGAAACGTATCAGTTCATGCGGGGAAAGGATGGCTATGATAAAGTGCTGCGTGTGATCAAAGAGCTGCATCAGGAACAGGATATTTCCATTATGTTCACGCTGTCACCCTACAACAGTTTTGATGACCTGCGACACGTAATGCAGGTATGCTCGGAGTATGGCACAGATCTGCGTATTGGTATCTACAACAATATCTCTTACTTCGACACAGTAGAAACAGCGCATACAGATGCTGTTATTGCCAGTGAAGTTCCCGCCGCTACTGCAGCCAGGCTGGAAATACCTGCTGATATTATTCATAGCCTGCAGGGGTTTGACGAGAACCTTGATTTCCTGCAACTGTATCAATACTGGCAGCAGGGAGAATTGAAAATGCCCTGTTATTCTATTTTCGACAGCCTTGTAGTACTGCCAAACGGAGATGTGCCCATCTGTCAGAACCTGGACCTGAAGCTGGGGAATGTTTATAACCATACACTGGATCATATCTTTAATGATGCTGCTACCAATGCTGTGCAGAAACATCACTGCCATAACTGTAATGGCTGCTGGATCAACTTCCATCGTAAATACGATATTACCTTGCTCCGGCAATCAGAACGCTTACTGGGCAACCTGATCACGGAGAAATTGTTTGGGGATTATCAGTGGAATAAACAGAAAGAAAGTTTTAAATCTGTAATGGCAAAAGTGTAGAACATGTTGGAGCTGGTTATTGATACATATAAGCAATGGCGAAGAACGAAGATGTTAGGCGGGCTGTTTAGTGAAGGCCCGTCCTTCGCTTTTATTGGAGTAGGGCAGCATAGCTTCGACAATTTGTATCCTGTAATATTGAATATGGGCGTCCGTATCAAATACCTTTACTCCCGTCAGCCAGCGGTCGCAACACAGGCGGCACGTCTTTTCCCGGGATGCACAGGCGTATCAGCTCTTTCTATGATATTAGAAGATCCGTTGATTCAGGGCGTTTTTATCTGTATGAAGAATGAACACCAGCTCCCGGTGGTAAAGGCTTGCCTTGATGCAGATAAATATGTGTTTGTGGAAAAGCCGGCAGTTGATAGTTATGCTGCCCTGCAGCAGCTGATGACCCATCCTCACGCTGGTAAATGTATGATCGGGTTCAATAAACGTTTTTGTCCCTTGAACCGGCAACTGAAGAAGAGCATTCTTGATGCCTATAGTTATCAGGCCCGTTATATCACGGGAGCTTATCCTGAGGGCGATGCTGTGATGGAGTTATTCTGCCATCCTATCAGCAATGTATTGGAGTTCTTTGGACCAGTAGAGCAATACACACTGTTACATCATGCGGGTGTAAACGGAGGCATACATCTGCAATTGCTTTTGAAGCACCGGCAGGCAAGCGGCATGTTGGAACTGTCCAGCTGTTATTCCTGGTCATTATTTACCGATACGCTGCAATGCCTTACTTCGCGAAATGTAATTGAAATAGATTACCCGGGTAATTTCCGGATCACGCCATTAGGCCGGCAGTTTGCAGGAGTGCCGTTCGACAAGATCTTCAACAACAGGCGGCAGCTGATTGAAACCAATTATACCACTACAACGCCCGTAGCAGGGAACAATCCTGTTGTACAGTATGGCTACCGTGACGAGATCCATTATTTCGTAAAGCAGGTGCAAGGAGGTAAAATGTTGCACCGTGCAGCGCCGGCCACCTTTGCCGATACATTCCGTTTGCTGGATGAACTGAAACAGGCAATGGGTCAGAGCCGGTAACTGATACCGATCTGAAAACCGATCCATGTCCTGATATCTTCCATTTTCTCAGGCGGAGATCGATGGAGTGTATAGGGGGCCCTGACAGTGACGTACTCTTTTTCCGGTGTTAATAATATCGCCTGGAGAGTGGCCGGGTTTAAGGGCCAGGTTGTTAGCTGATATGTACTTCTCAGATGATTGAACACAGGCCCTGCATATACTGACAAGCGGGGTGCTATGCTTTTCTGTGCAAAAAGACTGATCCTTTGCAGACGGCTGTTTGCATAAAGGATAGGCTTTGTTGTAGTGGTGTCATCATCTATTTGTACAGGCGTTTCTTTGAACAGCTTACCGGTTGTGGCTTCCAGCTCTATTAGCCAGCCATTGTTCAAAGGATAACTGATGCCTGCACCATAGCGAAAACCTGATACGGAGAAATCAGTTCCCCAGGAAAAAACACCATATACCAATGTGATACCGGCCTTTGCCTGCAGGTTAGCGTAAAGCCCTTCATCTGAGGCAAAGCCTGCCTGTACAAATGGCTTGAAAAGACCCGGCTTCTCATATACATATCGTTCTTTTTCCCGCTTTGCAGATGGCGTTACCTGTGGTAATACCGGCAATGCCGGCTTGATGACAGGAACAGGAGCGCTTAACGGTATTACGTCAGACAACGAATTGTCAGCAGTTTTGCTGCTGTCTGCAATTGACTTCATATCCTTTCGCGTCAAGATCCTGATCGTATCGGGTATGCGCGCCGCTGCCGCATCTGTAGGGAAATTTGTTGTTGCGGCGCCGGACGCAATGCCAGCCTTGATACCTGTTCCTTTATTCGTAGGGGTTGTGACAATATCCCGCTGAATATTATTTTTTTCATCGGATGCTTTTCCGGATGGTAAAGGTCTCTCGGGCCTTTTGTTCGCTCTTGTCTGGCCGAGCGTTGGGATGCGGATCTGTTTTCCTGTTGCACCTGCCGGTTGCCGGTTGGTAATTGCCAGGTGCTTTTGTATTAACAGCTGTGAGGTATGACTGCCTGCAGTCTGCCGGCTGGCGCCGCGATTGTTATTTATCCGGTGGAAGATGATATGATCCTGGTAGATGGTGTAATCAGCGCCGGTGGCTTCCCTGATCATGGTAAGTAACTGGTGAATGGAGTAAGAAGGCTGCCGGAGTTGGAGCTGTTGCCGGGCTAATATTTTTTGCGCGTTAAAGGAAAGGATGAAGCCTGTCTGCGCTGTTATCATATCCCCCAGGGTAGTAATATTTACTTCCTTTAATGGTACGCGTACTGTTTTGTTTAATGATGGCGGCGTTGTCTGCGCCTTTGCACCGCTCGATATTATGATGCATGCCATTACCAGGCATGCCTTTCGAAATAACTCAATTACATTCATTCCCTTGCATATAAATAACAGACCCTTCTATGCGATACTGTATGGACAATGATGCGGCGATGACCTCCATTACATATTCAATTGGCATATTGGTAAATGAGGTCGTGATCGTACAGTCAGCCAGTTTTTTATTTTCCAGTACGATCTTTATGTTGTAGGCTTTTTCCAGGGTGTTCACTACTGATTCCATACGGGTAGCCTGGAAACGAAATGTCCTGGTGGCATAGGAATAGTCATTGTTGTCATTCATCTTTGTTGTGGTGAAGCGATGTGTGGCTACCTGGTACATACCCTGCATGCCACCCTTTACGATGACACTGTCATTACTATCGAAAAATAGTACAGCACCATTGTCCACTTGTACTGTAATGCTGTCTTTGTTGCTCCTCACGTTGAATGCCGTGCCAATTACCCTGATATCTGCTGCATCCGTATGTACAATAAAAGGCTTATCTGCGTTGGGTGCAACAGAAAAATAGGCTTCTCCCTGCAAGTGTACTGTTCTGTCAGGACCATCAAATGAAGCGGGGCGCTCAAGCCGGCTGCCGGGCGTTAAGACTGCGCTTGAATGATCCGGCAAAGTATCCCGGAGAATATCATGTGAAGCTGTAAGCGCCAGCATAGGAGGGGGGCTCGTTGTTTTCCGGGGAAGGAAGAATACAAGAAGGGCCGCTCCGAGGGCTAATATGAAGACAGCTGCTACTGCGCGGCGAATGAACAGCGTCCGTAATAAAGGCATTTCGCGATGCGCAGGAGGAGCCGCCTCATTGATATTGAGCCGGTGTAATTCCCGCTGAAGATCCGGGGCCTTGTATACTCCGTTCTCGCCGGCATGCGACCATAACTGCAGATATTGTTGCAGCAAACGGTTATTGTCCGGAGTTTGCGCTACCCATTCGTCAACGGCGATAGCCTCTTCCGGGCTTGCCTCTCCGGCCAGGTATTTTACCAGCAATGCTTCAGATATCGGTATGTGTTGTTGTTCGCTCAATAGTAACAGTTATTTCATGCCAGCTTTTACAAAAGATGATGTATATGCAATATCAGCACAATTGTAAGGAGGTAATCGGCCAGTTTTTCCCGCATCAGTTTTAAGGCCTTGCTCATCTGTGCTTCCACTGTTTTAACTGAAATACCCAGTTCTGCGGCTATTTCAGCATACTTTTTACCTTCTTCCCGGCTTTTCAGGAATATGATCCTGCATTGTGCAGGCAGGGCACCGGTTGCCTGTAAAATGCGTGTTTCAAGTTCCCTGGCCAGCATTTGTTGTTCTGCGCCCCCCTGCATGAAGTGGTCCCTGTCGCCGGTTTTGTAGGACATATACCTGTCCCTTGCCCCTTCCTTCCGGATGTTGTTCATGCAGCCGTTATAAACAGAACGATACAGATACCCTTTTATATCTTCTTCAAAGACAAGGGTATCCCGTTTCTCCCATAGCCGGGCAAATACAGTTTGTACAACATCATTGGCCTCTTCACTGTTCCTCAGTAATGTATAGGCATACCGGTGCAGCTTTTCATAGCAGGTATGAAAAAGCTGCAGGAACAGTTCAGATTTATCTCGTTTCTCCAATACCGTTAATTACCCAATGCTTGTTGGCACAATGATATAATAGTATAACACAATGGGGGCAACATACCCTTATGCGAACTTTAAAAAAAGTTTTCAGGCCACCTGCTGCTGTTAAACCTTAGGCGCCCATCCTTTTTCATACTCTCTTTTCCACAATTTCATGGCTTCGGCGTCATTGAGAATGTGTCCATTGGAGGGATCTGTATGCAGTACCCTGCCCGTGCGCTGGGCAATATTGCCGAGCAGGGGCAGTAATGTACTACGGTAGGCGACATTTATTTCAGCATTCAGTTTGGCGTTACCGCGAATGCTTTCCAGGAAATTATTGATATGTATTGCATCATAGAATTCTCCGGCAGGGCTAACCGTGTTAACAGCACTCTGGTTGGTGTTTGTGGCCTGTTTCACCTCTTTGATGGTCTTGCCTTTTATGTCTACTATCCTGTAGCTGTCGCCTCCACTGTTGTACAGGGTGCCGTTATCTCCGAAAATGGCGAAACCGCGGTCGCTGCCTTCCAGGTTGAATGAGCTGCAGCTGCGTCCTTCCCAGGAAATGGCCTTGCCGCCTTCGAATTCAAAGTTGAGGGTCTGGGTATCTGGTGTTTCCCAGTCATCTTTCGGATAGGCATAACGCCCGCCGGCAGAGGTCACTTTGGTAGGGAATTCAAGGTCCATAAACCAGCGAAGGCAATCCAGTTCGTGGGTGCCGTTGTTACATGTTTCGGAGGTGCCCCAGTGCCAGCGCCAGTGCCAGTTATAGTGAACGATGTTGTCCAGGTAGTCGCGGCGCGGAGCAGGGCCTTGCCACAGATCCCAGTTCAGAGTATCCGGCACGGCTATTTTTTTACCAATGCCAATAGGCTGGCGGTTATTGGTATACCAGCTTTTCCCGTAGTATATCTTCCCCAGTACATGCTGTTCTTTCACCTCCTTTATAGCCTGTTGCATATTTGGCCAGGAACGGCGCTGGCTACCCATCTGTACCAGGCGATTATATTTCTTTGCCGCTGCTATCAGTAATTCTCCTTCTGCCGGGTTGTGGGCGCAGGGTTTTTCCACATATACGTGCTTACCTGCCGCTGCGGCCATTATTGCTGCTGGCGCATGCCAATGGTCGGGAGTGGCAACGAACAAAGCATCAAAGTCTTTGCGTTCCAGTAACTGGCGGATGTCTTTAATGACTGTAGGTTTACGTTCCTGTGCGCCGGCAACCGCCTTTAGTCCTTTGGCAATGGCGCCGTCTTCCACGTCGCAGATATAGCCTATTTCTGCACCAGGGAGCTTTGCTGCACATTGCGCCAGCCAGTTTCCCCGGGAATTGACACCCATTACACCTAATACCAGCTTATTGCTGGGAGCATTTTTCCCAAATACGGGAAAGTTAAGAATGGTTAGGCCTGCTCCTACGCCAGCAAGGCCGCCGGTTTTAATAAATTCTCTCCTTTTCATAACGATGTGACCTGTTTATAGTTTAATGTTTTTTGCAGATGGAAATTTAGAATAGGCCATCTAATGTAAAAAAATAAAAATGGGGTTTATGGAAATTTTGATGAGTGAAAAGACGGAGAATTTTGTGGTGTGCTGAGACAATAGCGGCCGCGGCATCAGTGGGGAATTAGTGGTAACTTTGATTGTAAACCAGTGGGGTATGCTTAAACGGAAAAGGCAACGGAAATACCTTGTCAAACGGTGCCTGGAGCTGCGGGACCAGTTACATACGTTTGCCGCATCGGGAAGCCAGGAGGCATTGCATAAACTACGGGTAGAGATCAAAAAGCTAAAGGCGTTCTCAAAACTGACAAAATTGTATAGGGGAGAAGGAGATGTCACTATTAAAAAAGATATAAAGCAAATATTTCATCGGGCCGGAGTTATCAGAGAAGCAAGTATTAACCTGCAAATGATAAAGCAGTTCGATATTCATCAACCGGTATTCAATATAAAAGCAACTAATATCATCCAACAGGAAACCGGAAAGTTCCGGTTAAATAAAACCCATTATGACCATGATATCACCAATATGGTCAAATCATTTCTAAGGTCATTACGCCCTGTTCATAATCGCAGCATCAAACATTGGTTCACAAGGCAACTAAGGAAAATAGCGGCTGTTTTTGCTACGGCATCCACCGGTCAGTTTCATGAGGCCCGCAAGAGAATAAAGTATCTCGTATATGTTCACGGGATACTTCACGGCCGGTTGACCGCCGCCTTGTCGCTGGATATTGACTATCTGATTCAGGTGCAGGATGCTATCGGTAAATGGCATGATACTACAGTGGCTGTTGAACTGCTGACTGCTTACAAGGCCTCTAATAAAACAAAGATCAGCAGGTTGCGGAAAGAACAGGATAAAGCAGCTAAAGCCGTTCACGCAATTGGTAACGGATTTTGGGATAAGGTCCTTAAGCGGGATGGCTGAGACAAAAACGGCAACAATACATCTGTACTGCTGCCGTCACTCCTTAGTATGGCTGATTACTTTGTTCCCCTGGAAAATCTTTTAGCCTGTTCCTGTCTCAACCTTTTCGTTCTGGCCAGGAATTTATAACCGCTTCGCTTTATTGAAATTTCCTGTTGATGTTCATCGCTATCTTCACGCCGCCTGCGATAAGCAGAAAGTATCAGGTCCTTTGTGATAACGCCCAGTACTTTTTCCCTGTTTTGCCTGGATACCACAGGTAACAGGTCCAGTTTATGCTCTTCCATTAAGGTAATGGTGGTGAGTAAAGTGCTGGCGGGATAAACAACCACCGTTTCATATTTCAGGTCAGATATGGCGGTATGTCCTTTGAGTACGCCCTGATACAGATCTTTTAGGTTGATAGCTCCCTGTACTTTATCTTCTTTATCGAAAATGATCACGCCATATCCGTTTTGCACTTTTGCAGCAGGTTCTTCCAATATGTCCTTGATGCCTGCATCCAGTCTTACTGCCGGAACGTTTTTATCCATCACTTCTTCCACATTCAGTTCCCGTAGTATATCCGGTTCATATGCATCTGGTGTTTGTACGCCCCGACGGTTTATTTTTTCCGTCATGATGGTGCTTTTCATCATAAAGAAGGAGACAAAGTAAGAGGCAGTGCAGGCGCCCAGTAATGGGAGTAAGCCATGTGGCTGCAGGGTAGTTTCGAAGGCAAAAACAATAGAAGTGAGCAGGGCCCTTGCCGATCCTGCAAACATGGCGGCCATGCCGATGAGCGCACAGGTAGGCAGGCTAATGTTAACCTGGGGAAACAGTGATGTCACAATAATGCCAAGTCCCAGTCCGGTGGCTCCTCCGATGGTTAAGAGCGGTGCAAGTGTTCCTCCTGAGGTACCACTGCCTAAAGAGATCGACCAGGAAATGAATTTAAGAAAACAAAGTCCCAGTATAAGCTGAATGGTGATATTGCCGCTCAGCAATTGAGAAATGTTACTATACCCTACTCCCATTGTATAAGGAGCGAAATAGCCTGTTATACCTACTGCAAGAGAACCTATTGCCGGCCACCACATCCAGTGTACGGGCAATTTTTCAAACAGGTCTTCGATAAAATACACGCTTTTGGTTACAAAAGCGGCAATCAGTCCTATAACTGCACCCATGGCTACATAGCAGATCATCGCCTCTGATCCTGCAGAAGGAATAGCAGGCATGGCAAATACCGGAGCATCGCTGAAAAGCGCATAATGCATAGCAGCGCCTGTTGCACAGGCCAATGCCACAGGTATAATAGAGCGGGGAGAAAACTCGAATAACAGCAATTCTATAGCCAGCAATACTGCCGCTACCGGTGTACCAAAAATGGCGGCCATACCGGCTGTAGCGCCCGCGGTCAACATGATCTTCCGCTCATTGGGTGAAATGTGCATGATCTGTCCGGCGAGGGAGCCAAATGCACCACCGGTGGAAATGATCGGTCCTTCGGCTCCAAAGGGACCGCCGGTACCTATTGAAATAGCGGCAGAAAGTGGCTTTAACAGTGTAATGATAGGCTTTATACGGCTTTTATTGGTAAGCACCTGTTCCATGGCTTCCGGTATTCCATGGCCGCGGATGGCTGAAGACCCGATACGTGCCATAATACCCACCACTAAACCACCTATCACGGGTATAATGATGACCAGCCAGCCAAGCTGATTGTGGGCAGGGCTGCTTTCTTCAATTGAGAATTTTCCGTAAAACGAAAGATTGGTGATAAGACTGATCAATGCGACCAGCGCCTTTGCGATGAACCCTATTACAATAGCGTTTAATATTACCTGGACGCTCAGGTATAAGACCCTTTTTGACACAAGGGGCCGGTTCCCGTCCTGTTCCCTGTCGATGGTCAGGTCAAGGGACGGTGCTATGGAAATGGATTCATCAATATCTTTACCGTGCATAAATTGTTATTTTCATTGCAAAAATATTGCGAAAACAACATTTTATTAAATTTATTTAACAAAATAGTTGATAAAACATTGCCTAAGCAATGTTTTTGTACCTTTGCTTATGCATCAACATACCAATTGCTTTCTTAGAAAATATGCTTTACCGGAATGGGAAGTTGCTATTGACAATAATTCTAAACTGTTGAATTTCAGAAAAGGCCAGGCCATTTTCCGGGAAGATGAGCCTGTTACAGGATTTTATTTTCTGCATGAAGGAAAGGTCAAAATACACAAGAAGTGGGGCGAGGATAAGGAGCTGATCATCAAATTGGCAAAAGAAGGAGATGTGCTTGGACACAGGGGAATAGGAGCGGATCAAAACTATCCTGTTTCTGCTACGGCCCTGGAAGATGCATCTGTTTGCCTTATCTCCACTGAATTCCTTAAAACCACCCTGAGAGTAAATCCTGAACTCACCTATCAGTTAATGCTCTATTATGCCAAAGATCTGCAGGAAGCTGAAAAAGGTATGCGGAACATGGTGCATATGGATGTAAAGAGCCGCATTGCGGATACTATATTAAAGATCGCGGAAGTGTTTGGCTGCGATAAAGAGGGTGCTATTAAAGGTACACTCACCAGGCAGGATCTTGCATCGTATGCAGGAACGACATATGAAACAATATTTAAGGTGATGAACGAGTTCACAGCTGATCATATCATTGCGTTTTCGGGGAAGACGATCATTATTAAAGACAGGCAAAAATTAGCGTCAATTATAAAGCAGGGGTAGGATGAGGGCTCAACAAATGAATGGACACAACTATCCTGAGAAATGCATTCAAAACTGAATAAAAAGCGAAAAGGGCTGCTCTGTGAAACAACCCTTTTATGAAATCCACCGGACAAATATCTCATTGTCGGTAGGTGATTTTTTCCCGGTTTATCCTGCATTGGAAATAAATACCAGTTTCATCTGACCATCTAGCATTTTAAATTCAAGACCTTCAGAGCCGCCTAGTGGTGTTTTGAGCAGGTCGCCATTCTTGTCATATTTTGGCTCCTCTCCTTCGGCCATATTACTTGATTCGTAATTGATCAGCAGTCGCTGTTCTGCCCTGTAGAAGTAGACGCTGCATTTGTAATACCATTTATTGTTACCCTGGTATTCTGGTGATTGAACGAATTTTTTTTCGAATACTTCCTTTGTTTTGATCTTTAAGAATACAGTAACGAATTTCTTGTGGAAGATCTGGTCAAAGTAAAGCATGAATAGTTTTTCGCTCAAAGGTGTTGCATTACTGGCTAGTTGGTTAATGGCATTCTGTGTCAGGGAATCATTCGCGTCATTGTTTTCCTGTGCGAGGTACCAAACATTGCTGGCACTGAACGGGAGATCAAAAAACTTTTTGACGGTTTCTTTATCACGTTGATAGATTGCGTCGCGTAAAGTGCGGAGCTGTTTGAGCCATATGCTGTCTGGTGTTTGTGCATAGGTCTGCAGCGTGGTGAATAAAAGCGATAGGATAAGGATGTGTCTCATTATTTAAACTTATAGGGTAAATATTTTTCCATCCTCCAATATGGAGTGATATAGGGCATATAAATTAATGTGTCATGAAGGTAAACAATTTGAGCATACAGTGGAGAGCGGAAATTTTTTCCGCAGGTTCCAAATACTAATGTGTTTTAGAATATTGGTTACGGATCCGGCTGAGCGTTTCTCTGGAAACACCAAGATACGAAGCGATCATGTGAAGCGGAACGCGGTTAAAAATATCGGGATAGGATTTCATAAAGTTTAGATATCGTTCCTCAGCTGTATCACTAATATTGCTCATGATCCGGTTCTGGCTGACGTCAAAACTTCTGGCCTTTAGTCTGTCTATGAATTCTCTGAACCTGGTAATAGTATTGAGAAGCTGGTCGAAATCTTTTTTTTCGATCAGCAGCAGATCGCTGTCTTCCAGCGCATCAATATTGTTTCTGGTAGGGGTACCGTTATTATAGCTTTCTGTGTCGCTAAGCCACCAGTTTTCGACGGCAAACCGCAATATATGCTCTACACCGTCCTCGCTGACCCGGTAATTTCTAAGGCATCCTTTGGCTACGAAACAGTTGTAATGACAGATGTCACCTTCTTGCAGTAAATATTGTCTTTTACGAAGACGTTTATTGATTGTCACCGCGCGCACCTGATCCAGCTCTTCATCAGTTAGCCCCGCCTTTTCCTTTAAATACGCTGCGAAAACTTCGAACATAGAAACGCCATTTTTGACAAAAATATCAAAATTAGAGGCAAACGGGGAAATTGGAGTATCATCGCCATAAAAAGTCCCGGTAACTTTAAGCAACCGGGACTTTTTCGAAAACATGTTGTGCGACGATCAATCATTTGATCTTAATACTTCAACTATATGCCTGCGTTAAAGGTTGGACATCGTTTTATTAAAACGCCGATTTGATCACACCGCCATCGGCACGTAAGGCCGCACCGTTAATAGCAGCCGAAAGCGGACTGGCAACAAAGGTTACCAAACTGGCGATCTCTTCCGGTTTGATAAAGCGTTTAAGCAGTGAGGTGCCTCTCATGCTGGTAAAAAAAACTTTTTCCATTTCTGTTTCACTAATTCCTTGTTGTTCAGCAGTGACTTTAAGGAAATTGGTAATGGCCTCTGTCGAAGTGGGGCCTGGCAGTATAGTGTTTACAGTTACAGCAGTACCCTGCGTCATTTCGGCCAAACCACGCGACAAAGCCAGTTGGGCTGTTTTAGAAACGCCGTACTGGATCATCTCGGCAGGGATTTGTACGGCTGATTCGCTTGAGATGAAAATAATACGTCCCCAGTTTCCTTTCAGCATATTTTCAAAATAGGCCCGTGATAAACGTACTCCGCTCAGCACGTTTACATTATAGGTATCTAGCCATTCCTGGTCCGGAATATCCTTGAATTCTTTTGGCTGGCCAACCCCGAGATTATTGACCAGAATATTAACGTCCGGGTATTGACTTACAATAAGTTCGACGCCTTCAGGAGACCCAAGGTCTGCAATTACCTCGAATATGTGGGGGTTACCGGTCTCGGATTTGATCTTCTGAACGGCTGCAGTAACACGTTCCGGGGACCTTCCGTTCACTATAACTTTAGCACCTTCGGTTGCCAGAGACTTTGCGATGGCATATCCTATTCCTGTTGTTGAACCGCTGACAAGCGCAGTTTTATCTTTTAATTTGAGATCCATAATCTGTTATTTTAAATATGATAATACTTTTTTGGGAGCACGATCCGCGCGCCATTTACCTGGTTATGCATAATTTTTATTGCATTTTTCTTCACCAAAGTTCCGTTAACCGGTTACTCTCAACGAGGATATTTGACATGATTTTTGCGTGATAAATGTCACGCTCATGTACCTATATGCTGACGGTTTGCCATTTATAGTTTACAATGTTTTTCCCTGATCTGAAGACGCTTATACTGTATTGAAAGGCCGGGTTATGGAAAGGTGGTAGGGGAAGATAACTAATCCCGGTCACAATCAGTATAACTGATGAATGTAATGAATGGTATGACGGGAAGTTCAATTTTAGGAAAAGTAACGAGAGTAAAGACGCAAGGCTGGATAAAACAAAAAAGGGGACATCATCAGATATTCCCTTTTTATTTGTACAACGGGCCGGACAGGTGTCGAACTATTGGATGGGTGATTTTGTAATGATTCAAAAAACTTGGCGTTGATTTAACAGGAAAAATTTCGTTTTTGCTTAACAAGAGAATATAAATACCAACGCATTTTCTCTAACATTGTGTCCCTGTACCAGCAGCCCGATGGTAATAGCATAGCTGGGAAAAGACGTAAAATGAGAACTCACTACTCTTTGATGCTGGGGAAACAATCTTACATATTCCTTATTGGTGGCGGCGGCGCGTTTTCGGCCTCTTTTAGGACATTTGTAGTTTTTATATTGTGTACGATTTTTAACTGCTTGATAACGGCAATGTACTTTTTAAGCGCTTTTGGATCAGAGATATAGATGATATCGAGGATTTTTGGGGAAACTCTTTCTTTCCCGGCATCATTGCCCTCAAAAACCACTTTTAGCGCAGCTATAGGTTTAATGTTCCCCTTGCTATCTTCTTCAACGTACACGTTTTCAAACCAGATGCGTCCTTCCTCATTGGGCCTCGTATCTAGTGTAATAACCGGAACACCTTGACTCCAGTAGTTTTTAGGAAATGCTTTACCGAACCTGATGGCTTCTAGATCCAGACTATCTAAATTGAGGTGGCTATCAGGGCTGAATTTGAGCGACAGATTTTTCTTAAGTGATAACTCTCCTTTGCACGCGTACAGGACACTGGTTATCTGATTCATAAATAGTAGGGTCCGACGCTCGCCGTTACAGTTTGCTATTTCATACTGAATTGATTGCGAAAAGAGCTGCACTGCCACAAGTTGCAGAAGGATGATACAGAAAATTTTTTTCATATTGGTTAGGGAATGTTAATATGAAGGCAAGATATGGATAATTATGTTTTTAAGCATGCTCCCTAACCGAGAGCCACAATCGAAAGGCGCATTAATTCTTTCGTTCCCAATAGACTGAGATTTTATTTTACCTGGGTCTGCCCACTACCATGATAAAAAGGCAACAAACCTTATTGGAGAACGGAAGGCGGCTTCAGAGGAATTGGGGAAAATGGGAAATGAGGTGTCGAACTTTGATAAGTGTGTAGATAAGATCATTAACTACGCCTCCAACCTAGCTACCACATGCGATTTAGCCGCCTACGCAGAAAAACAACAACTTCAATTCTTACTCTTTCCAGAAGGAATGTCCTACAACCGGAAAAACGACCAGTGTCGAACCACGCGCGTAAATGAAGTCTTCCTCTCCATCGCCCAACTAGCCCACGAATTGACTCAAAAGAAAAACGGAGATAATACTTTCGTACTATCTCCGTCATCTCTGGTACCGCGTACGGGAGTCGAACCCGTCATTCCTCCGTGAAAGGGAGGCGTCTTAGCCGATTGACCAACGCGGCCTTTCCCGTTTGGGATTGCAAAGGTAGTGAAATAGTTTATTCCGCAAAATTTTTTTTAAATATTTTCAAAAAGCAGAGAATACCCCACCTTTGTACTACTATGGGAAAACTAAACATACTTATAGCAGAAAACGATGCAAATGGTAAGGCCCTGATACAGGAATCATTTGCCGATACAGGGCTATTTAATGTAGTGGCAGTGGCAGAAGATGGAAAGATCCTGAAAGATATCATGGAGGAATCTGATATCCTGTTCCCTGATGTGATCCTGTCTGCTGCGGGACATGGCTATGATGTCCTGTATTACATTAAAAGAAGTGATGCTTTCCGGGAAATTCCGGTTGTAACCTACTCTGCCTCCGACAGTGGCAGCGAGGAAAAGAAGTGCCAGCAAATGGGCGCTTTAAAACACTTCATTAAGCCCGATAACGCTCCCGGCTATCAGAAAATGGCCAAAGAACTGTATGAGCTGTTGCTCGGCGAATAGATCGTCCCGCTTACCGCACCACTAACCAACCCTTTCGGGTTGGCCTGCAATATCTTTATATCAATTGCATTAGCCATGACGTAAGTCATGGCTTTTTTCGTTTGTATCCGGTCTCAAAGCAGGCTACTATCCTTATCGTTTATTTATAATAACCCGTACATAAACCATAGACAATCCATATATAACCCATATACAAGACATATCTCTTAAATATGGGTTATATATGGGTTATCTCAGGAAATATACTATAGTAGCGTGCTCACAAAACTATACTGAAATGTATATTGTGTTAGATATTAATTAAGAAGCGAATTGATAATAGCTAATAATGCTATGTGTGAAGAATACGTGGGAATAAATCTTTATATGAGTCGCTTGGAAAACGGCTTGCCATTAAAATAAAGTAGTGATATACACCTGCGTCCGGGATAGAACAATTGAGAAAGTTATGTAATTTGGCCCCTCCTCAATAACAAATCACTACTTATGAATAGGAAGAACCTATTTCTGCTTCTTTTAGCACTGTTTATTTTCCGGGTTCTTTATGGACTGTGCTCGGAATTCTGGTTCCCTGATGAATTACAAATCTACCTGATCGGATTAAAATCCTATACCACTGGTACCTGGCCCACCTACGGTCCGGACGTTGTGTACACAAATACACAGATTCCCGGCGCATTACAGGGATTGCTGGTCAGCGCGGGATTCTATATTGCGAAACTGCCCGAGATGCCGACCCTGATCCTGAATATTTTGTCTTTTGCCAGTCTTTCCCTGCTGGCTTACTATATTACCCGCCGGGTAAAGGGCATCCCTGCCTGGATGGTATGGGTGTTATGTATGACCACTCCATGGGCCTTATATTACCCCACCAGGGTGGTGAACCCTTCCTATACAATGGCGCTGGCTATTCCCTTCTTTATCTGCCTGCTGGAAGTATTGCCTATGAGCAAGGACAAGTTTATTCCTCCTGCACTGGCTTTCTTTGTGATGGGCCTCACCACGACGATGATCATGCAGCTGCATCTGTCATGGGTACTGTTATTGCCCTATGCCGGCGTCGCAATGCTGTTTTCTTACCGGCTGGCGGGAGTAAAAAGTACTTCCGTACGTGTGATGGTGTACCTGGCAGGAATGATAGCAGGGGCGCTGACGCTCATACCGACCTGGCTGCACCCGGATGCCGAAGCGGGGAAGGTGGCTTCTAATGTCGTATTCAACTGGAGGAACATAGAAAACGTTGTAACCATCCTGACAAGATACTGGTCTTTCGCTTCTTTTGAGGTACCCTATGTGGTAGGCAATTCGGAAGAAAAATGGCAGCTCATGAAAGAACAGATGTGGGTCGCTCCATTTTTCTTTTTCCTGCTGCTGGTGGGTTTTGCACAGGTAGGATTGTTCATCCTTTCCTATTTTATCAAAACGGATAATGAGGAGTGGAAGAAAATGAGATGGCTGAACCTGTTCACCTATCTGCTGGTGTTTGCCAGTTTCTTTTTCTCCATCAAAGGGCCGTCCTCCCATACTTTTTGTATGCTGCTGCCATTACCAATGATCTACTCCTTTTATTGTTATGAGTGGCTGGTATCGAAAAAAGCCTTTGTCATGAAATTGCTGCGGATCATTATCATCAGTGGCATTTTCTTCCATATCGGCTTGGGGATCTTTAATTTTCAACACAGGTCATTGTACAAAGACAGGGCTAAGGTGGTGGAAGCCCTGGACAAAATGGACTATAAAATATTGGGAGAGAGGCGGTCCGACAAGTTAGGGTATGGTTATTAAGCCAGTTTCTGCCGATCAAACAAAATGTGTGTATAAAAAAAGGAGCGCCCCACCCGGGACGCTCCTTTTTTTATATCGTTTGGCTATTATTTGAATATTACGCCGAAGAAGTTGCGCATATCGTTCCATGACGCTGTATCAGCAGCGGCATTATAGGCAATCGGCAGGTTGAACTTTTTGCCGTTTGCAGTAGACGCGGGGTTGGTGAACGCATGAGTGGCGCCGGCATATTCCTTGAAGGTATAAGGAATATTCAGGGAGTCCAGTTGCTTTCTGAAGGTAGCCACGTCCTGAGCCGGTACGAACGGATCGGCACCGCCATGACATACCAGGATCTGTGCTTTCGTCAGATCTTTTACAGGAGTAACGCCCTGCAGTCCACCATGGAAACTTACCACTCCATTCACAGGGAGGCCCAGTTTTGCACCGTTAAGTACCATGGACCCACCGAAGCAGTAACCGATCGCCGCAATGCGGGTGGTATCTGCCTGGGGATAAGTTTTGGCTTTTGCCAATGCAGCCTGCAGTCTTCCGAAACCCAGTTGTGGATTGGTATAGAAGGGCATAGCATATGCTTTTGCCTGGTCAGGATTATCGGCATGTTTGCTGCCGCCATACATGTCAATACCAACAGCGAGGTAGCCCAGTTCAGCAAGCTGTCTGGCCCTGCCTTTTATATAGTCGTCCAATCCCCACCATTCAGGAACTATCAGGACGATCGGCTTTTTTGCAGTGGTGTCATCGCTGAAAGCAACGAAACTGTTCATTGTTACACTATCTGCCTGGATAGCAACAGTTTCTTCGGTAATGGTTGGCTGGGTGGCCGTGCTGTCAGCAGCATGTTCGGAAGCCGCTGGTTGATTATTGCACGCCGTCATGCAGAGCGCTATAACCGCAGGCGCGATAATTGTTGTAATGTTAAATTTCATGTGCTAGTTATTGAGTTAGTTATATTGAATAACAAAAAAAACAAATAAAGGTAGGCATTATACAGTTTAGGCTGGTAGCCGTTTATCAAATAATGCACCTTCTGTAAAACGTACTGAAATTACCTTACTATTACCTAATTTCAAGGAATGGATCGTGGATTTAATACAGCCATATCGAACGCTTTTCTTACTGACGCGGGAATATTACAACTTGATCTCCTGCAGTTATTGCCTATGGCTACCTGTATTTACAACGGCAGCGGCAGAATAATTTTTTATAATGAAGCTGCTGCCAGGCTATGGGGAAGGAACCCTGAACTGATAAAAGCAAACGATATTTATGATGATGCTGCTCCGTGTTACACAGCAGATGGGATATATCTGTCGCACGATACGGCTATGCTTGCTGCATTGATAAAAGAAGGAGCCCCCTGCAATGACTGGCAGGTGGTGCTGGAACGCCCCGATCAATCAAAGATCTTTCTTAAAGGGAACCTCATTCCCCTGAAAAATAAGCTGGGAGTGACAATCGCTGTTCTTCATTGCTTCCAGGAAGTTACCGGGACCGGCGCCGCTTTACAGGAAATCGACGAGCATATTGTTCGTTATAAAAAGCTGAATGAAGAGCTGAAAAGGAGCGAAGAGCGGTATCATAAAATGATCGAAGAGGTGGAGGATTATGCTATCCTGTTGCTGGACAGATCGGGCATGATCCAGAACTGGAACAAAGGCGCGGAAAAGATCAAGGGATATCAGGAGTCAGAGATTATCGGAAAGCATTTCAGTATTTTTTATCAGCAGGAAGACAGAGCGAGACAACTGCCCGACAGGTTGATCACAGAAGCAACGCTGACAGGGAAAGCCGTACAGGAAGGCTGGCGTGTACGAAAAAACGGCACGAGGTTCTGGGGAAGTATTGTGATAACAGCCTTACACGATGCGGAAAACAACGTTATTGGTTTCTCCAAGGTAACGCGCGACCTGACAGAGAAGAAGCTTGCGGAAGACAAGATCAGGCAGTACGCCAATGAACTTGAGTTTCAGAATAAGGAACTGGAACAGTTTGCCTACGCAGCGGCACATGACATGAAGGAGCCGCTCAGGAAGATCCAGTTTTACAATAATTATATTTTCGATGTTGCCGGCCCGCAACTGCCGGAGAAAGCCCAGGAATATTTGAACCGGTCTATCAGTGCAGCCTCCCGGATGCGTGGGCTCATTGACGATCTGCTGACGTATTCCCAGGCGTCGTCCTTCTCACAGGAAATGGTGGAGACAGACCTCAATGCCATTATCGATGAGGTGATATCTTCCCATCATGACACCATTGAGAAAAATGATGTGATCATTGAGGTTGATCGCCTCCCCGTTATGCGCGTTATTCCCTTCCAGTTCGCCCAACTGTTTGATAATCTGCTGGGAAATGCCCTGAAATACCGTAGTGTGGAACGCCAGCCGCATATCACCATTAGTGTTGAAAAAATGACAACACTCCCCGAAGGCATAAATGCAGCGTCTTCCGGGGCCTGTTATTACAGGTTTTCGCTGACTGACAATGGCATTGGTTTCCAGTCTGACTATACAGACAAATTGTTTGAGCTTTTCCAGCGATTACATAGTCAACCCGGTATTACCGGCTCAGGAATAGGGCTGGCTATCTGCAAGAAGATTGTATTGAACCACCATGGCGTTATTAAGGCATACGGCAATCCCGGGCAGGGGGCCAGGTTTGATATTTATATTCCCTGCGAATAAGCGCTTAGCTGTTGCCCGCTTCCAGCATTTGCATGGCGATGCTGTTTAATTCCTCTATTCTGGTAGGCTTCACGAAATACTGAAGCGCGCCTTTCTCCATACAGCTCCTGACATGTTCAGGCTGGTTGGAAGTGCTCCATACTACTTTAGGGATAGATTGGAGACGAGGGATGTCCTGGATCTTCTCCAGTACCTCTATTGCATTGAAAATCGGCATTTTATAGTCAAAAATGAGCAGTTCCGGTAAACAGTTGTCCGGGCAGTTGAGTAGATATTCAACGGCTTGTTGCCCATTCACCACCGAATGAATGTCCGCTGTTGGGTCAAGTCTTAAAATTGCATCTTTCAGAATTTCCTGGTCTTCAGGATCATCGTCTGCTAAAAAAATAATTTTAGCCTTACTATCCATATTCTTTGTTACAGTTTTACAGTATTTAAATTAACAGATTCTTTTTTAAATAAAGCGTTTTCCTGGCAAGATTGTTTGCCGGAATGCCATGACGGTGAATTCGCTATATCCCGGCGGGATGTATTCTGTGCTTTTACTACTGGCAGAGTCCGGCGCCACCGGAAATAATTTGAGCCTTATGCCGGTTGAGCGGACACCCGTATATAAGTCTTTTTTGATTTGTAAAGTGTTTCTATGATCTTCCGTGGATTTTTCCATTCAAACAGGTGAATCACCCAAACTGTGAACCTGATCAGTTTTCCCGCAGGCTTTAACAACCCTGCTGCAAGTTTCCGGATGTTGGTATCCCTGGCCGCAATACATGCGGTATATTCTGCTCCTTTCTTGCCTGATAATTCTTCAGCGAAGCTCCAGGCGCCATCCCGCGCATTACTGATGCTGAACTGGATCAGGATAGACTGGTCATTGCCGGCATTTAACCCTAAAAGTGACAGGAAGGGAGATATGCGGTTGATCTCTGAAATGACCTCTCCTGTCAGAGAACCGAGGATGTTATTGATGGCATTGAAATCTTTACGGATAAGCTCAATATCCTGATCGCCTGCAGTTTCAACCGCTGCAATGCCCAGGTCCAGGTTAATGTGGGCGTTCATACCCAGCAGGAGTTGTTGCAGTACCAGTACGGAGGCTTTCTTTGTGCCTTCAAAAGCGGTAAGCCAGGAGCCGCTGGGACGCTGATTGTTTTTGTATTGTGTGACCGCTTCCAGGTAACGGTTGGCAAAGATGACGTCCAGCTTTTCCATGCGTGCGCCATCTTCGAATTCATTATTGAGGATGCCTTCCTTAACGCGGACGGTGACTTTGTGGTAGAGGGCTGCGAAGTAGCCAAGCCTGTTGTTTGTGTGTATAGCGGAGGTGATAATTTCTTCCAGTTGCTCAATGACTTCGTTGATCGTGCGGGCGGCCATGATAAGTATTTTGGGATAGCAGTAAATGGCCGTAAATGTAAAGTATTTTCATAAGAAAAGGGTTAACCGGAAGGTAGAAACCTTCCTGGCGTAACCCTCTCCATTACAAGACTTACAACACTTATCCAGCGATAAATGTGAATGAGTGTATAATAATTTCAACTTCCTGCTGATTAGATGGTGCATTACCGTTAAACAGCCAGAGGTTCATGTGTACTGGTAAAGATAAGGTGCTTACATTATATCCGGATGGCGTTGTCCATGGGAAGAATGAATTGGCTTCATCCAGGTTGTGACCATGATAGCCCTTGTAAGACACTGCGCTGCTGGTGCGTGTGAACTTATAGGAACTATAAGTGCCGTTCAGCCCCAGCTCATAGGTCTGTGATACATTACCTGAGCCGGAAGCGGGATACACGGTATAATTGAAGTTATTCCATGCATTGTTTCCCCAGCGGGCAAACTCGATGTCTACCTCATGGTGGCCGTCATCACCTGCTTTGTAATTGAACAGGCCCAGTACGATGTTTTTGTCCAGTTTATCAACAGCGCCTTCTATTTTCCATATATAAGAACCGTACCCGAAATTTTGCAGGGAAGTTACCTCAGCGCATAACCACCTGCCGGTAGCCGCATCTTTCCTGATCTTCAGATGCAGGTGCCCTTCGCTGTCTACCCATACATTGCTGGAACTCCAGTAGTTAGGGCCGGGACCAGAAGAGCCCTGGTCTCTTACTTCCCAGGTATAACCGCTGAAACTAAGGGTAGTGGCAGCCTTACGGGCCCCGCCATCTGCGGTTGCAGTTGTCAATGAGGTATCAGTTTTCGTGGCAGCTTCTTTGCTGCAGCTTGTAAAAATGGCTAATGCCGCAATAATGATTGTGAGCTTTTGCATAAAATAATGGTTTATTTTAAGGATCTAAAATTTTGGCATGCCAGTATTATGACATTTGGAGAAGGGGTATACTTTGATGCAAATGAGAAATTTTTTTATGAAAATAGCAGGCATTCATTTACAATAAGTTATAAGTCCGGGTATCATAAGGTAATAAACAGGACCGTGTACATGATGGTTTTACACTGATGAATAGTTGCTGTATGTAATTGCGGATGACCGGATGCTATTAGCTTCACCCCGCTATCTGCCATGCTTAGTTTTGCACGGAAGTGTGTAACCATCCCGGGTACCTGTGTTAAAAATCCAACTGCTGAAGCCCCAATAAACATGATATGTCCTGTATTAACCTGGTTACTGTTGCTGCTACCAGCGATACAGCAGACGACCTGCATGCGAATCGGCAAAGGCTGTATCCAATCCATTATTTCGACATGTCTGTATGCACAATTATGGAGTAGCAACTGTAAATGCCTAGACTTGTAAACGGCTCAATGTCTCTCTTGATACACCGATATATGCAGCAATAAGGGCTTTAGGTACACGCTGGAACAGGGAGGGATATTGTTCGAGCAATTGCTGGTACCTCGATTGGGCATCATTCTTCAATAGGGCCATTACTCTTTTCTGCATGCTGACAAATCCGGCCGTGATCTTCAGGCGGCAAAAACGTTCGAACTGGTGTATCTCATCGCATAGTCGTTGCCTGTCGGCGTACGATATGTATAGCAACTCCACATCTTCCAGGCACTGGATAATAAAGGACGATTTACCATCGGTATGTAATGCTGTATAATCAGACACCCACCAGTTTTCCATGGAGAATTGCAGGATATGTTCCTTCCCGCTGTCATCGATCGTGAAGGTTTTCAGTAATCCTTTTAACACGAAATACTCGTGGTTAACAATATCTCCTGGCTGAAGGATGATGGAATGTTTTTTAAATTTCCTTGGATGATAACAGGAACCTATACGCTCAGCTTCCGCATCGGTCAATTTGACTAACTCCTCAAAGTGTTTTCTAAGCGCAGGATGCATACAGATCTGTTGAATGGATCAAACTTAACAAAAAATATGGTGTGATCTACATCACATCAAATGTGTGAGCCAGGTCCTTGGGTGGTGGACCCGCATGAACCTAGCTTTGTAAAAAAAACAAATATATGAAAACGAAGATCAAATGTGTGGCAGCATTCCTGGGCTTGATAGCATTGGCTTTTTCCAGTATGACGGTAAACGCCCAGAACAAAAAGTCTAAGAAGGTGCTGATGGTAGTGACCTCTTTTCAAACGGTGAACGCTGATGTAAAAACCGGTCTCTGGATGGAAGAATTTGCTGCTCCTTATTATTATCTCGTAGAACATGGAGTGCAGGTAACAGTGGCTTCTCCTAAAGGAGGAAAGACGCCTATTGATTCAGCAAGTATCAGCGAACAGCTGATCGCACCTGTTTCAAAAAGGGCACTGAATGATCCGGAAGCACAGCGATGGTTGAACAATACTGTTAAACTCAGCACCGTAAAGGCAAAGGATTATGACGCTGTATTCTACCCCGGCGGCCATGGACCCACCTGGGACATGCCTGACAATGCAACCTCCATTGCTTTGATCCAGTCATTTGTAGAACAGCAGAAGCCAACTGCTTTTGTTTGTCATTCTGCTGCCGCCTTGAAAAATGTAAAGACCAAAACCGGGGAATACCTGCTGAAAGGTAAAACTGTTACAGGCTATTCCAACGATGAGGAAACAGCAGGACAAACAGGCGCAAAAGCCGCTTTCCCGCTGGAAGACATGCTGAGAGAACGTGGTGCCAACTATCAAAAGGCAGCCGAAAAATGGACCTCTTTTACCGTGCAGGATGGTTTACTGATCACAGGTGAAAACCCAGCTTCATCGGAGGCTACAGCAGAAAAACTGGTGGCTGCGCTTAATATTAAAATTAAATAACCTGCCTGCCAGTTTTTAAGTATACCGGGCGGCCTGCAGGTAGCCCGGTATACCAGGTCTGACCGTTAACGTGAACAAGTAAATATGAACTTCACTGTTATAAATAGATTCGGGAGTATACCCTTTTATTGAGAGAATGATGTAAGTGGTTCCTGAACCGGGGCAGGTATTGCCTGAAGGGCAGCAGCGTATAAATATGCTGGACCGGGTTAGGCGAGGATTGAGTATATTCCCGATTAGATTGTGTGTAAACAAAAAGCTGTCATCTATGATAGCTTTTTGTTTTTTATCTTGTATACCATCAACCCTTCAAAATACCACGTGCTATGAAAATGTTAACTGTATTACTATCCATTTTGATCTGTGCCCATCATCTGGTACAGGCCACCAGTCTTCCTGACTACCTTACTGTTACACTCAGAAATGCCAAGAGTAATAAGTACCTGGAAGTTAGCGGTGATCCCCTCCGGAACGAGAAATATAAAGACAGCGTTGCCCTGCAGCAATGGGAACTCTCGATTTCCCGCGGCGATACGGACCGCTGGCAGAAATGGCATTTGATCTATCAGATCACTGTTAACGGTACCAGGTACTATCATATCCGTAACCTGCACAGCGGTAAACTGGCCGATGCGAATGGAACCATTGTTCAACAGCTGGCAGCGCTTCCACAAACAAGTGACAGGCAGCTATGGAGATTGGAAGACAAGGGCAACGGACGATATATGATATTCAATAAAGGCAGCGGACTGGCTTTATCACTGGAAGGAGGAGCGACGGGGAACGGCGTGAAAGTGATTCTCGACAGACTAAATACTGATGGCAGGCAATCCTGGATGCTCAGCGTAATTGCAAACGATACCTATCGTGATGATGAGGTGGTGCGTTTCTTTAACCGGAATAATACCACACAAGGTTCAGCCGCTTTCGATCAGGGAAATAGTATTCCGCTCATCTGGGGCGCTAATAACGGAAAAGTGCTTTGGGTAACGCAGGATGCCTGGGATGGCGTTCAGCTGCAATCCAATAACATGTTCCGGTGTGGCGATTTCCACAGGTATAGTAATTCCGTGTTGATCCAGCCGGCCAGAGCAGATTGGAACCCGGAGCATACGCCGAATATGACCATCAATAGCAGTACTTCCGGTAAGCCCCGGCAGGTGTTCAATATACAGCCAGGTACCTCCTGGAGCTGGGCTGGTCCGGGCATAGAGATCAATGATAAGGTGTATGTGCATTGCGGGGAAGGACAAGGGTTGGATATTACCGGGCAGTCGCTTTACCAACTAACACAGAGCACAGGCACTGAATGGAAAGTGGAGCGTAACATGCCGAACGGATTGGATAGCCAGAAGATCATCACTTATTCCTGTGGTATGGTGAAGCCGGGAGATGGATATGTGTATGTTTTTGGTAAGGAGGGTATCAGCTTCAACTATGCGAGTTATGTGCATGTGGCCAGGTTCCCCGAGGGCAATCCGCTGCTATGGGAGTATTATAATGGGAGCGGATGGACGGGGCGTCCCAGTCCGGGAAGTACAGCTAGAATTGCGGATGGGAGAGGAACTGTGAGCGTTGCTTACCTGAATGGTAAATATATCCTGATGACGATGGATCAGGGTTTTGATTGTGACACTGCCAGGAATATTTACATCGCTACTGCCAGTTCCCCGACAGGGCCGTTTTCAGGGGAAACGCTGGTATACACTATCAAAGAATATTTTAAAGGACAATATGCACGATACTATACACCTGTTATTCATCCGGAGTTTGACAATGGCAGAAATGAACTGCTGTTGTCTTATTGTCTGAACTTTTCGGCGTGTAAGCTGGAATCCTGCGAAGGGGAGTGGCTGGATCCTTATTATTACCGGGTAAAAGGAATAAGGGTACCATATGCAAAGATCGGCCTTTGATTATCGTCTGCTACCGGATACTGGTTTTGCAGCAATGAAATAGCATATGGCTAAATAAACCGCTGCATAAACAAGGATATATAAGTCGGAGGCACTGCGATAATAAGACCAACTGGAAGGCAGATAATCCCTGGAGAAGCTGGTAAAAAAGACATATATAGCTTCCCTGAAGAGGCAGAATGTGTAAACCGCGATCAGCATCAATGTAAAGAAGACAGATCGCCGCAGCTTGGGGAAAAACGTTAAGAGGCCGGCCGCCAGGTGAAGAGCGCCGATCGGCACTAAACTGGTGGTATTAGCGCTATGTGCCGGGGCTTTGCGAAGGTCAATGGCCAGGAATACAAGCATAAGAATACCAGCAAGTGCCACAATAATGTTTGCAGTGGACAGGTATCTGGGCCTTATTTTTCTTAAATGCCTGTTAAAGCCGGACATCAGGAGAAAGCACAGGCTGGAGATGCAATAGGCCAGGAGTAGGGTAGCCAGGATAGGGATTATCATATTCTAAAAATAAGCAAAAGGACTTGATAAAACATAATCGCCAGCCTCTTTCAGGCTGGCGATTTTTAATATTAGGCGCCCATAAGGTCGTCTTGTTTTTCTGTGACAGCTTTCTGTCTGAATACCAACTCTTTGAAACTACCTTCATTGAGTACGGTATCTTCCTGGCCAAAGTGGCGAAGCATGTAGTAGCGGTCATTCTCCTTATTTTCTGTACGCAACCAGAGTGCTTCAAGGTTGAGCGCCGGGAATTTCAGCACGCTCAGTTCACCTTCTATCTCTTTTTCCTGTAAGCTGGATTTTATTTTTTCCATGCCATGTTCAATACGATGGAAGTAATTGTCGTCAGTGCTTACTTGTAATACCTCCGGATTTTCTTCCGAGGTAGCAAGGTCGTAAAGTGCTACCGGCTTTTTCTGATCCAGTTCTATCACACGAAGGGAACTGGGTCTTTCGGGAATGGCAATGTCCCTGTCGATGTCTTTCAGTCCGATGACATATGCATGATGGGCAAAGCTCAATTCCAGCTCGGCAGCGCTCTTGTCGGCCTTTAGATTAGGACGCTGTAAACGGATCAGCGGGCGAACCTCAGGGATTGGCTTGAGTAATTCCGGTTTGAATACGAGGTCTTTGATCCACATAAAGTAAAAGTGTTTTTTCGTGATGTAGCTATGTGTCCAGGAACCGCTGCCCTGATAGTTGGTGGAAAACTGGCTAACGGTGAGTACGCTCTTGCCATAGATCGGGTCGTCAATATGGAAATACTTCGTGTTTAATATTTTTGACACACCGTAAATGGCCATAAAATGTCCACCACCGCCAGACCAGCCTATGCGGGTACCCACCACAAGGCCGGCATCTATTTGCTCTTTAACGGCTTCCCAGGTCATTGTACCGCTTCTCAGTTCGACGAAGTTCTTGGTACGTGTCAGCGCCTTGTCGAGGTACCAGGGTACATTACAAGGGCCGGGAACCGGTGATGTACAGCAGGTCTGTCCGAGTTCGGCAGAGGCGATCTTACATTGTGTCCACGGATTTAGCAGTGCTGAATAGAAGAAGGACACACTTTTGGAGGTCGCCGCCCAGCACCAGTTGGACTGTGTCTGTGCTTCCATATTAAAGTTAAGCACTGTACTTGAGTAAAAGATGTTCCAGAGGTATAATTCATCTACAAAAGGTTTGTGAATTACCTGCTCCTGAAGATTTGTGAAATTCATGATGTATAATGTTTGGGGTTGAAAAATCAGTAGCTCGTTGTGGAATGTGAGAACAAAATTACCTGCTTTGGTAATTTTTGAAAAGCGTAAAAATACCTGATTTATATAGGTGTTAACCGTACATTCAGCGCACACATCTATGGCGGCTGTGGTTTCACGGTATGGCCGACAGTTATCTCAGGCAATAATACTTTCGTTCATATCGACATACCGGGCGGAAGAATTGTCCTGACAAAATTCAGCGGAATTTGGCGGTGAAGCCTGAGCGATCCGTTCCTGGGAATCGTTGGATGTGCTACAGGACGCAGATTTAATTAATTGCTGATGGCAGTATTTGTATAAATTTTGTCCTTATTTGCCCTGGTGCCAGCGTTACTTTTACACAAAATCATATAAAACATGGGAAAAGATGATACTACTCTCACTGTTGCTGATACAAAGAATGGTGAGCACTACGATCAACCTTTGAAGGTGGGATTTTTGGTGTATGAAAACCAGGACCAGATCGACTTTACAGGGCCTTTTGAAGTACTATCCCGGATGACGGACATTGAAATATATGTTATTGCTAAGTCGCTAACCCCCGTGAAAGATATCAAACGATTGACAATAACTCCCGATACAGCAATTGCCAATGCCCCGGAACTTGATCTGTTGGTGGTTTCCGGCGGGTTTGGACAGCATGATCTAATGCATGATACGGAGGTGTTATCTTTTATCCACAAACACTATCTGTCCGGAAAATATATCATGTCCGTATGTACGGGAGCGCTTTTGTGCGGTGCTGCCGGAATTTTGGAGGGAGTACGGGCAACGACCCATTGGGCATCATGGGAGTTCTTAAAATATTATGGAGCGATACCGGTGAAGTCGAGATATGTGGTTGACGGCAAATTGTTAAGTACCGCGGGCGTCACGGCTGGTATTGACGGCGCATTGAAACTGGTATCAATACTCAGAGGTGAGGCGGAAGCCAAAGAGATCCAGCTGGAATTGGAGTATGCCCCTGATCCTCCTTTCAACAGCGGCACTCCTGAAACAGCGGAGCAAGCGACTATTGAGGCTTATTACCGGCGGTATGGGCATATTAAGCAATTGCGTGAAGAAGATGCGATACAATTTGCTGCCGGAGCGGAAAACAATCCTGGGTATAGGATTGGTTAATTGCTGGGGCAAAGATCTTACCCGACGCTACATGATATGCTGCTAAAAAAGCTGCTCATAAGGGCACAATCACTGGTATGTACGCCAGACAAACCGAACTATTTTATGCAGGATTTCAAAATAACAAGCGGCTGATTAAAATGTATATCGCATTGATATGTAAGCAGTAATGGTGCTTTTTGTGTTGGTTTCCTCTGTATATTGCATTTATGTTTGGGCTTGATAAATATCAATATACAGCTGACAAAAGCTTTATGGCTTATCATTTTATTAGTAACGGGCCACAGGGTGCAATACAAAAGATCGCTAAATTTAATCTGCTCGATGAGCACCTTTACAATTTTGGGTTCGGTGACTTAGATCCTGCAACAGGAGATATTTCCGATACTGCTATAAGCGATAATAAAGATGTAGATGTTATAATGGGGACACTTGGCTCAATCATTTATGATTTTACCAATTTGTTCCCTAATTCACTTATCTCTGTTCAAGGAACTAACAAGGCGAGAACCCGGTTATATCAGATGAATATAAATAAACATTGGGAGCGAATTGAACCGGTCTTTGAAGTATACGGATTAGTAGAAGACGATCACTGGGAGCCTTTCCAAAAAGGAGTAAATTATCAAGCATTTTTAGGATATCAAAAAGGGAGTTTTAGCTTTTGATCACCAGGCAATTAGATAGGTTTTTAGAAGTAGGTAAAAATAATTAACTTCGTGTTATGTCAAATAAGTCAAAAAAGAGAGGAATTACTAAGGTCGGTATCAAGCCATTGGTTGCCGTAGATCCTACATTGCCTTCATTTGAGGGACATCCTTTTTTTGAGAAAAAGGCCCAGGCTGTAAAAAGACTTCTTAAAAAGGTAGGGCTTCCTTCGCACCTTAATCCCAGGCTCCGTTAATAACAGTCTGCTTGCTGTAGCGAATCGTTATTGTGGGCGTGGTAAATTCATCTGCGTAAAAAAAGCCATCCCGTTTAAGTGAGACGGCTTTTTAATACTTTGCTTATCGTGCTATCTCCTGCACCAATACGCAGATATTCCCTGCGTATCTGTATCTACGCCACATGTCCCGAAAAGGGCATTGCAGCCTGTTCACTTCTGCAAAAATCATGAATTAGTTCAGCCACTTTTTCGGGTTGTTGTACCATTATCAGATGCCCTACCCGTGGAATAACCACCATTCTGGAGCCAGGTATTATTGCTACCAGTTCAGCCTGCAATCGTGAGGGGGAGTCTACAATATCATTTTCGCCGGCAATTATCAGTGTTGGTATATAAATAGATGATAATCCGGCAGACACATCCTCCGTCAATGCTGCGGCAGGCCATCCCAGCCGGGATGCTGTATTGTGCCGTTGCATATCCTCCACTATGGTTTGTCTGACAGTTGGTGTTAAATCCGGGGCGTTAAATACGTGATCGATTGTCTGATTGATATTATCCAGGCTGGTATATGCATTTTCCATGCCCAGTACCATTTCCGCTGGCAGGATAGTGGAAACGGCGGGAGATGGAGCGACCAGGATTAATTTTTTTAGTCCGGCAGGCTTTTTTGCCGCAATTGCCTGGGCAATCTTTCCACCCATTGAATGACCTACTAAAATGTAATTGTTCAGTTGCAGCTGACTAATGAGACCTGATACGTCATCTGCCAAAGACTGGATATCATATCCGGTTTGTGGTTTGTCTGATTCGCCCCATCCGCGCAGATCCATTCGAATACAGCGATAATCTTTCTTTAATAGATCAGAGACTTGTTTCCAGGTCCTTGAAGATCCACCCCAAAAATGAAGGAATATTAAAGCGGGATGGTTGTTCCCTTCACTTTCTACCAATAGCCGGACATCATTTACTTGATAATACATATGATCTTAGTTTTTACAGATCAAAGGTCAATTTAATGGCTAGGCAGAAAAAGGTGTAAAAGTCCCATTTAGTGGTAAATTATTGCCCGTCAGAAGGGTGATGAAACTTCCGGAATGCAGTAGGGCTTTTCCCCGTATGTTTTCTGAAAAACTTGATAAAGTTAGTTGGATCTGTGAAGCCGAGAGAATAGCCAATGCTTTTACCAGCCTCATTATTGTAGATTAATAATCGTTTAGCTTCCAGCAACAATCTCTCGTTTATTAACTGCTTTGGAGTTTGCCCGGAAAGTCTTTGTGTGACACGGGCGAGCGCTTTCCCTGAAAGATTTAGTTGTTCAATGTAAAAGGCAACTGACTGCTGCTCCTTAAAGTGTTTCTCCAAAAGATCTTTAAAATTAAAGAAAACTTCAAGGTGGTTGTCTGAAACAGTAGCCTTATTCGTAATCAGGCCAGCTTCACGTTCTGCCTGTAATAAAAAGTTTGCAAGGTGATTTCTCAATATCAATGGCTTATAGCTGTCGAGTACTGTTTGCTCTTGCTGTTCAATCAAATTCCAGAACTCTTTCAAGGTATTTGATTCCTCTAACAGGCAATATTTGTTATTATCATATTGATTGAACAATGAAGTTCTGGTTAAAAAATTATTGTCACTAACAGTAATAGAAAAGAAGGTATCTGTAAAAAGCAGCACTTTAGCTTTAAAGTGGGTATGCTGATCAAAGAACTGCAACCTGTTTTTCCCTACAAAAAGAAAGCTGCCGGGCTTAATTGTTATAGGTATAAAATCGATCATGTGTGTTGGAGTGCCTTCAATGAACCATAGCACACAGAAAAAGGACGCTCTGTGAGGCGAGGTCAGGCTTTGGCTTTCCAGCACATAACGATTGTCGATAGGGATGGTCTCTATACCGATGGGCATAGTATCATCAAATTGAAGAGGTATGATTTTTCCTGGTTGCATATAATGTGCAACGATACGAAAGTTCAACCTATTAAAGCCAGAACCTTGCCTGAGTGCTTTTGACGATTGAAGAGGGGCATCACTTGATGTATCGTTTTCCGGTGCAACAGGCCGGACATATGTTCGATCTGGTATCATCTTTGGGTGGTAAGAACAGTTGGCGGAGGGCTGCAACTATTTGCCCGCAGAGGTATGGCAGCTTCGAATTGCAGACTTAACATAATTAAAATCTTGTTACTAATGGCAACTTTCATCAAATCATCAATTGAGCAGACATCCGGACGGGTTGTTAATCTTGATCTTGTGACGCATATTAATGCAGGAAACGGCGAAAGCGGAGATTACCAGATACGGTTTTACTTCAGTAAGGAGCATTACGAGATCTGGTCCTATGAAGATGAGTCAGCGCGGGACAGGGACTATGACAATGTTCTTTCTGGACGGGTTAAAACATTGAATAGGTTGGATATTTAAAATCACTCCATTAATTTTCTTCCTGCGTACGTTGAGGTGGGAGCCTTTTCGAGTTCATTTCATGTGTAAAAGGCAGGCAAACAATCCTTTCGTTTCCATGCTGAGATGCTATCAAATTATGCCACGGCGGCCGGCAAACTGATTTCTTTCCTTTATATCGGAAGGAGGATATGGGATTTTTTTGAAAAGTTAGTATTGTATAAATAGAAAAGGGAACATCATCCGATGTTCCCTTTTCTTCGTGTTGGTACCGCGTACGGGAGTCGAACCCGTCATTCCTCCGTGAAAGGGAGGCGTCTTAGCCGATTGACCAACGCGGCTAATCCCCCTTTTGACATGATCTCATGTGTTTAGAGGACTGCAAAGGTAATCGCTATTTTGATATTTTCAAAAAAAACTTGCTTAACCTAAATTTATATTGCTTTATCCCGCTATAGCTTGTAAATTCGCTACTCAATTTTTTTCAATCTCAACAAACTCAGTGTAAAATGGGAACTACTCTTAAAATCGGTATTAATGGTTTTGGTCGTATCGGCCGCTTAGTATACCGTCAGATCTACAAGATGCCAGGTATAGACGTGGTAGCTATTAATGACCTTACAAGTCCCGCTGTATTAGCTCATCTGTTGAAGTACGATTCTGCACAGGGTCGTTTCGATTCAGAAGTTAAACATTCTGATAACGCGATCATCGTTGATGGTAATGAAGTAAAAATATACGCACAGAGAGACCCTTCACAGATTCCCTGGAAAGAGCATGGTATTGATGTGGTGATTGAATCTACAGGTTTCTTTACAGATAAAGATAAAGCAGCCGCTCACCTGACTGCCGGCGCTAAGAGAGTAGTGATCTCTGCTCCTGCTACCGGCGATCTGAAAACAGTAGTTTTCAACGTGAACCATGATATCCTGGATGGTAGCGAAACTATCATTTCCTGCGCTTCATGTACTACCAACTGTCTGGCGCCAATGGCTAAAGTACTGGATGACAGCTTCGGTATCGAACTCGGTACTATGACCACCATCCACGCTTACACCAACGACCAGAACACACTGGATGCTCCTCACCCGAAAGGTGACCTGCGCCGTGCACGTGCTGCTGCCGCTAATATCGTTCCTAACAGCACCGGCGCTGCTAAGGCGATCGGCCTGGTTCTGCCTTCCCTGAAAGGTAAACTGGATGGTAGCGCTCAGCGTGTTCCAACTATCACCGGCTCCCTGACTGAACTGGTTACCGTTCTGAAGAAAAAAGTAAGTGTTGATGAGATCAACGCAGCAATGAAAGCCGCTTCCAGCGAATCTTTCGGTTACACTCAGGACGAGATCGTGAGCAGCGATATCATCGGTATCACCTACGGTTCCCTGTTTGATGCTACACAGACCAAGATCGTTGCTGTGGGCGACAAACAACTGGTTAAGACCGTATCCTGGTACGATAACGAAATGAGCTATGTATCTCAGCTGGTACGTACTGTTAAGTACTTCGCCGGTCTGATCAGCAAATAAGCTTATTGCTATACTGTAAGTGGTGAATGGTAAATGGTGATTCTATACACCATTCACTGTTCACCATTTATATTTTATTCTCAGATTTACTTCTCCATCTTTTAAAATAATTGCAAATGAGTCAATTCTCCGACTTCAATTTTAACGGCCATAAGGCAGTGGTACGTGTTGATTTTAACGTGCCCCTCAATGATAAATACGAGATCACCGACGATACCCGTATGACGGCTGCCGTGCCAACTATCAAGAAAATCCTGAAAGATGGCGGTAGCGTGATCCTCATGTCTCACCTGGGACGTCCGAAAGATGGTCCTACCGAGAAGTATTCCCTGAAACACCTGGTTTACCACCTGGTAAAACTGCTGGATGGCGTTACCGTGAAGTTTGCTGAAGACTGCATCGGTCCCGTAGCAGAATCCGCAGCCGCTAACCTGCAGGCCGGAGAAGTGCTCCTGCTGGAGAACCTGCGTTTCTATAAAGAAGAAGAAAAAGGTGATAAAGCCTTTGCAGAAAAACTGTCCAAACTGGGCGATGTCTACGTGAACGATGCCTTCGGTACCGCTCACCGTGCACACGCTTCCACAGCTGTTATCGCTGAGTTCTATCCTGCTAACAGGCGTATGTTTGGTTTGCTGATGGAAGCAGAAGTAGGTAACGCTGAGAAAGTGCTGAACGGCGCCGGCAAACCTTTTACCGCTATCCTGGGTGGCGCTAAGGTGAGCGACAAGATCCTGATCATCGAAAACCTGATGGAAAAAGCCAACAACATCATCATCGGTGGCGGTATGGCTTATACCTTCCTGAAGGCACAGGGTAAAGAGATCGGTAACTCCCTCTGCGAAAATGATAAGCTGGAACTGGCGCTGGAACTGCTGGCTAAAGCAAAAGCGAAAGGTGTTCAACTGATCCTGCCTGTGGATTCAGTAGCTGCTGATAAATTTGCTGCTGATGCCAATACCCAGGTGGTAAGCAATGATAACATTCCTGCCGGATGGATGGGACTGGACATAGGAGAGAAATCCGTAGCGCTGTTCAGCGAAACGATCCAGCAGTCAAAAACTATCCTGTGGAATGGTCCTATGGGTGTTTTTGAAATGCCGGCTTTCCAGAAAGGTACTAAAGCAGTTGCTGATGCTATCGTAACCGCTACTGCACAGGGTGCATTCTCCCTGGTAGGTGGTGGTGATTCCGTAGCTGCGGTAAACCAGTTTGGCCTGGCTGAAAAAGTAAGTTACGTATCTACCGGTGGTGGCGCTATGCTGGAATTCTTTGAAGGTAAGACCCTTCCAGGTATTGCTGCTATCAAAGGATAATCGTTACATATCATATTGTAAAACGCTTGACGCCGTATGCAAATAGCATGCAGCGTTAAGCGTTTTTTTGTATCTTGACTGTATGAGCAAACTTTACAGGCATCTATACTTCCAGGTAGTCGTTGCAATTATCCTAGGCATACTCGCCGGCGCCCTATTCCCCTCCATCGCTGCTACAGGTAAATTAATGAGTGAAGTCTTCATTAACCTCATCAAGATGCTCATCGCACCGATCATCTTCCTGACCATCGTACTGGGCATAGCCCGCATGGGAGACATGAAGAAAGTAGGTCGTGTAGGAGGGAAGGCAATATTGTATTTTGAGATCATTACCACCCTGGCCATTGCCATAGGCTTGCTCGTAGCAAATGAACTGAAGCCGGGTGTGGGAAGAGCCTTTGAGAACATCAATACCGCTGCTGTTGCGAAATACCAGCAACAGGCCGAAGAGTTTAAGTGGTCAGAGTTCCTCATGCATATCGTGCCTTCCAACGTGGTGGATTCTTTTGCAAAGGGAGACATCCTGCAGGTACTGATCTTTGCCGTATTGTTTGGGTATGGCCTTACCAGGATGAATAGCGCCGGGGCTTCGCTGTTGCTTACTTTCGAGAAATTGTCCGAAGTGTTTTTCAACATCCTGAAATTTATCATGCGACTGGCCCCGCTGGGCGCCTTTGGCGGAATGGCCTATACGGTAGGCAGCTTCGGATTGGCGTCTTTGTACCCTATGCTGAAACTGATGGGTTGTGTATACCTTACCATGCTGCTGTTCATAGGCATAGTACTGGCTGGTATTGCGCGTATTTACCGTTTCAGCCTCTGGCATTACCTTAAATTTATCCGCAATGAGATACTGATCGTACTGGGCACTTCGTCTTCCGAATCCGCATTGCCCGGTCTGATGGCACGGCTGGAACAATTTGGATGCGCCAGGCAGATAGTGGGACTGGTAGTGCCAGCCGGCTATTCCTTCAACCTGGACGGCACCAGTATTTACCTTTCTATGGCTGTGATATTCCTGGCTCAGGTCTATGGTGTAAATTTGGACATCTGGCAGGAGTTGACGATCATCGGCATATTGATGATAACCTCAAAAGGAGCTGCTGGTATTACTGGCAGCGGATTTATTGTACTGGCATCTACCCTTACAGCTATAAAGGTGATCCCCATCGAAGGGCTGGGCATTCTGATCGGTGTAGACCGCTTTATGTCTGAGGCGCGGGCTATTACTAACCTTATCGGCAATGGTGTGGCCACCATCGTGATGGCCAAAAGTGAAAATGCTTTTGATGAAGAGAAATACCGTGCTGCTATTGGTATAGCCGGGGTGCAAAAAACAATTTAACGCTTTCACCACTTGATGAAACTGCATTTATCGAAACGCTTATCTGTCTCAGCCCTGCTGTTATGGCTGATGACATGGTATTGTTCGGTTGTGCAGGCGCAGGGCACTGCTTATACTTTCTCACACCTGGACCGTAAAGATGGCCTGGCCAGCAATCATGTTTCTGCCATCCTGCAGGACAGTAAAGGCTTTATATGGATCGCCAGCACTGCCTTACAGCGCTATGACGGTATCAACCTGGTGACCATTGCCAGTTTCGATAAAGTACCGGGCTCTATTTATTATGACGATATCTGTCTGTGTGAAGACAACAAAGGAAGGATCTGGATGGGGGCTCCGGATAATATCCGGTACTATGACCCTGCTTCATCGGCCGTATCAGTGCTCAAGATCGACATTCCTCCCTCTTTACATGGCAGCCTGAGTTGTAGCCGGATCATACAGGACCATGCCGGTGTGATATGGGTCACTACGCAGGAAGGGCTGTTGCAGTATGACGAGGTAAACCGTCATTTTATCAAGCCTGCCAACATTCCTGAAGCAATACGGGGTGACCTGTACAGTACCATCATAGAAGATGCTGAAGGCAATTTGTGGATCAGTGGACGCAGCGGTATCTATATGTTTGATCCTCCCAGGAAGAACCTCTACTATCATGCAAATAATCCCCGGCACAATCCTTTGCTCACTATCAGAAGCAGTGTCAAACGCTTTTATATAGACCGCCAGCAACGTATATGGGTGGCTGCCAGGGGAGGCGATACGCTCTATCAATATCATCCGGATACAGGTGAGCTGAAAACTTTCTCCTTTTCATTCCCTTCCGGCGATGGAAATATGGTGACAGACATCGTGTCTGACAAGGGGATGAATATATGGGTGGCTACCGAAAATGGCGGGATCTACAGGTTTAATGAAAGTACCGGCAAGTTCACTACGAACATCCGGGCGAATAATGAAGACGATCAGAGCCTGCACTACGATTTTGAGGTGAATTGTTTCCTGAACGACCGTAATGGCCGCCTTTGGATAGGAACAGATCTGGGTGTTAACATTTTAAATATGCCGGACAATTCCTTCCGCATTATGGATCATCGTACCGGGTTCAAAGGCACTACTGAGCGTTTGCCCAGGGCAGAGGTGACAGGCCTGTTCCAGGACAGCAGGGGGAATATATATGCCGGGTACTGGGGGAAGGGTGTCAGTTGGTTAAATCCCTCACTGGAGCTGAGAGGACAATTTCTGCACAGTGGCAGAGGCCCCGCTTACCAGCTGCCGGAAGAGCGGAGCCTGGTCTGGAGCTTTGCGGAGATGCCGGACGGAAAAGTACTGGTAGGGCAGGAAAATGGTCACCTTTCTGTATTTGATCCGGAAAAAGGCATTTTCGTGGATCACTATCAATCGCCGGTCTTTGGAAAGCAAACCCTGATGACGATGTTGCCGGAAAAAGATACGGCCGTCTGGATAGGATTGTATAAAAGAGGGCTCGTCAAATGGGATACCCGTACCAATGAGTTTATGCGGTATACGGCGCTGCTGGAATATGTAAAACGGCCTATAACAGTAATGGATATTGCCCGGCAGCACGATTCGCTGTTGTGGATGGCCACCAGCGATGCAGGATTGATCCGGTTTAATATTAAAACCAGGAAGGTAAGCAGTTCTACACTTTTCATGCAGGATAAATTAACTGTGAGTAATATCACCTGCATTGAGTTCCTGGACGACAGCACCCTCATTGCAGGAACGGATCATGGCCTCTGGATATATAACACCCTTAGCGGGAAAGGAAGACCCTTAATGATCAATGGCGCCCTTTTCGATGAATGGGTGCTGAACCTGCAGGTGATTGGAAATACAGGCGTATGGTTCACTACCCAATATGGTTTTTACCGCTTCAACCGCCAGCAGGGAACTATTGAGACATTTGTGCAGTCGGGAGATATCATAGACAATAACAGGAAGGTGCGGCGTTCCGTAAGCCAGTTGCGGGATGGCCGGCTGATGGTTGGTGCTTCGGATCATTTTGTCATATTTGATCCTGCTGCCCTGGAGGTGGCGCCACCTCCGCCGGATGTGACGATCCTGAGTTTCCGGGCCATGGATAGTGTGATCAATATAGGAGCGGAGGGGGGCCGGTATTCGCCGCTGACCTTATCGCACCGGCAGAATTTTATCAGTATCGAATTCAAAAGCCTGCAGTATCATCATGAATCGGTCGGGTACCTGTACCAGATGGAAGGCGTAGACGAAGAATGGGTGAAAGCGGAAGGCTTGCTGGTAGCAAGATATACCAATCTGCCACCCGGCAGTTACCGGTTCAAGGTACGCAGCGTAAATCCTGCCGGCACATTTTCAACCGGTATCACTACCCTCACAATCAACATATTGCCGGCTTTCTGGCAAACGGCCTGGTTCCGGGTCTTATGCACACTGCTCATCATAGTGCTGATCTATATCTATTTTAAACTGCGGGTGAATGCTGTGAAGAAAGAGGCCCGCCGGCGGGCGGTTATCCAGCAGCAAATTGCGCAGCTGGAAATGAAGGCGCTGCGGGCGCAGATGAACCCCCACTTTATTTTTAATGCCCTGAACTCTATCCAGACCTTTATGATGAAGCGGGAAACAGAGCAGGCATTGTCCTATCTGAGCCGTTTTGCGAGGCTGATCAGGAATGTACTGGACAATTCCCAGTTGAACAGCATTCCTATATCAAAAGAACTGAAGATGCTGGAAAATTACCTGGAGCTGGAGAAATTACGGTTTGGCGATCAGTTCAGCTATATCATTACGGTAGACGATGCGCTGGACCCTGACTTTACTGATATTCCCACCATGATCCTGCAGCCATTTGTGGAGAATGCCATCTGGCATGGCTTGTTACATAAAAAAGAGGATGGCAGGCTGTCTATTACATTCCATCAGCGGGAGGGAAGCCTGCTGTGTGTGATAGAAGACAATGGCATTGGCAGGGAGAAAGCTGCTATGCAGCGGCAGCAGGGAAATGAGCATCATTCGCGCGGACTACAGATCACCAGAGACAGATTGGCCTTGTATAACAGGCGCTTTAACCTGGAAGCCACCTTCGATATAGAGGACCTGTACGATGAGGCGGGGCAACCTGCCGGCACAAGAGTGTGTGTCTGGTTCCCGCTGACAGAAGTATAAAAGCAAGAGGCTGCCTCGCTCATATGCGGACAGCCTCTTGCTTTTATACGGTATTGAACGTTGTTACCAGTTTCCACTGGCGCCGCCTCCACCTCCGGAGCCGCCGCCGAAGCCACCAAAGCCTCCGCCACCACCGCCGCCCCAGCCTCCGCCGGAGCTGCCACCACCACCGAAACCGCCAAAGCCGCCGAAGCCTCCAAGTCCCCCTACAGGGCCTATCCAGCCACCGGAACCTCTTCTGCTGATGGTAGTGCCGCCACCCCCACCACGATTCCTCATGATAAGAATAATGATGATGATAACAAAGATGATCATAAAGAGGGCGTTGCTGCCTTTTCCTTTGCCTCCGCCGCTGCCCGGAGCAGCTTTATACTCTCCTGCGGCAGCTGCAATGATCTTGTCAGTTGCTTCGTCTAAGCCCTGGTAATAGTGCTGCTGACGGAAATTAGGTTTAATCGCTTCGTCTATGATACGGTTGGCAATAGCGTCGGGCACTACGCCTTCCATGCCATAGCCGGTCTCTATACGTATTTTCCTGTCCTGGATGACAGCCAGTATCAGGATCCCATTGTCTTTGCCTTTGGTACCGATGCCCCAGTCGCGCAGGATCTTTAAACCCACTTCACTGCTTTCGTAGTCGCCGATGGTGTTCATCGTTACGATCGCGATCTGGGTGGAGGTACTATCGTAGTAGGCGCGGAGCTTGCGCTCCAGCGTTTCTGCCTCATCGCCTAACAATACGCCTGCCAGGTCGTTTACCAGCCGTGGAGGATTAGGACGGGGAGGAATATCCTGCCCCTGTACTTTCCATCCGGTGAACAACAGTATAACCAGCCATAACCAGCATATTTTCCTCATCATATAAAATTTTACAGTGCGGTGGATGATCAGCCGCCGCTTATCTTCCAATCACGATGTCGTCGGGTAATTCGTTTTCGTCATCCCCTTCAAAAGGAAAATACTTGCAAAGCGATTCTCCTATTTCCCGGATACAGGCTTCAATGCCGCCAACGTAGTCATTCTTACGGAAATAACTGATCAGCAGTTCGCCTTCCTTTACCCAGAAGTCGCCGCCTACTTTCTCATGAATGCCCCGGTCTCCCAGGATGGCAAACTGGCGGTCTTTCATGGCAATGTAGAGGATAACGCCGTTACTGCGTTTAGTCTTATCCATGCCCAGCTGCAGAAATACCTCCTGAGCGCGGTCCATGGGATTGACATACTTGCAATGGCTTTCCACGTACAGCCTGATCTCTCCGCTGGTAAGCCTTTCCGAATCGCGTATAGCCTGTACCAGTTGTTGTTTCTCAGCTTCTGTGAGGAGTTCCTTTTTTTTGAATGGGAATATGCTCATACAGGATTGCGTTTAGAATTGCACTTTTGGAGCATTCTCTGCGCCTGCCTGTGCCTCGAAATAAGGTCTCTGCCGGAAGCCGCCGAAGCCTGCCACGATATTGTTCGGGAAAGTACGGATGGTGCTGTTATATACTCTTGCTGTTTCGTTGAAATCTTTACGGGCAACAGCGATACGGTTTTCAGTACCTTCTATCTGCGCCTGCAGGTCACGGAAGTTCTGGTTAGCCTGCAGCGTAGGGTAGTTTTCGGTCACCATCAGTAATCTTCCAAGAGCAGTGCTGAGCTGACCCTGTGCCTGCTGGAACTGCTGCATTTTTTCAGGAGTCAGGTCGTCCGGGTTCACGTTGATGGACGTTGCTTTGGCACGGGCTTCCACTACTTTGGTCAATGTTTCCTGCTCGAAGTTGGCAGCGCCTTTTACAGTTGCAACAAGATTCGGGATCAGGTCTGACCTGCGCTGGTATTGGCTCTGTACGGTACCCCAGGAGGTTTTTACGGCTTCGTCCAAGCCAACGATACTGTTATATTTAGAAACACCACAACCGCCGAGTATCACGATGACAGCTATAATAATTAAGATAACAAGCGTGTTTTTTTTCATGTTGAAAAGGATTTAAGTTTAATCTATGGTTTGCAGTTTTAAATACAACAGTACTATATCACTTTGGTTTATCGTAACTTAGAATGCAGTTTGGGGGCATCCGGTCAAGACCTCCATGAAATAAACTGGATAGCAAAAGCAAACATAGTGGCTTTTTTTTAATCTTCAAGGATGTAGGGGTTAAACGATAAAACGGCGTTATTTCACTTTCACAGAAAAGATATCGTCATTGTCAAAAAAAACGGCAGCGGTATGTGCGTTTCTCTATAATTTTACTATTATTTCCTGGTAGCAAGGTACGGAACAGCTTGTATATGAAGAAGTTATCCATGAACGGGTCAATATAAGCGCTTGTTTTTCAGTGTCTATCCTTCTTTCATTCGTTTGTAACGCGTTTTTTTAATTATTTGAATCCAAGGCAGCGTCAATGAGTGCACAACACATCCATATCCTGTATGTTGATGATGAGATACACAATTTAAATGCTTTTAAGGCATCATTCCGTAGGCTCTATACAGTGTATACAGCTACTTCGGCAGAGGAGGCGGAAGAGGTGCTGGCCAAGCAGGAAATACACATCATCATTTCCGATCAGCGGATGCCCAAAATGACGGGAATTGAGTTCTTCGAATCGATTCTCGATAAATATCCGGAACCTATCCGGATGCTGTTAACCGGTTATGCTGATATCAATGCCGTGATAGATGCCATCAATAAAGGGCAGGTATACAAATACTTTTCAAAACCCTGGAATGATGATGAGCTGAAGCAGAATATAGATAAGGCATATGAAGTTTACTCCCTCCGGAAAGAGAATAAAGAGTTAACAGCCAAATTGCTGGATGTGAACGAGAAGCTTGAATTCCTGCTACGGCAGAAACTGATTTCCTGATTTGTTCTCCGCCTATTTTTTCTGTACGCTAAAGTGAATGGTGCCGTCATAGATCTTGCAGTCAAGGCCTTTTTCCCGGCAGATGCCATTCAGAAAGTCCGCAACGGGTTTATCCTTGTCAAGATCACCGGAAATAAGCAGAGCAGCGATACCGGGACTTGCAAATGATACCTTCAGGCCAAACCAGCGCTTCATAACGGGACTTATATCTTCCAGCGGTTTATTCTGAAAACGGAAGATCCCATCTCTCCAGCCGAGGGTAACGTTCTCGTCGAAACGTTTTACCTTAAAGCGTTCACCCGGTTTGTAAATGGCCTCATAGCCCGGTTTCAGGGTTACATCCAGACTATCGCCTACATCTGTTACCACACTGCCTGTGACAAGGGAGGTTGTGATAATGTTATGATCGTAAGAATTTACGTTAAACTCCGTGCCCAGCGCGATCACGGATGTGGTGCCCGTATGTACAATAAAGGGGTGCTTCGGATCGTGCGCCACGGTGAAAAATGCTTCTCCCTCCAGGTACACCTCCCTGGTCCTGCCGGGGAATATGAAGGGAAACCGCAGGGTGGAACTGGCGTTGAGATGTACTTCCGTTCCGTCGGAGAGCTCGATCCTGTAATCCGTCCTGGGAGGCACTGTCAGCGTGTTCCATTCTATGGCGCTGCTTTGGTAGATGCTGTCGTGTGTGATCTGTTTGCCGGGTAGCAAATTATTATCGCCGGTTGCAGTATCTGATGAAGATGCTGAGGGCTCATTACCCGCCAGCGGCGCCGGGTTGGTGCTAACGCGAACGGTGGTATCGGCCGGTAATACAATGGATGCCGGGGCAGCTTTTTGTACCGGCGCCGGCGCCTGATGGTATACCATAGATGCATACGCCGGGGCTGTAGTAGGCTGCTGGAAATAGCCCTGTTGGTAGGCCAGCCAGCAGGCCGCACATGCAACGCCCATAACAAAAGCCGCTGCAACAGCGCTGTTCCGCTTTGCAAACAGGAAAATCCTCGTGTGTAAGGGTTTAGGGGCAAGGATAGCTGCTACTTTGCACCAGTCATGTTCTACCCGCAGATCGTCAAGAAAAGCATTGTCAGTATACAGTTTAGCTTCTTCCTGTTCATAATAGCATTTACGGACCTGTTCATCGGTGTGTATGACCTTTTGCAGCAACGTATCTTCCACTTCACTTAATTCGCCCAGTTGCTTACGCAGGAGTAATGTGTATATATACTCTTGGTCGTATTTCATTTTGTGCTAAGTGGATTATAAGAGGGTAATATAGATGTTGTGTTCTGATAATAATGGGTCATGAGTCAAGCAATACTGCCAGTTGCGAGGATAATGCCTGGGGTACAAGAGCAGGTCCCGTCCGGCATGGCGGACAGGTACTCGGCGCTGCTGCCTGTTGTATCCCTTGGCATCGCTCGTATAATAGCTGATAAAAAAATCCTCCGGGAGAATGGGCTATTTGCCTGTACGTCTTCTTTTTCCATACTTCTATAAATAGTTGCTGCACTACCTCTTTCGCACGCTCCTGATCGCCCAGCATCTGGCAGGCTTTAAAGCAAAGGGGCTTATAGTATTTCATAAAGAAGTATTGGTAAGCCTCAATTCTGTTATCCTTCTGGAGGGCAGATAACATTGTGATGTCCTCGCTGATTTGCATACTGTTTGGGATTGGTGTACCGGTTTTGTGTAGTTAAGTTCGATCAAAAGTTCAACAAAATTGTTAATGCAGTGTTAACGTATGCAAATTGACCAGCTGAAACAGACAAATCAATATTTCTGACTTTCCCTTAAATTGCACCTTTCTAAAAGTTAATTTACTGGAACATGCAAGTTTGGAAAGATTATCAGGTTACACACAAAGATCGTTTCCTCGAAGAACTGCTGGAATTGCTGCGCATCCCTTCTGTTAGTGCTGACTCCTCCTTCAGCAAGGATGTTAAAGCCTGTGCGGAAGCTGTGAAACTGCGCCTGGAAGAAGCCGGCGCCGACAAGGTAGAGATTTGCCCTACTGCGGGTCATCCTATAGTATATGGTGAAAAGATCATAGATCCTGCACTGCCTACAGTACTGGTATACGGGCACTATGACGTACAGCCTGCGGACCCGCTGGAACTCTGGCACAGTGGTCCCTTTGAACCCGTTATCAAAGACGAAAAGATCTATGCCCGTGGCAGCGCGGACGACAAAGGACAGTTTTACATGCACGTGAAGGCCTTTGAAACCATGTCCAAAACCAACACCTTACCCTGCAATATCAAATTCATGATCGAAGGAGAGGAGGAAGTTGGATCTGCAAACCTGGGGATCTTCATCAAAGACAATAAGGAAAGACTGAAAGCTGACGTAGTGCTGATCTCCGACACAGCCATGCTCAGCCTGGAAAACCCGTCACTGGATACCGGCCTGCGTGGCCTCTCCTATATGGAAGTGGAAGTGACGGGCCCTAACCGTGACCTGCACAGCGGCGTTTATGGCGGCGCGGTAGCCAATCCTGCCACCATCCTGTGTAAGATGATCGCTTCCATGCACGACGAAAATAACCACATCACCATACCAGGCTTCTACGACAAAGTACAGGAACTGAGCCAGGAAGAGCGTGCTGCACTGAACGCCGCTCCTTTCGATGAGGCGGAATATAAAGCCGACCTGGGCGTGGATGACCTGTGGGGTGAAAAAGGATATACCACTATCGAGCGTACCGGCATCCGTCCAACACTGGAAGTGAATGGTATCTGGGGTGGTTATACCGGTGAGGGCTCTAAAACAGTACTGCCATCAAAGGCTTCTGCCAAGATCTCCATGCGCCTGGTGCCTAACCAGGACTGGAAAGAGATCTCTGCATTGTTCCAGGCACATTTTGAAAAGATCGCTCCGAAAAGCGTAAAAGTAAAGGTAACCACCCATCATGGCGGCAGCCCTTATGTAACACCGACCGATCACGTAGCATTCAAGGCGGCCAGTGAGGCCATCAGGGCTACCTTCGGTAAAGGCCCTATCCCAATGCGTGGCGGTGGAAGTATTCCTATCGTAGCACTGTTCGAGAAGGAACTGGGCCTGAAGACCATCCTCATGGGCTTTGGTCTGGACAGCGACAACCTGCACTCTCCAAACGAAAAGTATGGCCTGGCCAACTTCTATAAAGGAATTGAGACCATTCCGTACTTCCACAAGTATTTCGCAGAAATGAGCAAATAGCCTGATAACGCTATTTATTGATAAATTTGAAGGCCGGCTCGTTACTAACGGGCCGGCCTTATACATATCCAAGAAGATGAAAGAAGTAGAAAAAGTACGTATTGACAAATACCTCTGGTCTATCAGGATCTTTAAGACCCGTTCCCTGGCCTCCGCAGGCTGTGAATCGGGAAGGGTAAAAATGAATGGCGCGGCGGTAAAAGCTGCCCGGTCTGTGGCCATTAACGATGTTTATGAGATCAGGACCGAGGGACGCAAATGGGTGATACAGGTGACCGGCCTGCTGGCGAACCGTGTACAGTACACTGAGGCTATCAAGTATTATAATGATATCACTCCCGAAGAAGATAAACATGAACAACGTCAGGCTTCCGTATTCCAGACCGGTAAACGCCCTAGCAAGATCGGCCGCCCCACCAAGAAGGAGCGTCGCGAGCTGGACGACTTTATGGGAGGAGAAGAAGAAGATTTCTAAAAATCTCCGGTTTCAGTAGTAAATTCGCAGACTTTTCAGGCAGCCTTTGCAGAAAATCAGCTGTCTGCGTGTGAAAATTTGTAAATCATTATCCATAAATGTCTAAGCAAAGCGATCTTCTCTCAGCCGACTTCCTCGTGAAAGTGGCAGAAGAATTTGGAACACCGGTATATGTATATCACGCCGAAAAAATAAAGATCCAGTACGAAAAGCTGCAAAACGCTTTCCAAAAAACGGATGCCCGCTTTTTCTATGCCTGTAAAGCACTTACCAATATCAACATCCTGAAGTATATCAACTCCCTGGGTTGCGGACTGGATACTGTATCCATCCAGGAAGTGCTGCTGGGCCTGAAAGCCGGGTTTGTGCCTGATAACATCATCTTCACCCCTAACTGTGTGGACCTGGACGAGATCATCGCTGCAAAAGAACTGGGAGTTCATATTAACATCGACAATATATCCATCCTGGAGCAGTTCGGTAACCGTTTTGGTGATACTTATCCTATCTGTATCCGCCTCAACCCACACATCATGGCCGGTGGGAACTATAAGATCTCTACCGGGCACGTGGACAGCAAATTCGGTATCTCCATTCATCAGCTGCGCCATATCGAGCGTATCGTGAAAAGCACCAGGCTGAAAGTGACCGGCCTGCATATGCACACTGGTTCCGAGATCAAGGATGTGGACGTATTCCTGCGCGGCGTGGAGATCATGTTCGAACAGGCCGTGCATTTCCCCGACCTGGAATTCATTGACCTGGGTAGCGGTTTTAAAGTAGCTTATCAGTCCGGCGACCCGGAAACAGATATTAACCTGCTGGGTAAAAAGCTGTCAGAAGCTTTCAATAAATTCACCAAGACCTATAACCGTCCTTTGCAGGTATGGTTTGAGCCGGGTAAATTCCTGGTGAGCCAGTGCGGTTATTTCATCGTAAAAGCCAATGTGATCAAGCAAACAACGGCTACCGTGTTCGTAGGCGTGAATTCAGGTTTCAACCACCTGATCAGGCCAATGTTCTACGACGCTTTCCACCTTATCCGCAATATTTCCAATCCTAAAGGAACAGAGCGTATCTATACCGTGGTGGGAAACATCTGTGAAACAGATACTTTTGGCTGGGACCGTAAGCTGAATGAAGTAAAAGAGGGGGATTACCTGGTGTTTTACAATGCCGGCGCCTATGGCTTTGAAATGTCCTCCAATTTCAATTCACGCCTGAAACCGGCTGAAGTACTGGTGAAAGATGGCAAGGCGCAGCTCATCCGTAAGCGGGATGTACTGGAGGACCTGTTACGTAACCAGATCGAGTTATAATAACTAAATAGTTAATACTTAAACTAACTAATGCAGATTTGTATAAGCAAATCTGCATTTTTTTTGAAGTGTTGTAACAAGTTTTAACATAAATTTGTAGGATAATTCACCGCAATCCTGCTTTTACCTGCACACTGTCTATTCTGCTAGCCATAAAATAATTTATTGTCACATTCGTCTGTTATAGTATACGATGAGTATTTTTTACACATTATAGTTTATGAAAGTTTTATCAGCTAACTCCGAAGTGTTCAAGGAAGAGGAAGTAATGATAGACAGCCATATCTCATTTGGACCTTACGTTAAGTTTCTGAAAGAAAAGGCTGCTAAAACCTCGGATGCGCGTGCTGCTTACTATCAGAAGATAGTTAAACAGTTTGAAGGTAACCCTGCTCTACTAGGCCCCATAGCCGGTGCCGACGACCTGTCTGCTTACCAGGAATATCTCGATCTGATCATTGCAACCATTTTCCCTGTCACTGTCGACATGGAAAAAGATATATATGGCATAGGCGTTCCACACAAGTTTGCCATCTTTTACTACTCTGACCTGTTCAAGAAGCTCTTTGCCGCCAATGGCGATAAGCTGGTGGCAGTACCGGAAGGAATCTCCGTCGAGAAGGTAAAAAGAGACAAACTGGAATGGTTATACAAGCTCTTACTTGAAAAAGTATATGGGTTCCCGATGGATTATCAGAATGAGATCATCCATCATGTGACCCTGCCCGACAGTAACGGGCTGAAGAAGTATGTTAAATTACATATTGATGCACGTTTCGTAGATGTAAAAGTAAAAGGAGAAATTCCCAACCTGAAGTATGATAACATCTGCCGGCAGCATTTCTCTCTTGAAACTTTACAGGAACTGCTGCCACTGAGCAATTTCGCACTGGAAGGTTTTGTGATCTGGACCATACAGGATGTTACAAAAGATGAAGTGCAGAACACCATGAAGAACCTGATCCTTAACATGCACGACGGTAATGAGCAACAGACCTACCGCCGCATGGAAGAGGAACTGGAATCTTTGATACAGCAGGAGGACGTGAGCGTGCATATCGTTCCCATTCCCAAGATTAATGGCCGGTATGTACTGGAATGTGAGCTCTGTGAAAGTGGCGTCATGTTGGGTGTGATCAATAATGGCAAACAACAGCAGCAACTGTTTCAGCAATTGCTGGAACACCTGGAGCGTAGTAAAGATCCTTTACTGATCCCGGATGTGACAGATGCTACCCTGTTGTCTTACCCTTTCCTGCGCTACCTGCCGCTGAAAGGTATCAGGAGCTACCTGATGGCGCCTGTATGGTATGAAGGTCAGTTACTGGGGATTGTTGAAATAGCGTCTTCCCAGCCTAATAAGGTCACCGCGGAAACGATCGGCAAAGCATATCCTGGTCATCCGCAGATCATGATGCTGCTGACAAGAGGCGCCGATATCGTGAATAACCGCATCGTCCAGGTGATAAAGGAGCAGTTCACTGCCCTTCAGCCTTCGGTAGAATGGAAATTTACGGATGCCGCCTGGCATTACCTGCATACACCGAAAGAAGATCGCAAGGACATCGGCAACATCTCTTTCGAAGATGTCTATCCTTTATACGGTGCTGTTGATATCAGGAACTCATCTACAGAACGCAGCAATGCGATCCATGAAGACCTGCGCGAACAGTTGCTGCTGATCAGGGAAACGCTTGATTATATCGGTAATACGATCTACCTGCCATTGCTGGAAGAACTGAAGTTCAAGAATGATGAGCTGATCACTGGTATCACCAGCGGCATGTTGTCTGAAGACGAGCTGAAGACGAACAATTACCTGGATGAAGAGATCGGGCCATTGTTCCATCACCTGCATGACAGTCACCCTGAATTGCAGCCGGTACTGGAACGGTATTTCTCCCTGGTAGATACTTCAGAAGGCCATATCCTGCATCACCGCCAGGAGTATGAAGAGAGCCTGGCAAAGATCAACGCGAAGATCAATAAGTACCTCGATAAAGAGAAGGAGAATATTCAGCATTCCTTCCCCTGCTATTTTGAGAAGTACCGTACCGATGGCGTAGAGTACAATATTTACATCGGACAGGCTATTGCCCAGAACCGTAAGTTCGACCTGTTGTACCTGCGTAACCTTCGCCTATGGCAGCTTTCTTCCATGGCAGAGATCGCGAAAATGACGAATAAGCTGAAAGATACGCTGAAAGTACCTTTACAGACCACACAGCTGATACTGGTACACAGCAATCCGATAGATATCAGCTTCCGCCAGGATGAACGCCGCTTTGACGTGGAAGGTGCTTATAATATCCGTTATGAGATCATGAAGAAACGGATAGATAAAGTGCATATCCGTCAGACGGGTAAGCGCCTGACACAGCCGGGTACTATCTCTATCGTATACGCCTATGCGAAGGAAATGGAAGAATACCTGAAGTATATCACTTTCCTGCAGAATAAGGGTGTATTGGCGGCTGAAGTGGAAATGCTCGATCTGGAAGACCTGCAGGGAGTAAGCGGTCTGAGGGCATTACGTGTGAAGGTGAATATGGACTAAGGATTGTAGGATTTAATATACGCAAAAAGGCCCGCTCCTGTTAGGTGAGCGGGCCTTTGCTATTTTGTCCGGATATCAGAACCTGAACCCGAAAGTGATATATGGTAGCACGCCTTCGTCAGAACGGCCTACTACTGCTGAAAGCACGACGAGATTAGCAGGGGTGAAATATACGCCGCCGCCATAACCATCATGCCATATGGCTGATTTCTGGCTGGGGAACCATACGCGCCCTACATCGTTGAAGGCAAGCAGGCCCACACTGGCAGGGAAGAGGTAAGAACGGAAATCAAACAGTTTAATACGCAGCTCAACATTGTTGTATACCGCTGCATTGCCTGTAAAACGATAATTACGATAACCCCTGAGGTTCTGAACACCACCGATGGCCGCTGCCTGAAAGTATTCGTAATCGCCCCAGATCTTATTCGCACCGAAACGGGTTACCAGCACAACACTGGTAGGCACATGGAAGTTTGTATAAATGCTCAGGTCTGTTTGCGCCTGCAGATAATTACGTTTGTCTTCATTTAATCCCTGGCTACCATACAGAGAAGTATTCCAGCTGATACCTCTTGTTGGTATCAGGGCATTGTTACGGGTATCTATTTTTAATCCCAGGCGCAGACCGGCATAAGACTTTGACCGGTAAACGGACATGGAATCCAGGCCATTGTGAGGAAAATCCGAAATAATACGTCCTGCTGTTTCGTCTTTGTCAAGGCTGTAGTAAGTGAGTGATGGTCCATAATACAGTTCTACATTCCTTGATAATTTGGTATTCAGTAAAGGCTCGATGTTGAACAGTGCGAAACGTGTACGATAGTAGCGGATGGTCTTTGACTTATCAAACACTGATTCGTTGCCAAAGCCGAAAAAGTTGATCGTGTTATTAGGTGCTTTCGCGCTGGCTGTAATGGTGAGGTCAGTATTGCCGATCACATCGGTGAACTCGCCCAGGTAACGGAACTGCCATGCATCGGTACCCAGCGAGTGGCCTGCCAGCACGGTATGCCGTGTAGCGAACGGGCGTTTGCGGAAGCCTTGTGTGGTATACTGGAAGCCGGCGCCCAGTGACAGACCATCATCCGCGTTAAATGCGGCAGATGCCAGCGGCATCAGCTTGTTGTAGTTCAGGCGGAAGAAGGTACGTTCATACCTGATGATGTCAGGATTGGAAGAAAGGATCCTCCTGTCGTTGCCGTTCATGGCGAAGCTGTCTTTCCTGTTGGCCAGTTCATAGATGCGGATACGCTTGCCGGCATGGCTGCCGGTACTATCGATGTAAGTATCTATATCCTTACCACCGATGATGCGCACCTTGATAGGCGAGCCGTTATCTCCCTTCACCACATATTTGTCTTCTCCGCCGAGGCCGAACAGCCTTACTTCACGGGTATCTTTAGGGTCGAATGTACGGTGATAGATCACCTGTTCCAGTTCGCCTTTTTTGTTGATCTTGTTAACTGTTACGTCCATCAATCCGCCTGGCAGACGTTCAATGGTGAACAACTCATCCTTTTTACTACCGGTCACTTCCACGTGTTTGGACAGGAATCGGTATAATACAAGCGCTTCTTTTTCCAGTATATCGCGGCGTGCTCTCAGTGTATTGTAAGTACGCTCTGCCACTTCAGCTTTGATCGTATCCGGGAAGCGGTTTACCGCAGCCCTGATAGTGGAATCGGTAATACGCTGTACGAAGGCCTTGCTAATATCTTTCCATTGCTGCTCACTCAGTTCGTTCATAAAGGAGCGGTCAAATGGTTGTGCAGTAGGGTTTTGTCCTTCTACATACCTGATCTTTGGCCGGAAGCCCTGTATATTCGGCAGTGCCCAGCGCCTGGAGGCAATACGGGGAAGCAGGCCTTCATTTACGAAGAATGCCTGGTCACGGTCGCGGGGGATAGGAAAATATCTTTGCGTCTTCGCTTTTTTTCCATTCTCTCCCGCCCATCTCCATTGGTCATCGTGGCGGTCCCAGTCTGCTATCAGCAGGTCCAGCAGGCGTGCATTCAATACGGCGGGCTGATTGATGGTATTATCATTATCCCCCTGCAGCTGTTCCAGTACCTTGGGTGTATTGAGTGTCTTTCCTTTTACATCCGGTTCTCTTTCTTCAAACAGGTATACATCGTCTCCAAAGGTATTTTCATAAATACCCAGCACCGTATCTTTAGGTAAGTATACGAAGGTCGGGTTGGTATGATGTACACCCGCAGCATCTGCCAGTGGCACTACGGCCAGGGGGGCGTATGGATTGGCGGCAGAGATCTGGTCCTGCACAACATCTTTGGCAACCGTTTCCCGTAAGGCTTCCGGTACTGCTTTGGCCGGGTATTTCTTCAGGGAACGGAGCACCCATTCCTTGCCATCTTTATCTTCCAGGCGCAGGGAGAGTGTCTGCATGCCTCCTCCGCGTTTCAGGATCTTCAGGCCACCCTTTTCCTTGTTCAGGTCTAAAACCGGGAAACTGAGCGGGGTGCCCCATACATCACGATAATTCCTTCCCATCAGCCAGTAGTGGAAACCTGTCTTACCGGTATACTGTGAATCTGCCGGCATAACAACCGTAGCTGGCAGCTGGCTGGCAGATGGGCTGGCGTTGGCGATAGCGCTGGAACGGACATCCTGCAGGCTGAATAGCTGTTGTGCGTATACGGGGGCATCTGTTTTCTCTATTGTGTAGTATTTCACTTCCACCCGGCCGCTTTTGGATATTTCCAGTACGGTATAGCCGTTCTCATTACTGGCAAAGAGCGACTTGCTGCCTTTCTTTACCCTGTTCTCCTTGGCGCCTGAGCCACTTACAACGTAGAAGTTCTGTTCATCTTTGATGAGCTGGAGGGTATGGTCATGACCTGATACGAAGATGGCCGGGCCATGTGGTTTGATAGCCGCTTCCACTCCCCGGATCATTGACTGATAGATCGGGTTGGGAATATCTTCCGGCGTCCCGAATACACCGCGGGTGATGGGGTAGATAGACCCGATCAGCGGTAAAGGGATGTACAGCCCTTTTTTGAGATCAGTGAAGGGGAAGATATGCTGTTTGATGGTATAATAACCGCCATGTATGCTATAACTTCTGAAGGGATGGTGTGCTGCGAAGATGATCAGTTTATTCCTGTTACGGCTAACGATGTCGTTCAGTTCAGTAAGCACTTCTTCCTTTGTCTTGGTGTCGCAGGAAGATTCTGACCCTGGTTTCTGGTAAGGGAACAACCACCATTCAGTATCCATAATGATCAAAGTGGTATTGTTATCCAGGTGTACCTCTTCCGGGCCGGGACAGCCATCTTTAGGCAGGAAATTGACATTGGGCAGTTGCAGGGAGTCCACGTACAGCTGCTGGTTGATCACTGTCTGCCATCCATCCGGTTTAGAACGTTTCCAGTCATGGTTACCGGGAATGAAGATGGCCTGTGTATTGGTGTTTCTCACCAGGTTTACCTGGTAGTCGAGTATCTGCCTGGCTTCATCATACCTGGAAGAGCCTGCGTCGGGCAGTCCAAGTGGGTATATATTGTCGCCCAGGAATAGTACGGTATTCCTGGCATCCTGTAAATTAATTCGCTGTTTCACTGCATCTATGACAGGATTGTGCCCGTCTTTGTGCAACTCTCCCGCGTCTCCGATGAGGATCACCCGGCGTGCCAGGCTATCGTCCGTCATCTGTGCCTTGGTGAGCAGTGGCAGGAAGAGGAGGGGTAAAATGTGTCTTGCTTTTGGTAAAATGCTAATCATCGTGATGAGTTCAATGGTACTTAAATTTCAGAATGCTGGCCTGTGATTCGTCTACTGCTTCGTTGGAAATATACATATCGCCGTTTGCGGTGAAAGAGATGCCTTCCGGTTGCGGAAAGCGGCGATGCCGTAGATTATAAGCTTCCTGTACTTTACCGTCAAGGTCGGTAATAACGAGCAGGCGGTTGATAGCAGATACAATATATAGCCGGTGTTCTATCGGATGAATGGCTGCAGCTGAAGGCCTGAAGTGACCTACATCCCCGCCCGTCAGCCTGGCAATATCAGCTACATTGATACGGTAGGCTGGCTTCGGGTCATACTCCATCGTATTCAGCCGGAAACGATAAGCGGTAGTAAAGCCTTCTCTTTTGTCTTCTTCACAATTCTTGCAGATGGCCACCAGGCTGCTGTCTCTTGCGTCGAAATAAAGGCTTTCGAATTCCCTTTTACCCGGAAGGGACAGTTTATAATGAGTGGCGTCTACCGTGTCGGTGAACATGCCGTTGACATGATACAGGTGACCATTGCTCTTCAGCACAAACCAATCAGCACCTGTTGTGGCCAGATCTTCATAGTCGCCGCTTTTATCGAACTTGGAAGTAGGATATGGCCTGTCCGTGCTCACATCTATGGAATAGATCTTACCCTCTTCGTCATTGATGGACAGGATGTGATGTTCGTCAGGGGCGAGGACGATGCCGGAGATCTCCTGCATGGACTGTCTGACACGGTAACGGGTAGGCTCTGCAAGATTATAACCTTTGGGAGAGCCATATTGTTTATCCTCGCGATTGAAAGCATTGCAGGACAGGAACAGGAAAAAGAACGCAATATATCTTACTTGCATAGATGAGTGGTTAATATTCAATGCAAAAACACAGCGAGCGACAGGCCCGCTGTATCCGGCATTGCGTATTCATGGAATAAAATTAACTCAAAAAATGCAGTAACTTGCTGATCTCAGTTTCGCTTTTTTAACTAAGGCTTATGCAAACAGGATTAATCATAGAAGCAGCAGAATCATATGTTGCGAAGCAATACCAGGAACATCCTCACCCTAACCTGGTGTATCATAATTTAGAACACACAAAGCTGGTAGTTGCAGCAGCACAGCAGATTGCAGCACATTACCGTCTAGGGGAGAATGAACTGCTCGTAGTGTTGGTAGCATGCTGGTTCCATGATCTGGGCTACCTGGTGGGAGAAACGAAAATGCATGAAGAGAAAGGAGCAGAGATGGCCAGGGAGTTCTTAAATGTACAACAGATTCCTGAAAATGTACAACTACAGGTAGCTGGCTGTATTATGGCCACCAAAATGCCTCAGAACCCACAGAACCTGCTGGAAGAGATCGTATGTGATGCAGACCTGTTTCACCTTGGTACCAAGGACTTCAAAGACCGTTCCCGCCTCCTGAGGCAGGAAATGGAACTGACACTTGGCAGAGAGATCCCCGGCGCTACCTGGAATGCAGGTTCTTTGCGACTGCAGGAGTCCCATCACTATTTCACGGCATACTGCAAGGCATTGCTGCAACAACAAAAAGAAGAAAACATCGCCAGGTTGAAAAGTAAATTGGAAAAACAGGAGGAAAAGGCGCATAAGAAAGAAAAAGCGGCTAAGAAAGAAGCACATGAAACCGCTGTTGCTGTAGCCACTGCCGACAGTGAAGCACCCGTCCCTGTCAGGGAAGAGAAAGGTAAAAAGGAAAAAGAAAAGGAGAAGAAAGAAAAAGAACCCAAGCCGGGAAGAGGCGTGGAAACCATGTTCCGTACCACTTCTACCAATCATATCCGCCTTAGCTCCATGGCAGACAGTAAGGCGCATATCATGATCTCGGTGAACTCTATTATCATCTCCGTTATATTGGGTGTGTTGTTCAGAAGACTGGAAGATTATCCCAACCTGATCATCCCCGCCTTTATATTCCTGCTCACAGGTGTGCTGACCATCATCTTCTCTGTATTGGCTACACGCCCTAATATCAATATCGGGAAATTCACCAAGGCAGACATCGACAGTAAAAAGACCAACCTGCTCTTCTTTGGTAACTTCCATAAGATGTCCCTGGAAGAGTATAGCTGGGGCATGACTGAGATGATGAAAGATAACGATTATGTCTACGGCAGCATGATACAGGACATTTACCACCTGGGTGTGGTATTGGGCAAGAAATACAGACAATTGCGCATCGCCTACAACATCTTTATGTTTGGACTGATCATTTCCGTATTGGCGTTCCTGATAGCCGCCCTATTTTTTCCGGTGAAGAATTAAGCATGAGTAATAACAAGACTATTTCTGCGAATGTTCCCCTGTATGACCGTGACCTTAGCTGGTTGTCGTTCAACTACAGGGTACTATGCATGGCTAAAGATGAAGAAGTGCCTTTGTATGAAAGGATCAAATTCCTGTCGATCTTCTCTTCCAACCTGGATGAATTTTTTCGTGTACGCATGCCGGCGATCCTGGCGGTGAACAAACTGCTGCATCGAAATCCCGATGTAGCCGGAGAGGATATCCTTTCCCAGGACACATTGCCTGCCATCCAACGCGAGATCAACAGGCAACTGGGAGAATTCGGACGTACATTGACGGGGCATTTATTGCCCGCATTGCGTAGTTACAATATACACCTGTACTATAATGAGCCTTTACATACTTTACATCTGGAGCACCTGCGGGAATATTTCCTGACAAGGGTGTTGAGTTTCCTGCAGCCATTGTGGCTGCGAAAGAAGAAACCGGAGGAAGTATTCCTGGAAAATAACCAACTGTACTTTGTTGTCTCCCTTACCGAAGACGCCACTCCCGATATGCTGCAATATGCACTGGTGAACATCCCCAGCGCTGTATTGCCCCGTTTTATAGAACTGCCGGCACTGGAGAACGTATACTACATTGCCATGCTGGACGATGTGATCAGGGAGAATATTGGCTTCCTGTTCCCTGGGTATACGATAACAGGTTGTTACAGCATCAAGATCACCCGCGACGCGGAAACAGACATGAATGAACTGGCCAGCGATATACTGGAGCAGGTAGAGACCATGATCCAGAAGAGAGAACTGGGCATCCCTACCCGTTTCCTGTTTGACGCTGCCATGCCGCTGGCTTTGCAGAAACTCCTGTCAGTTTATTTCCACATCCTGCCGGAAGAAATGGTGGAAGGAGGCCGTTATCATAACCTGAAGGACCTGAATGACCTGCCGATGCCAGTGAAATCGCCGGCCTTCAGCTATCCGAAACAGCCTTCGGTACAGGTGCCTTCATTGGAGAAAGCGCCCCGTTTGCTGGACGAAGTAGCAAAACGGGATATCCTGTTACATGCTCCTTATCAGCGCTACGATTACATCCTCCGTTTCTTTAATGAAGCGGCGGTGGACCCTAATGTACAGGAGATCTACATCACACTGTACCGTATTGCGTCCAGCTCACAGATCGCGAACGCCTTGATCAGCGCTGCTCACAATGGTAAGCAGGTGACTGTATTCGTGGAACTGAAAGCCCGTTTTGATGAAGCCAACAATATCCGCTGGGCCAAAAAGATGAAGGCTGCAGGGGTGAAGATCATATATAGCATACCCGGCCTGAAAGTACATGCGAAGATCGCACTGGTGAAACGCCGCCGGGGATATAGATGGGATTATGCGGGCCTGATGGCTACAGGCAATTTCAATGAAACGACGGCCAGGTTCTATACAGATCATGTGCTGATGACGGCTCATCCCGGCATAACACAGGAACTGGAACTGCTGTTCCTGTACCTGCAGGCCAGGGAGCAGCCGGGCAAATATAATTTCCTTACTTTCCAGCACCTGCTGGTGGCCCAGTTCAATATGATGGACCGCTTTAAGGAACTGATCGGGCGTGAAATTGAAAATGCCCGTGCGGGTAGGCCTGCAAAGATCACCATCAAGCTGAACAACCTGCAGGAGAAAGAGATGATTGCCAGCCTGTACGCTGCCAGCCAGGAGGGCGTAGAGATAGATCTGATTGCCCGCAGTATCTGCTGCCTGGTGCCGGAACAACCGGAAAGCGGTAATATCAGGGTCCGCAGGATAGTGGACCGCTACCTCGAGCATGCCAGGGTCTTCATCTTCCATAACAATGGTCATGAAGAGGTGTATATGGGATCGGCCGACTGGATGAACCGTAACCTGCATAGGCGTATTGAGGTCTGCTTCCCGGTATATGACACGCAGTTGAGGGAACAATTGAAAGAGATCATCAGGCTGCAGCTGGCAGATAATACCAATGCAGTGAAACTGGATGCGGAAATACGTAATATTGAAATTGTTCCGGAGGAAGGTGAGGAGCGTGTAAATGCCCAGCAGGCTATATACCAGTATATACAATCATTGTAGACAGATAAATTAACGTATGCAGAAATATTTATTACTACCCATTGTGGTAATGATGTGCGCTATTGGTATGGCACATGCACAGGAAAAGCCCGTACTGGACCTTCAGCACATCTATGACCCTGGTGCTGATGCGGCGGCTGATCTGCTGAAAGCGGAACAGCAGGCGGCAGCAACAAAAAAACATGTATTGGTCCAGATCGGGGGGAACTGGTGCATCTGGTGCAAACGCTTCTATAAGTTTGTGCGTGAAGATTCGACACTGAACGCGCTGCAGGAGAAAAACTATGTAGTATATCATCTGAATTACAGCAAAGAGAACAAGAACCTGCCATTGCTGAAGCAGTTGGGATATCCGCAACGCTTTGGTTTTCCGGTACTCGTCATCCTGGATGCGAAGGGGAACAGGTTGCATACGCAGAATTCGGGTTTGCTGGAATCTGCAGATACGTATGATAAGGAGAAGGTGGGCGACATGCTGAAACAGTGGTCGCCGGAGGCATTGAATCCAGCTCATTACACAAATCAATAAAGCCGTTATGGAGCACGCCACGTTTCATCCAGCTGTCCGGTCATTTATCCGTTTTGCCGGGCATCCCTTAAAGTTTTCCCTTTTTCTTTTTTGGAAGCTGCCCAGTGCGTGGCTGGCCGGAGTAAGGTTGAAGCAGTTGGATGAGCAGCAGTGCATTACGGTAGTTCCATTCAGATGGTTGTCGCAGAACCCCTTCCGTTCTACCTATTTTGCCTGTCTGGCCATGGCGGCAGAGATGAGCACAGGATTGCTGTCCATGATGTATGTGCGTGCTGCTGCTCCAAAACGCGTGTCCATGCTGGTGACAGGTATGGAAGCTTCTTTTGTGAAAAAGGCGACTGGTAAGACCTGGTTCACCTGCCAGGATGGCGCGGCCATACAGGCCGCTATAGCGCGTACTGCCGCCACCGGAGAACCGGAGGTGCTGACGGTGAACAGTATCGGGAAGAGCGGGGATGGCACAGTAATTGCCTCGTTCGCCATCACCTGGTCATTCAAAGGAAAAGCATAGACAGGAGATATACCATTACAGATCATTTTTCAAAAACACCACATGAAAATAGCATTTCACGGAGCGGCACGTACAGTTACCGGGTCTAAACACCTTATATCTTTAAAGAATGGCAAAAAGATACTGCTGGACTGCGGTATGTTCCAGGGAATGGGCCGTGAGACGGATGCAATGAATGAAGACTTCGGATTTGATGCGGCGCAGGTTACCTACATGATCCTCTCACATGCACATATCGATCACTCAGGGCTGATACCATTATTGGTGAAAAGAGGATTCAAAGGAACTATTTATTGCACACCGGCCACATATGACCTGACAGAGATCCTGCTGCTGGATTCCGCCAAGATCCAGGAAGACGATACGAAGTACAAGAACAAAAAACTGAAAAAAGAAGGTAAGCCTGAAGTCGTGCCCTTGTATACCGTTGATGATGCCAAGAATAGTGTTACCCACCTGAAGAAAATAAATTATAAGACCTGGTTCCGGATTGACGAGGATGTGGAAGTCTATTTCACCGATGCGGGGCATATCATAGGGAGTGCTGCGGTACACGTACGCATTACCGAAAATGGAAAGACCACACAGGTCTCTTTCAGTGGAGATATAGGCCGGTATAACGACGCTATATTGCGATCTCCGGATATTTTTCCCCAGGCCGATTACATCTTACTGGAATCTACCTACGGCAGCACCCTACATGCGGAGGCTGCTCCTTCAGACGATCTGCTGATCAAATATATTCATGATACCTGCAAGGTGAAGAAGGGAAAACTGATCATCCCGGCCTTCAGTGTAGGTCGTACCCAGGAGCTTCTGTATGCACTGAACAGGGCAAGCCTGGATGGTAAATTGCCTAAGGTGGACATCTTTGTGGATAGTCCTTTGTCGCTGGAGGCGACTGACGTAGTAAGGCATCATCCGGAGGTATTCAATAAAACGGTAGCCAAACTGCTGGAAATTGATGATGATCCGTTCGACTTCCCCGGCCTGCATTATATCGAAACTGTAGATGAATCGAAAGCCCTGAACTTTCGTGAATCGCCCTGTGTGATCATTTCTGCCTCGGGGATGGCGGAGGCCGGGAGGGTGAAGCATCATATTGCCAATAACATCAGCGACAGCCGGAACACTATCCTGATAGTCGGATATTGTGAACCACAGTCCCTGGGCGGCCGCCTGATGAGAGGGGCTAAAGAAGTGTCTATCTATGGCACCCGCTATGAGGTGAGGACAGAGGTAGGTGTGATCCGTTCCATGAGCGCCCATGGCGATTATGAGGATCTCAGCCAGTGGCTGTCCTGCCAGGACCCCAGGGAGGTAAAGAAATTATTCCTGGTACATGGGGAATATGAAGTACAGCAAATATTTCGTAACTGGTTGATAAAGAAGGGATTTTCGGACATAGAGATCCCGGAACGGCATAGTGAGGTTGGATTAGGATAACTCATTCCTGTTCAGGACGATATGTTGACCGATAGGTATCAGATGGCGCGGAGATTCGGTAGAGATTTGATGGAAGTTACTACTTACAGGCGCTCTTCTATAGCATTATAGGCACTGTTCTATAGCGAACGCTATGGAATGGCAGGTGAAATGTAGGACTGTAGTGCTTATAGGTAGGAACCGGTAGGATAGTCGAAGCGAATCTCTCTACTTGTATAGTACAAGGAACGTATAGTGCAAAAAGAGAAAGGGGCTCGTCTCGGACGAACCCCTTTCTCTTTTTGCACTATTGCAGTTAATTCTTCAGCTCACTGGCTACTTTCTTCATATACTCACTTTGCTTCAGCAAACCCGTTTTCTTGTCGGGGCTGGCTAAAGCTGCTTTTTCTTCTTTATTCCGGGCTATCGGCTGCAGGAGGCTTACCAGGTAATTGTTGACCATTTTGTTGTTGAACAAAAGAGCCATCTGTTTGATGCCATCCACGCCTTTCAGTACTTCGTCGGTATTATCTACAATGCTCAGGATAGACAGGTACTGGATGGCTGCATCCAGTTTATCCTGGCCACTGGCTTCATTGAAAGTCTTTGCAAAGAAGTCGAGGTCAGCCTCATTGCCTTTCTGTGCGTATATGGCTGCGATTGCATTGCTCAGGGCACCTTTGGAATCTTTTTCCATTTGTTTGGCCAGCGTATAGCTTTTTTCCAGGTCCAGGGCTCCCAGGCTTTCCAGGGCAGCACCGGCAGCAGCATAAGAACGGTCTTTTGCGGCTGCTTCGAAGATCGGCGTTAATTTAGCATCCTTCAGTGTACCCAGCTGTGCCAGCGCAGCAGCGCGTACGGTTGCGTTCTCGTCTTTCTTCGCAAGCTCCTGGAGGGTCGCGAAGGTTGCCGCCTTTACAGCAGGATCTGTCAGTTTCAGGCCATTAATGGCCATTGCGCGCAACCCGTAGAATTTATCTCTGAGGGCTGCAGCTACTACCTTCAGGGCTGCCGGATTGCTGCTCTGTTCTTTCAGGCAGGCCTCGATGGCTTCCCGGCGGTCCAGGTATTCCGGCGCATGGCTGTATTGGAAGATGTAGGCATCGATATCCTTGTTCTCTTTTTTAGTGGCCAGCAGTACTTTGTCGCCGTCGAAGTTTACCAGGTCTGGTTTAAGCTCAGATGGAAGGGTAAAGGTGCTTACTTTATCGGTGATGGTCACCTTGTGACGTACCTTTTTACCACCGGCATACACATCAATAGCAACCGGCAACTGGAAGATCTTGTTACCCTGTTGTTGCTGTTCTACGGTAACTGTAACGGTTTTGGCGGCTTCATCATAGCTGGATCTGATGTCCAGTACCGGATATCCCTGTCCGAAGTACCATTGGTTAAAGAACCAGTTCAGGTCCTGACCGCTTACTTCTTCAAATGCAAGACGCAGCTGGTGGGCTTCCGCAGCTTTGAAGGCGTTGGTTTTGAGGTAAAGGTTGAGCGATTTGAAGAAGGCGCTGTCACCTACTACGTTACGCAGCATGTTCAGGATACGGCCACCCTTCTGATAGCTGATAGCGTCAAACATATCTTCTTTATCATGGTAGTGGAAGCGTACCAGGTCTTTGTCGCCGGAGTACTGGGCAAACTTCTGATAGCTCTGCATTGATTTATAAGAATGATCGTCTGCAGCGTCTTTACCGTATTTATAAGCCATCCAGAGGTATTCGCTGTAATCAGCAAAAGATTCGTTCAGGGTCAGGTTGCTCCAGGATTCTGCAGTTACCAGGTCGCCAAACCAGTGGTGGAACAACTCGTGGGCGATCACAGATTCATTGTAGTTGTTATTGTCGAGGAGTTCCCTGTCTGTTTTCTGCAGGAAGTCGCCATGAATGGTGGCGGTAGTATTTTCCATCGCGCCAGACACGTAATCTCTTACCACTACCTGGGAATATTTTGCCCAGGGATATTCGTATCCGAGTATATTGGAGTAGAATGTCATCATTTCGGGGGTATTACCGAAAATAGCTTTGGCGTAAGGTGCATATGCCTTTTCTACATAATAGTTCACTTCTTTACCTTTCCACTGATCTTTGATGATAGCGAAGTCGCCTACAGCCATCATGAACAGGTAAGGGGAGTGAGGCAGATCCATCTTCCAGTAATCGGTACGGGTGCCGTCAGCATTGTTTTTCTGGCTAACCAGCTTACCATTGGAAAGGGTTACATATTTCTTATCCACGGTAATACTGATCTCTTCAGTGCTTTTCTGGGCGGTGCGGTCTATAGTCGGGAACCAGGCGGAGCTGGATTCTGTTTCACCCTGTGTCCAGATCTGTACGGGTTTGTTCTTTACACTGCTGTCAGGGTTGATGAAATACAAGCCTTTAGCCTCTGAAATGGCAGCGCTGCCTTCAGATTTTACCTCTTCAGGACGGGCTACGTAATCTATATAGACAATAAAAGATTCGGTTCTCTGGTACGCCTTATCCAGTGCAATATGCAGCTGCAGGCTGTCGTACCGGTACTTAAGGGGAATGTTCCTGCCTCCTTTTACGATGTCTACCTGTTTGATATCCATCGCTTTAGCGTCCAGTGTGAGGGAGTCTGTCTGGTAAAAATGCGGTTTCAGGGTAAGCCAGGCTTTTCCTATCAGATATCTTTTAGCATAATCGAAACGAACATCCAGTTTGGTATGTACCAGGTCATGCACTTTTGTTGAGGTGGCGCGATAGATTTTAAGGGAGGGATCTTCCTGCTGTGAGGGGGCCTGTTGCGCAGCAACCGGGGCAATATAAATTATCCCGGAGAGACTAGCCAACAGTACACTTTTGAGCGTGTGCTGCAAAGGTTTGAACATGATTGTAAACTGTTTTTGGCACGAATTAACAGGTTTTATCACAAATAATTGTGATCTGAGCTGTTAATGTTAACTAAATCATGATAATTGGCCATAATTCAGGATCATTCGCAAAGCCCGCGGCCGGTAAGTGTGTAAAAATGTTATTTTTGTCGCTGTCCAGTTAAATACCATGTTATGATAAAAGCAATTGTGAATGGAGAGCAGCCGTTTGTAGTCGATACGAATTCGTTCCCTTTTACCAGTAATGGCCAGCCAGTTAAATGGTCGGGAGTAACACTTCCAAATGGTAATCATAGTGTTATACTGGACGGCAGGAGCTATGTAGCCCAGGTAATAAAGGTGGACCGCGACACAAAAACGGTCACTATTATGATCGATCAGCAGGAATATGAAGTGGTCATAGAAGAACCGATTGACCAGTTGCTGGCGGAAATGGGTATGAAAGATGCCCTGACGCGAAAGGTGAATGACCTGAAGGCGCCTATGCCGGGATTAGTGCTGAAAGTACTGGTAGAACCGGGGCAGGCCATAAAAAAGGGCGATCCGGTACTGATACTGGAAGCCATGAAAATGGAGAATGTGTTCAAGGCGGCGGCGGATGCCGTTGTAAAAGAAGTAAGGGTGAAAGAACGTACGGCAGTAGAGAAGGGGGAGGTGCTGGTTATCTTGGAATAGATTTTGTAATTAATTAAATCAATCATAAGCGATCCGGAATGACGGCTTAGTCCGTCATTCATAGTTATTCAAGAAATGTGTATGCCGCAAACTTTTAAGAGATCTTTATTCACACTGTTCTTTCTTGGGATGACCTTCCGCATGTTGGCCCAGGAGCAGCAGTATTTTGTCTATATACAAAGTGAAAGATCCCAGCCTTTTTATGTCAGATATGATGGTAAGCTGATCCCGTCTTCAGACAGGGGTTACCTGATCCTGTCCAAGATGCCGGCTGGTACAGCTAATCTCCGGATCGGTTTCGCCAAAAGCGATGCGCCGGAACGTCAATACCAGGTGCGTATTACCGGGCCGGCCGACCAGGGTTACCTGTTAAAGCAGGATGGTGAGCGAGGATATGCATTGTTCAACCTGCAGACATTTGCGGTGATCAGACCTGGAGAAGAAAAGAAAAAAGAAGCTGTAGCGGCTGTGGAAACTCCTGCAGCGGAGGTGGTGCCTGCCCAGGAAACGGCGTCTGCACCGGCAGTAGCTGCCAATGTGCCTGAAACGCCGCCAACGCCGGCAACTGCATCTGCAGATACTGCACTGGTACCTGCGCCGCCTGTACCAGCACCGCCGGCGGCTGTTTCGGAAGAAGAACAAAAGCAGGCGATGATGGCTTCCCTGAAGAAAGACCTTGATTCTACATTCCCTGCCAAAAGCGGGGTAGCGGTAGGTCCCGGTACCCGTCCAGTAAAGCAATCCAATAAATTCTCCCAGGCACTGGATAAGGTAGTAAGTGACGATCGCCCGGATGATATTGTAGCAGAAGAGCCCAAAGCACCGGTAGCTGCGGCGCCGGCAGGAGAAAATACG